>JAFUMF010000160.1 GCA_017482945.1 Lachnospiraceae bacterium
CTCGACCGGACAGATAACACTGATCAGGTCATTTAAGTCCTCGTAAAGTTCGTCATAAATTTTCTGGCGGGCGATCTTGATCACGCTCAACAGCTGTTTGCGGATCGCGTACGCTTTTCCGTCATACTCGTACCACTCTTCACCGTACTCCTCCGGTTTGTTCACCAGTTCCAGATCACTCTCGGAGATCGGCTCAAAGTGTTTGTAAATCTCGTTTCCTGTATTCAGGTATAACTGATAGCGGTCATAAATATCTCCCAGCGGATTCCAACGGAAAGAGCTGTATGGATCACGAAGGTCGAGAACCATTACTTTATATCCGCGCTCTACCAGTTTTTTACTATGTAACTGGAACAGCTCACCCTTCGGGTCCGTACAGATCATCGAAGATCCTGCGGAGGAATTGCCGAGGATCTGGATCATCGGGTTGATGAATGTGGTTGTCTTACCGGAACCGGTAGCACCGATGATCAGGCCGTGCATCGGAGATGCCAGGTTGACATCCAGTTCTTTTCTCTTCTTATTATATTGTGCGTAAACCGGAACACCGTCTTTCTTAGACTCGTTCAGTTTTGTAAACTTATACGGTGTAAAGTTGAAGTCTCTTTCTTTTTCCGTCATAAAGCGGGAGTTTTCCAGGTTACTGTCAAAGTTCTCCGCTTTGCCCTTCATCAGCTTTTTCGCACGTTTCGCTGTCGGTCTGCGGAACAGGAAATACAACACTACGATCAGCGCAGTCACGCCGGCACCAATTGCGTAGGTCTCCAGACGGAACAACAGAAGATAGTCGATCATGCTTCCCCCACCGCCACTGATCAGATTCGGGATCACTGTAAAAATCAGTGTAGCAACGCCAAAGCCTAACAGGATTGTTGATAAAAGAAACCCAACAATTCCCAATGCGATCTTCTTTACCATTTTTCAGTCTCCTTCCTGTATTTTCTATAAAGCTGCACTGCGCCGTAACAGGCCACAATGCCGTAAATTGCGATTAAAATGTTATTCGCGAACAAAATCCGCTCCAGTACCGGCACACGGTTCACGATCCAGATCGGTACCACACTTGCATTAAAGCCAATGTGGAGAGCGATGGAATAGGCAATATTGTCTTCTTCGACCGAGACCTTCGCGAGCAGCAGTCCCATTACGAACGCGTACGCGATCCAGAGGATCGACACATGACAAAGCGCAAAGATCGCCGTTGAAATGAGGACACTCTCTTTTTCTTTAAACCATTCGAGCAAACGGTTTAACATATAGCCACGGAACACGATTTCTTCTGTGATCGGCGCCAGAACCGCTGTCGATACAAGAGCAAGTATCTGGTCCGTGCCCACATTCAGAGTGTTCGAAGAGCTTCTATAGCTTTCGATCAGGAACTTCGGGAACGGAAATACCGTCAATAAGGCGGAAAAGAAAAATCCAAAGCCGAGTCCCATCAAGAGAAGCGTCGATATTTTCTTTTTATCCAGTTCCTTGTATTCCAAAGTCGCATCTGCTTCCAGAGAACTTCCACGCTTTTTGCTTCTCCGGTGTAAGATCACAACCGTGAAAATAATACCGAGCGCATAATAGAAGTTACCACTGGCAGAGATCATATCATCCGCCGTTCTGTCCTTCATCAGGATCATACCAATGGTCATAAATAACGCCGGCAGACACACATACAAAATCATCGGACGGATCGCACGAAGGAACGTCCCTCCACCGATCCATATTTTCTGCTCCAATGACAATTCGCCGACCGGGCTGTTGTCGTTAATCTTCTTCAATCGTAAGAACGCCTCCAAATCCAGTCACTTCAAAGATCTCTTTGATGCATGCCTGCACATGTGTCAGAACCATAGAACCGCCAAGCTTATTCATCTTCTTCTGCGCAGATGCGAATGCACGAAGACCAACAGAAGAAATATAGGTAGTCTCGGTCATATCCACAATAATCTCTAACTCACCGCCGTCGATCGCTGCCTTTAATGTCGCGTCAAGTTTCGGTGCGCTGGATGCATCTATTTTCTTTAAAGTTTTAATCTCTGTCATAATTGTTGTCTCCTTTTAATTTGTTTCTTCTATATTTATATTGTGATCTGATTCAGAATCATCATCGTTGGAATCTCC
>JAFUMF010000161.1 GCA_017482945.1 Lachnospiraceae bacterium
CTGCAGGAGTTGATGCAGTGATCGTTGGTAACGGATGCTGTGGTACCTGTTCTCCGGCTGTTGCACGCGGTGTGGCTCTCGTTGAAGATCTTGGTCTCCCGGCTGTTGGTATCCTCTGCAAAGGTTTCCCAACCATGGCGAAACAGATTTTAAAGAGTGCCGGTTACCCGGATGCTCATGTGATCGAATATCCGAACGCGATCGCACTTGATACTCCGGATGACCTTCGCAAGAATGTACGTGAAGTAATCGTTCCGAAGATCATCGAGGCATTCACAAAGCCGGTTAAGAGCACTGTAAAGGCGAAAAAGAAAGGCCCGGGTTCCCGTGACATCGTATTCGAGGGCACATATGAGGAAATCCAGGACTACTTCTATGAGAAGAAATGGTCTGACGGTCTTCCGGTAGTACCGCCGACAATTGAAAAAGTAGAAGAATTCTTAAAATACACAGACCGTGATCCGGAAGAAGTGATCGGTATCACAGAGCCGTCCATGGCTGAATGTACTGTATGGAAAACAGCGGTTAACGGTGTTATGGCCGGATGTCGTCCGGAATACATGCCAATCCTCCTTGCAATCGCAGAGATCATGGTAACTCCGGAATTCAGCGTAAAAGACTCCGGTGCTACTCCGGGTTGGGAAGCGATGATCATGTTAAACGGACCGATCCGCGATATCTTAAAATTCAACTATAAGATCGGTCACCAGCGTCCGGACTGCATGCCGAATATCACAATCGGCCGCTTCTACCGCTTAATGCTCCGCAACATCGCCGGTTTCCATATCGGTTCCACAGACATGTCCACACATGGCCAGATGTTCCGCCCGGTTATCCCGGAGAACGATCAGGTTTGTGAAGAGATCGGTTTCAAGACTGTTGCTGAGATGCGCGGTTTTGCAAAGGGTGAAAACGTTGTTTCCATCGTATCCGGTCGTGTTTGCAGTGACCCGATGCAGACAAATGGTACAACTGCTATCCAGCATTTAGACTATATGACAGACTGGGCTATCAGAATGATCGAGCCGTACGAGACAATGCGTAAGTACGATGAGAATCATGTACTCTTCTTAAGTCCGGTTGTTGCAAAACTCCTTGCAAAAGAAGGTTACGATAAAGAATCTATTGCAAAATACATCCTTTCTCACGCCAAAGTTACTGCTGAATACTTCGAGCTGAATGCTTCCCGTTTCAATCATTGGCAGCCGTATAGCTTAAAAGAAGAAGTTGCCAAAGGTAACCTTGGCCCTGAATGGTATGAATCCGATGATCCGCAGAGAATGGTTCCGTTATTCGGACCGGATGCGAAGATTGTTGTAATCGTATGCGGCGACCCGACACGTAACCGCAGCCAGTTCTTCCGCTCCAACTACACAATGGCGAAGCTGACAAGCAAAGCGATCAAGTTACCGGAAAATTACGAGCAGATGTTCACAGCAATTTAATCGTTGCTCATAATACCCCCCTATATTAAAGTATATCTCCCCCGGCCAATGAAAGCCTGGGGAGATATTCATTTCTCTCTCTTCCATGCATATAAAAATCCTATAATTAAAAAGATGGCCGGTCCGAAGCAGTTTCCCTCTGCCTGGACCGGCCATTTTATTCATATTTTATATTCATCCAGCTTACAGGATCTCAATAAACGCCGCAATACGGGTTTCAATCTGACCGCTGTCTGTAGTGGAGTAATCGGTCTCCAGTTTCAAATATGGAACTCCCAGTTCTTCCACCATTTCACGCATCTTGTAAGACTCTACATTGAAGGTATGGCATGCCTGAAGAACGACTTCGATCACGCCGTCAACTTTGTACTTCTCGATCATCTTCTTTGTATTTTCAAGACGTCCTTCATTTGTGGTCATGACGGAGCAGTTGATGGAGAGGTATGTATCGGAGATCGCACGGATGATATCCTCTGCCTTCTCATCGATCAGTTTGCTTCTTGTACGTTCTCCGCTGCAGTCATCCAGACATACGATCACACCACCGTTGCTCTCAACAACCATACCGATCTTCTGGATCACGCCGCCGGTCGGACATCCTGTAATGAGGATTCTTTTTGCAGACTTCGGAACCGGACGCTCACCTGCCTCGTATGCAGTCTTTACACGCTCCACAAGGGATCTCACATTCTCGATCTGCTGATCGATATCAAATGTAAATGTGCCCTTCTGAAGCGCCAGCATCATCTCTGTGCCGCGCATTGCCGGCGGTACATGTTCCTGTAAATGATACATGTCCAGGATCGCTTTTCTAAGCTCATTTCTCTTTGCAACAGCTGCTCTCAGGTTCTCATCTGTAATCTCCACGTCGAACTTTTCTTCCAGCTTTGCCTTTAAGAGCTTCACTTCCTCGTACCAGATGTCGTTGGCATAGGCACGTCCCTGGCCCTGCGGAAGCTGCATCACATATGTCTCTTTCAGGTCATTTAACAACTCGTACATTTTCTTCTTGCCGTCACAGGTCGTTTCACCGATGATGATATCGGAGAAATATGTGTATGGACATTTCTGTGTCAGGGCAAAGCCGTATGTGCCTTTAATCAACGGACAGAGATTCTTCGGGAGCACTGTCTCTGCATCCGGAATGGTCTCATTGCTGGTTCCGCAAAGGCCAACTGCTGCGATTCCGCCCGCATCCAGAAGTTCCTGCGGGGTGTAGGAGCATAAGCATCCGGCCAGTTTTCCACCGTTCTCTTTAAACTCTTTTGC
>JAFUMF010000162.1 GCA_017482945.1 Lachnospiraceae bacterium
AGGAGTACTTGCAGAAGGAAGAGATTGAAAATCCTCTGGTGGAGTATTCGGTTTATGAGCAGGAGCGTGACGTTTCGGTCAGCTATCGGGAATATGACCGTTTTTATTCCGGTTCTTCGGATCAGGAACATAGAGAAATCAATTTGTATGAGGGAGAAGGCAGCAGCCCATCCATTGAGGATATGATCGTCTCGCAGCTTTCATGGAACGGACGTGATGAAAATGAGAAACGGATTGTGGAATTTTGTATACAATCGTTGGACCAGAGTGGCTATCTGACGATTTTGCCGCATGAAATTGCCAGTGTTTTAAAAGTTGATGAGTGTGATGTGGAACAGGTCCTTGCGGAGTTAAAGGAGCTGGAGCCGAGAGGGATTTTTTCGGCTGATTTAGAGGAATGTCTGGCATTGCAGGTGCAGGGAATGGATCAGGAAGAGCTGCTCTTGCGGATTATCCGTGAACATTTGAATGATGTGGCGGAGGGCAGAATCAGCAGTATTTCCAGGGCATTGAAATTGTCGTCTGCAGATGTGAGGAAACTGCTGCAGGTGATTAAGAAGCTGAATCCAAGACCTCTGAATGGATACGGCGAAGAGCGGACGCAATATATTTTCCCGGATATTCTTTTCAGATACCAGGATGGTCAATGGACCATCAGTTTAAATGATAAGTGGACCGGCAGTTTCGGGATCAATTCGTTTTATCTGCAGATGATGGAGACGGCGCAGGACGCGGAGCTTAAGGCGTATTTTGAGGAGAAGCTTCGTCGTGCGCAGTTTATTATGAATGCGGTGGAGCAGCGGCGGAATACGTTGATTAAGATTTCTGAGAAGATCCTGAAGCATCAGGATGGGTATCTTCTTGGACGGGATGTGCTGAGGCCGATGACGCTGGAGATGATTGCGGAGGAGTGCGAGATCCACAAGTCTACGGTGAGCAGGGCGATTCGTGATAAATATTTGTTGGCTCCGGTTGGATGTCTGTTGCTCCGGAATCTGTTTACGGTCGGTATTTCGGCAGGCAGCAGTGATGGTGAGGATGTGAGCCGGAATACGGTTAAGGACCGACTGAAAGCGCTGGTTGACGGGGAAGATAAAAAGAAGCCGTATAGCGACGAGCAGCTGGCAAAGTTGCTGGAACGTGAAGGAATGCCGATTTCCAGGAGGACGGTGGCGAAATACCGGGCGGAATTGGCGATTGGCGGAGTGTTTCAGAGGAGAGAGTAGTTGGGATAGACTAATATCACAGAATACTGTCTTGTTCCTCAGGTTGACAAGCATATTTCTCAGAAGTAAAATAAATATTAACTAATAAAGCAACACCGCCCCCGAAGTCTCGGAGGCCACAGAAAGGATGGTTTGGCATGATAAATAGTATTGCGACAAAAGCGGTTGACCAGAACGCGGAAATTCTCACAGATCTGGCGAAGAAGATCTGGGAGTATCCGGAGACTGCGTTTAATGAGGTGAAGGCATGTGAGTGGACTGCCGAAGTACTTCGAAATGCTGGTTTTGAGGTGGAAGTCGGTTATGTGGGAATGCCGACTGCGATCCGTGCCACATGGGGAAAAGGCCACCCGGTGATCGGTTTCCTTGGTGAGTACGATGCACTTCCGGGCCTCAGCCAGAAGGTCAGCGATGAAAAAGAAGCGATTTGTGCAGGCGCTCCGGGACATGGCTGCGCACACAACTTGCTGGGCGTTGCCTGTGTTGGTGCAGCACTTGGTATGAAAGCGGAACTTGAGGCCTCCGGAAAAGAGGGAACGGTTGTATTTTATGGCTGCCCGGCGGAAGAAGTTCTGACCGGTAAAGCATTTATGGCACGTGAAGGCGCATTCACAGAGCTGGATGCGGCGTTCTCCTGGCACGGTTCTTCTACAAACCATGTGACCCTTGGAACAATGACTGGCCTTAACAGTGCTGTGTTCCATTTCCATGGAATTACTGCCCATGCTGGCGGCGATCCGCACAACGGACGTTCTGCTCTGGATGCAGTTGAAATCACAAACATCGGTGCAAACTATCTTCGTGAGCATGTGACTAGTGATGTTCGTATCCATTATGTGATCAAAGAGGGCGGTACAGCTCCGAATATCGTGCCGGATAAGGCAAGTGTCTGGTATTATGTGCGTGCGATGAGCCGTGAAGCAGTGGAAGATACCTACAGACGTCTTGTAAAGTGTGCAGAAGGCGCTGCTCACATGACAGAGACAAAGCTTGAGATCGAGTTCAAGGGCGGATGCTATAACACATTAAATCCGGTTCTGCTCAGCAATGTGACTCATGATGTGATGGAGCAGATCGAGCTTCCGCAGTGGACAGAGGAAGAGAAGGCATTTGCGGAAACATTGAACGCGAAGAGCCAGCAGTACGAGGTCGTGAAAGCGACCGGCGCTCTGGAGAATGGCCCGCTTTGCACCACTGTTTCTCCGGTCCTCAATGAGGATGGATATGGTTCCACAGACGTAGGAGATGTTATGCACATCGTACCGTGTGTACAGCTTATGACTGCCACAAACAACCTGGCAGCACCTGGCCACAGCTGGCAGATTACAGCATGCGCCGGTATGAGCATTGGTATGAAGGGCATGCTTTACGGAGCGAAAGTCATGGCAGCGACAGCGATGAAGCTGGTGGACGAGCCGGAGCTTGTGGAACAGGCGAAGGAAGAGTTTAAGAAACAGATGAACGGAAAGACATACAAGTGTCCGATTCCGAAGGAGATTCCTGTGCCGATGCCGGTGAAATAAAAATGGAGCTGCTGCTGTACGATTGAGTGATCGTGCGGCAGCAGTTTTTTATATTACATATTTTATTCGTTCCCTTCATATGTTGTAAAAAACATCCCCAGGGGCGAGCCCATGAAGGAATATATCGAAGAGCGGGCAATCCAGATTGCCAATTACATCATAGATGAGAACGCGACGGTGAGGCAGACTGCGAAGAGGTTTGGGATCTCGAAAAGTACAGTGCATAAGGATGTGACCGACCGGCTGATCCATATCAACCCGAGCCTGGCGGCGCAGGCGCGTGTGGTGCTTGACATCA
>JAFUMF010000163.1 GCA_017482945.1 Lachnospiraceae bacterium
GCAACAAAACCGGTGGAGACCACCAAACCGGCTCCTCAGCCGACCAAAGCGCCTGAGACAGCCCCGGCAGAGACAACAGAAGCTCCGACAGAAGCACCTACAGTTCCAGAAACTGAGCCGGCGGTGCCCTCTACGGAAGTCCAGTCCCCGGTGGTAGTCCCTGAGACAACAGTTCCGGCGCCGATCTCCCCGACGGAGACCAGCCCGGCAGAGCCGATCCCGCCGACAGAGACCAGTCCTTCTGATCCGTCCCTGACACCGGAAACCGGTGCGCTTACGGAGACGAGACCGGCCGGTCCGGCGACAGATCCCAATTTTGCAGCACCCAATGAGACCATGACACCCGAAACAGGTTCTGGCATTCCTGAGACCATCGTTGCAGGTCTCACCGAGACAAGACCTGCCGGCGTAGGTCCTGGCAGTGGTCCTGTCAGCTCATCCGGCATAGGCCCTGGATACTAAAAAAGTATTAAAATTAGAACAAAATTTATGTTTACTTTTGAAAAAGAGTGTGCTATACTTCAATGGTGTGTTAAGCGCCGACGCTCAGTTTACGGATGACTCCAACCGGAACTTAGTGATCGGTAAGAATATTATTTTATTTTAAGGAGGAAATCAAAATGATTTCAAAGGAAAAGAAGGCAGCTATTATCGCTGAATACGGCAGAAAAGAAGGCGACACAGGTTCACCGGAAGTACAGATCGCTATTCTTACAGCTAGAATCGCAGAGCTTACAGAGCATTTAAAAGAGAACCCGAAGGATCACCACAGCAGACGTGGTCTTCTTATGATGGTAGGTCAGAGACGTGGTCTCCTTGCATACCTTAAGAAAACAGACCTTGAAGGTTACCGTGCTCTTATCGAGAAGTTAGGAATCAGAAAGTAATTAAAAACTTAAGGGTGGGCACACGATGTTCCCACCCTTGTTTTTTAGGAACTTTGGCCGTTTTTTATCGAAATGCGGCTGAAAAGCGCCCGAAGTGGGCATAATTTAGAAACCAGAGGCGGCGGAAGAAACTTCCGAGACCGCTAAAGTGTATATGAATCGTTCGTATACAGCTTAGTAGTTTCGGCTTCTTCTGCCAGAGTAAAAGAAATTTAGTAAAGGAGAAAAAGCCATGTTCAAGAGTTTTTCTATGGAACTTGCAGGCAGAACACTTACTGTTGAAGTAGGTCGTGTTGCTAAGCAGGCAAACGGTGCAGCATTCATGCACTACGGCGATACAGTTGTACTTTCTACAGCAACTGCATCTGACAAGCCGAGAGACGGTATTGATTTCTTCCCGTTAAGTGTAGAATTTGAAGAGAAATTATACGCAGTTGGTAAGATCCCGGGCGGTTTCACAAAGAGAGAAGGTAAGGCATCCGAAAATGCAGTTCTCACAGCTCGTGTAATCGACAGACCGATGCGTCCGTTATTCCCGAAGGATTACAGAAACGATGTTACATTAAACAACCTCGTTATGTCCGTTGATCCGGAGTGCAGCCCGGAGCTTACAGCTATGCTCGGTTCCGCGATCGCAACAAGCATCTCCGATATCCCGTTCGATGGCCCGTGTGCAACAACACAGGTAGGCTTAATCGACGGTGAGTTCGTGATCAACCCGACAGCTGCTCAGAGAAAGGTATCCGACCTTGCTTTAACAGTAGCTTCCACAAGAGAAAAAGTAATCATGATCGAAGCTGGTGCGAACGAAGTTCCGGAGCAGCAGATGATCGATGCGATCTTCAAAGCTCACGAAGTAAACCAGGAGATCATCAAGTTCATCGACAAGATCGTTGCTGAGTGTGGTAAAGAGAAGCACTCCTACGAGAGCTGTGCAATTCCGGAGGAATTATTCGCAGCAATCAAGGAGATCGTACCGCCGACAGAGATGGAAGAGGCAGTATTTACAGACGAAAAGCAGGTTCGTGAGGAGAATATCCGTAACATCACAGCTCGTCTGGAAGAGGCTTTCGCTGAGAACGAAGAGTGGTTACCGTTAATCGGCGACGCTGTTTACCAGTATCAGAAGAAGACAGTTAGAAAGATGATCTTAGTAGACCACAAGCGTCCGGATGGCCGTAAGATCGACCAGATCCGCCCGTTAGCTGCTGAGGTTGACCTTTTACCGAGAGTTCACGGATCCGGTATGTTCACACGTGGACAGACTCAGATCCTTAACGCATGTACACTGGCTCCGCTTTCCGAGGCACAGCGTCTTGACGGTCTTGATGAGAACGAGACATCCAAGAGATACATGCACCACTATAACTTCCCGTCCTACTCTGTAGGTGAGACAAAACCGTCCAGAGGTCCGGGACGTCGTGAGATCGGTCATGGCGCACTCGCTGAGCGTGCACTTGTTCCGGTACTCCCGAGCGAGGAAGAATTCCCGTATGCGATCCGTACAGTATCCGAGACAATGGAATCCAACGGTTCCACATCCCAGGCTTCCATCTGTGCATCTTCCCTGTCCCTTATGGCAGCAGGTGTTCCGATCAAGTCTATGGTTGCAGGTATTTCCTGTGGTCTTGTAACTGGCGATACAGATGATGATTACCTTGTATTAACAGATATCCAGGGTCTTGAGGACTTCTTCGGCGATATGGACTTCAAGGTAGGCGGTACACATAAGGGTATCACAGCGATCCAGATGGATATTAAGATCCACGGTCTTACACGCCAGATCATCGAGGAAGCAATCGCACGCTGCCACGATGCTCGTATCTACATCATGGACGAGGTTATGGCACCGGTTATCTCCGAGCCGAGAAAAGAGCTGTCCAAGTACGCTCCGAAGATCACACAGATCACAATTGATCCGGCTAAGATCGGCGATGTAGTTGGTAAGCAGGGTAAAGTGATCAATAAGATCATCGAAGAGACAGGCGTTAAGATCGACATCACAGATGATGGCGCAGTAAACGTTTGCGGTACAGACCAGGCTATGATCGACAGAGCAATCTCCATCATCAAGAATATCGTAACAGAAGTTGAAGCTGGTATGATCTTCACAGGTAAGGTTGTTCGCATCATGGAATTCGGCGCATTCGTTGAGCTTGCTCCGAACAAGGATGGTATGGTTCACATCTCCAAGCTTTCCGACAAGCGCGTTGCAAAAGTTGAGGACGTTGTAAACATCGGCGATGAAGTAACTGTAAGAGTTGCAGAAGTTGACCGCATGGGCAGAATCAACCTGACAATGAGACCGGAAGATATGACATGTGACGTTGAGAAGCTTGCTCAGCCGGCAAAGCGCGAAGAGCGCAGAGACGGCGGCCGTCGTGACGATAGAAGAAACAACGATCGTCGTGACCGCGGCGAGAGAAAAGAGCGTTCTGAGAAGAAGGAAGACGCTGAATAATATTTATTGAAGAATATGTGGCAGGTCGGGAATAGACGAAATTCTCGACCTGCTTTTTGCATCATGCAGCCATCTTGCGAAAATAGTGAGACTTTAAATGAAATTGTAAGAAAAATTAAAGGAACTTGCAGCTATATTATGGTAAGATAGAGGTGAGGAGGTGGATGGAATGGAAGAAAAGAAATGTAAAAGCTGTTATACACCCTTACAGGGAGCCAATATCCGAATTGGTATTTGTGACAAATGTGCGGAAAAAGAACTGGCTCAGATCAAAAAGCGTCTGGTGATTTCCTTTGCACTTGGCTTCGGCTTGATTGCAGCGGTGATACTCTTTGGCAACTATGTGCAGTCAAATGTAGCGTATATAAAAGATGATGGCCTGGAAATTGCGATGATTCCACTCTTCGTATGGGATGTTCGCCTAAATGCCATGTCTGTTCGTCAGATGTTAAATCCAAGCGCAATTGGAAAAATTCTTCTTTTCGCAGTCTGCTTTTTCTTTCCGTTTACGTCATATATAAAGATTGAACTCAAAACGTACAGACATCAGGCGGAAGCAAATCTTTGGAAACGAGGTGCCACCCGAGATATCGTAAATGCCACCAACACCACCCGCTCAGAAGATGCAGGCCTGTTTATTGCAGAAGTGATTCTTTCAGCCATCTCAGGACCATATTTCTTTGTCCGACGTCTATATCGCTTCTGGCAGTTGTCAAAGTATTTGAAGCAAGTTGGCACTTAATAAATAGTTTTGGAAAAGCACCTTGCCAGTAAGGTGTTTTTTCTATTATAATGATTATACAACTTCAATTCCCATTTCAAATGGGAGATTTTTCTTGCACCGTTTCTTTTTCGGTGTTCTTAGGCATGAATATGCTGTCTCGTCATTTCGACAAGTTATCTGACGAGTGAAATTTTATATGGAAAATGGAGGTGATGTAACGACATTGGTATTTTAGAATCGATTAAAGCAACTAAATATAGTTGCAAAAAATCAAAAATAGAAATATAATATAATTACTAAAAGGAGAATTTTAGTGGGAAAAAAAGACAAACTTATAAACAGGTTAAAAAGTAAACCAAAAGATTTTACTTTTGAAGAGGCTGAAAGTTTACTTGGTTTTTTCGCATATGAACGCTCGGATAAAGGGAAAACAAGTGGTTCGAGAGTGGTGTTTAAAAATCAGAAACACCCGCCAATTTTATTACACAAGCCGCATCCAGGGAATGAACTTAAGTCTTATCAAGTAAAACAATTAGTGTCAATTTTGGAGCAGGAGGGTTTAATATGAAGAACACGATGGAGTACAAGGGTTATATCGGAAGTGTTGAATTCTCTGAGGAAGATGGAGTGTTTTTTGGTAAAGTTATGGGTATTCGTGCGCTGATTTCCTATGAGGGAACAAACGCAAAAGAACTGGTAGAAGATTTTCATGGTTCTGTAGACGATTATTTAGTCTTATGTGCGGAAGAAGGGGTGGAGCCTGAGAAAGCATATAAAGGAAGTTTTAATATTCGAATCTCACCAGAGTTGCATAAACAGGCAGTAGTTTGTGCACTTTCGCAGCAAATTACGTTAAATCGTCTGGTAGAAAATGCGTTGCAGAAATATGTGATGTCGGTAACATGAGGATAGAAGAAAAATAAACCCACAAAATTCGTTTAATCAGTTGCCATTTGGATAAAATTTACTTATAATGGGGGAATAGACTAGAAACCTATGGTCAGAAAAGAAAGGAAGTGAACACATAATGGAAGGTCGAAGTCGTAAGATGGAGGCGGACGCTCACCCTGAACCGGAGGCGATATGTATAATGGATCCTGTCCATTATGTGTACCGCCGTCTTTAAGGTGTCCTTTTGTCTCCATATCCTGATGTTTAAAAGCGAATATGGAATGGAGGAAAATGACGATGTCTAATGAAGCAATGGAAAACATTGACTTAGAAGAGTTGATTCAGCTGGCCAAGGATAAGAAATACCGTCAGCTGAAAGAGGCACTTTTGGAACTGAACGAGGTAGATATCGCTTCGTTTATCGAGGAACTGGATTCGGAAGAGCGTACTGTCATCGTATTCCGTATGCTGCCGAAAGCACTGGCATCGGATGTATTTGCCGAGCTGCCGATCGAGTTCCAGGAACATATCATCAACAGTATCACCGATAGAGAGCTTTCAGAAATCGTGGAAGATCTTTACGTGGATGATGCCGTAGATATGTTAGAAGAACTCCCAGCAACGGTGGTCCGCCGTGTACTGGAAAACACGAAGCCGGATACCAGAAAGCTCATTAATCAGTTCTTGAACTATCCGGAAAACAGCGCCGGAAGCCTCATGACAGCCGAGTACATTGGTCTCAAACGGGCAATGACTGTAGAGGAAGCCTTTGCCCATATCAGAAAGCATGGTATCGATTCTGAGACGATCTATACCTGCTATGTAATGGGAGTGAAACGCCAGCTGGAAGGCGTTGTGACGGTCAAAGATCTTTTGATGAATCCGTATGAAGCCCTGGTGGGGGACATTATGGATGACCATGTGATCAAAGCAGTGACCACCATGGACCAGGAAGAAGTCGTAGAAATGATGAACAAGTACGACCTTCTCAGTATGCCGGTTGTGGACAGAGAAGACCGCCTGGTCGGTATCATCACTGTCGATGACGTCATGGACGTTATGGAAGAAGAGGCCACCGAGGATATCGAAAAGATGGCTGCTATGCTTCCGAGTGAAAAGCCGTACCTGAAAACAGGCGTGTTTGAACTGGCAAAGAACCGAATTCCGTGGCTGTTATTCTTAATGTTATCCAGTACTATTTCCGGAGCGATCCTGGTGAAATATGAGAGTGCGTTTGCGGTGATCCCGCTTTTGGTAAGCTTTACACCGATGCTCATGAACACCGGAGGTAACTCAGGAAGCCAGTCCAGTGCGATGATCATCCGTGGTATGTCCCTGGGTGAGATCGAACCGGCGGATATTCTGCAGGTTGTCTGGAAAGAAGTACGGGTCGGAATGATCGCCGGTGGTGTGCTGGCAGTTGCCAATTTCGTGAGGCTGATGATCCAGTATCCTGGTAATACACTGATCTGCCTGGTGGTGGTATTAAGTGTGTTTGTTACAGTTGTGATCGCAAAGACGATTGGATGTACCTTGCCGATCGTCGCGAGAGTAATGAAAATGGACCCTGCGATCATGGCAGGACCGCTGATCACGACAATTGTGGATGCGGTGAGTCTGATCGTGTATTTCAATCTGGCATGCGTGATGCTGGATATGACTGTATGATAGAATGATATATGGCGGGACGCGACACAACCCGCTGAAATATAAAAGTTTTAGGGAGGATTCTCCCGTAAATTTTAAAGAAACAGGAGAAAAAGATTATGGGAAAAGTTAGAACAAGATTTGCACCGAGCCCGACAGGCCGTATGCATGTAGGTAACTTAAGAACTGCTCTTTATACTTACCTTATTGCAAAGCATGAAGATGGAGATTTTATCCTTCGTATCGAGGATACAGACCAGGGACGTCTTGTGGAAGGTGCTGTTGATATTATTTACCGTACCATGGAAAAAACAGGCCTGATTCATGACGAAGGTCCGGACAAAGACAAAGGCTATGGCCCGTATGTTCAGTCTGACCGTCAGAAAGCCGGCATCTATATGGAATATGCAAAAATGCTGGTTGAAAAGGGCGAGGCATATTACTGCTTCTGTACTCAGGAGCGCCTTGATTCCTTAAGAACAAATGTAAACGGTGAAGAAATCATGGCGTATGACAAGCACTGCTTAAGCCTTTCCAAGGAAGAGGTAGAGGCAAATCTTGCTGCTGGCATGCCGTTCGTTATCCGTCAGAACAACCCGAAGGAGGGTACAACCACATTCCACGACGATATCTACGGTGATATCAGCGTAGATAACGCAGAGCTGGATGATATGGTCCTCATCAAATCCGACGGATTCCCGACATACAACTTCGCAAACGTAGTGGATGACCACCTTATGGGAATCACACACGTTGTAAGAGGTAACGAGTACCTTTCCTCTTCTCCGAAGTACAACCGCCTTTACGAGGCATTCGGCTGGGAAGTTCAGATTTACGTGCACTGCCCAACGATCACAAACGAAGAGCACAAGAAGTTATCCAAGAGAAGCGGACACTCCTCCTTCGAAGATCTTCTTGAGCAGGGCTTCATCACAGAAGCAATCGTAAACTTCGTGGCATTACTTGGCTGGTCTCCGGCTGGCAACGAAGAGTTCTTTACACTGGAAGAGTTAGTAAAAGAATTCAACTACCATAACATGAGCAAGTCTCCGGCTGTTTTTGATATGACAAAATTACGCTGGATGAACAGCGAATATTTAAAGAAGATGGATTTCGATGCGTTCTATGAGATCGCTGAGCCGTACCTCAAAGAAGCACTCACAAAACCGCTCGACTTAAAGAAAATCGCAGCGATGGTGAAGACAAGAATCGAAGTTCTTCCGGATATCGCAGGTCAGGTTGACTTCTTCGAGGCACTTCCGGAGTATGATCCGGAGATGTATGCTCACAAGAAGATGAAGACAAACAAAGAGAACTCCCTCGAGACATTAAAGGCTGTTCTTCCGATCTTAGAGGCTCAGGAGGATTACTCTAACGATGCGCTTTATGCTGCACTGTCCCAGTATGTGGCTGACAACGGCGTGAAGACTGGTTTCGTTATGTGGCCGATCCGTACTGCAGTTTCCGGAAAACAGATGACACCGGCAGGTGCAACTGAGATCATGGAAGTGATCGGTAAGGAAGAATCTTTAGCAAGAATTAAGAAGGGTATCGCTCTTCTTGAGGCATCTATCTAATTGATCTGCATGTTATGAGATTTAATGAAGCACAATGTACGGCGCTTTCCCACAAAGAGGGCCCGATGATGGTCCTGGCCGGACCGGGTTCGGGAAAGACGACGGTAATTACACATCGAATTAAAAGATTGCTGGAGCAGGGCGTAAGCCCCTCCGGCATTCTTGTTATTACGTTTACAAAAGCCGCCGCCACAGAAATGAAGGAGCGGTTTTTCCGTCTGATGACGGAGGATGAGGCAAAGGCGGAGGCAGAATACAACCGGGTCACCTTTGGAACTTTTCACTCAATTTTCTATCAGATCTTAAAGCTTGCGTATCGTTTCCCGTCTGGGAATGTGCTGGGAGAAGAGGATAAGAGGAGCTTTTTTAAAGATTATCTGGCGAAATCGGAGATGGAAGTGGAGGACGAGGGCGAGTTTATTTCCTCAGTGATCAATGAGATCAGCTACGTCAAAGGAAGCCAGATCGACCTGAACTATTATTATTCCCAGAACTGCCCGGAGGAATGGTTCAAAAAACTGTATAGTGGATACGATGACATGCTTCGCATGACAGGAAAGATTGATTTTGACGACATGCTGATCATGTGCTACGAGCTGTTTACGGAGCGGCCGGATATTCTGGCGGCCTGGCAGCGCAAGTTCCGGTACATTCTGGTGGATGAGTTCCAGGATATCAACCGGATTCAGTATGAAATTGTTCGGATGCTGGCACTGCCGGAAAACAATCTATTCATTGTCGGTGATGATGACCAGTCCATTTACCGGTTCCGAGGTGCGAAGCCGGAGATCATGCTGGGCTTTATGAAGGATTATCCGAAGGCGAAGCAGGTACTATTGGCGGAAAACTATCGGTCAACGAAGGATATTGTAGAAACTTCCCTGAAACTGATCGGCCACAACAAGGTGCGCTATGATAAGGCACTGATGCCGGTCCATGGCGCAGGACGCCCGGTGGAAGCGATCATTTATGAGAATCCACTCCGGGAAATGGACGATGTGGCGAGAAAACTGCGGCTTTATGAGCTGGCCGGTTATCAATACGAAGACATGGCAGTCCTGTTCCGGACAGGAAACGGGTCCGGCCTGTTGGCTGAGAAGCTGATGGAGTACAACATTCCTTTTGTGATGCGTGATACGATTCCGAATCTCTACAGCCATTGGATCGCCAAAGATTTATTTGCCTATTTGTCGCTCGGCTCAGGCAGCAGGAAGCGCAGTGATTTTTACCGAATCATGAACCGGCCAAACCGATACTTCAGCCGCGATGCCTTCGAGACCCCGGAGGTGTCACTGGATGCGGTAAAGTCCTTTTATCAGGACAAGGACTGGATGGAGGAGCGCGTGTTCGATCTGGAAAGTGACATCCTGACCATCGGAAGGCTGAAGCCTGCGGCGGCCATCAACTATATTAGAAAAGCAGTTGGTTATGACCAGTATCTGAAGGATTATGCGGAATTTAGACGGTTGAAACCGGAGGAGCTTTATGAAATCGTGGACCAGCTGGCGGACAGCGCGGCCGGTTTCGTGACCTTCGCAGACTGGCAGGAACATATCAGGCAGTACGAAGAAGCGCTGAAGAGTCAGCGTGAGGAGCGGGGGAATAAAGAGGAGCAGACCGGAGTGACCTTATCGACCATGCACAGTGCCAAAGGTCTGGAGTACCGGATCGTGTTCGTCATCGATGCCAACGAGGGTGTGGTACCCCACCATAAGGCGGCGCTTCCGGCGGATATCGAGGAGGAGCGGAGACTCTTTTATGTGGCGATGACCAGGGCAAAAGAGCGTCTGCATCTGTGCGCCGTCAAAGAGCGGTATCACAGAAAACAGGAGATTTCCCGGTTTGTCCGGGAATGTATGACAGACCGACGGACCGGCAAATAGAAAGAAGCGATCATACCGAACATCGAGGATGAGAGGAGCATATATGGGACTTGTTCATATTTATTGTGGTGACGGAAAAGGAAAGACAAGTGCAGCGATCGGACTTGCTGTGCGGATGGCGGGACGTGGAAATGCAGTGACGATCGCCAGATTTTTAAAAACAGACGATTCGGGAGAGGTGCCTGCTTTGAGTGCCATTCCAAAGATTCATGTGATTCCATGTGAAAAAGAATTCGGTTTTGTGTTTGCCATGGATGAAAAAACGAAAAGAGCTGCTGCAGAATATAATACAGAGTTGTTCCATAAAGCAGTCTGTGAGGCAGTGAAGATGTGCGGCCCTGCAGAATGTGGGATGCTTGTATTGGATGAGATCATGGCGGCAATGAACTATGGAATGGTTCCGGAAGATGCGGTGCTGGAATTTTTACAGAACCGTCCGGAGAATCTGGAGGTGGTCCTTACCGGTCGTGATCCGTCAGAACGGATCGCAGCGGAGGCAGATTATATTTCCGAGATGAGGAAGCTTCGCCATCCGTACGAGAAAGGGATTTCCGCAGGAATCGGAATTGAGTATTGATTTTTAACAGGTTTATTGATATGCTTTATTCAGTTGGAAAATAGTAACCACAAAAGGAGAGTATAAAGAATGGCAACAGATAAGAAAAATCTTGATTATCAGAATATGTCCGAAAACGAAGAGATGACAGTGACTCTGACTCTGGATGATGGCAGCGATCTTGAATGCGTTGTTCTGACAATCTTCGAGGCAGGCGATCACGATTATATCGCGCTTCTTCCGTTAGATGGAAAAGAAGCAGAAGAAGGTGAGGTATTCCTTTACCGCTATACAGAGGATGCAAACGGAAATCCGGAGCTGGATAATATTATCAGCGACGAAGAGTATGAGATCGTAGCTGACGCATTCGATGAGCTTCTTGATGAGGCTGAGTATGATGAGATCGTTGGTGAGGACGAGCTGGACGATTAATTGTCAATTTAGAATAATAATTTGGGAGTGTCACCCCATGATATATAATCATTTTGATTTTCATATCATGGGAGCGATGCTCTTTTTTTATCAAAAATCCAGTCGAAGTTCCGTGTTGGAATTTTCCGACTGGATTTTTTGCGTACTTTGGGACACTGTCTTTGATATGTTGATTTTTCTACACGTGAGACATCGCGTGATTCCGCCGTGTCTTTACACACTCTTTTTGCAGATCATGTCAATGAAATGCTTCATTGCTAACGATATATGGTTGGTTTTTCTATAGAAAATGAACATATCTCGGCGTGACAAATCACCAGATATTTTGTAATATTTCAAACCTTCATAATTTTGTGAATTGATCAGTCGGTTACTAAAAATGGTTGCACCAATTCCCATTCTTGCAAAGTTCATGGAAACACAGGATTGATCTAATTCCAGAGTGATATTTGGTTCGAATCCTGCAGATTGAAACAACGTATTTGTGCAACTTCGAAGATAGTTATCATCACGAAGCAGAATGAAGGGGATCTCTGAAAAATCCTTAAGTGATATTTCTTTTTCGGGCGGTAATATTTCAAGATTCTTTAATTCATCCAGAGTAAGTTGTTTATGTTGATACTGTTCGTTGATCGGATATCCATCCGGAACTGCGAGAATTAAAAATTCACATTGGCAAAGAATTCGACTATATTTATTTTGCGAAAGTGGTCGGTTGGTAATCATTAAATCCAGATCTCCGGAATCTAACATGCTTTTTGCCTGTATTGTGCTTGCTTCAAAAATGTTCAACTGTATGTTTGGGTATGTTGTTTTGAATTCGGCAATAGCATTTGTCAGGTTACTTTCAACACTCAGATTACTTGCACCGATAGAGAGCTTACCATGGTTTAATGCGTGTGTATCATAAGCGATGTTTTGAATATAGTCTGTAATTTCAAATATTTGTTCAATGGCACGTATATATTCGATACCAAAAGGTGTTAGAGAAATGGGGAAGGTCTTACGATTGAAAATACTCGTACCTGCCTGTTGTTCAATTTTTTTGATCATAGCGCTTAATGATGGCTGCGAAATATGCAGTTTCTCAGCTGCTTTGCTAAAACTCTTCGACTCATAAACTGCGTATACATATTCCATGTTTCTAAACATCACGGTTCTCCTCGATATTAATATATAGATAAATAACTATAATTATATATATACATTAGTATTTGATTATTTGTCAAACAGTATATAAAATAAATTTAGAATCAATAGAATTATCCATGCATGAATAACAAATTGATTTATAGGAGGTGGCAAATATGATTGATTTACGCAGTGATACGTTAACGTTACCGGATGATAAGATGCTTGAGTATATGCTGCAGGCACCTGTGGGAGATTCTGGCAGACTTGATAAGGACGGGTACGGTGATGATCCCAGTGTAAATGCATTATGCGACTATGCGGCAGCACTTTTAAAAAAAGAACGAGCTATTTTTTTACCATCCGGTACGCTGGCAAATCATGTGGCCTTGTTGACCTGGTGTTCTGCAGGTGATGAGGTTTTGGTTGAAAGGGGCTCTCATATTTATAACGTGGAAAAAGCAGCATTCGAATCCAGATTTGGCCAGTTAGAACCTATATTCTATAAACAGGATAAAACAGGAACCCTGGATATTGAAGGATTAGAGCAGGCAATTTTGAGTAACAACCCTAAGCTGATCTGTATCGAAAATACACACAACAGTTTAGGGGGATGCTGTATTTCCTTAAGTGATATGGAACGATTAGCCCAAATCGCATCAAGGGAAAAGATTCCTGTACACATGGATGGGGCTCGTTTATTTAATGCGGCTACAGCATTAGGCGTTGATGCATCTGAAATATGCAAATACGTGGATTCTGTTATGTTTTGCGTATCTAAAGGTCTTGGAGCACCGATTGGATCAATATTATGCGGCAGCAAGGAATTTATTTTAAAGGCATCTTCGACTCAGAAGTTGTTGGGGGGATGCATGAGGCAGGCAGGTTCTATCGCTGCGGCAGGATTATATGCATTAAAGCATAATATAGAGACATTGCGTGTGGATCATTTGCGTGCAAAATATGTTTGTGAACAATTACAAGGGTTAGAATATATTTCTGCACCTAAAGAAATTCAGTCCAATATTATAGTGCTGGATGTTGTACAAACAGGGGTGCCAGTTCAAGAATTTATTGAAAAGGCAAAGGAAAAAGGACTATGGTTGTCAGTTTCATCAGGAATAAGAGCGCGTATGGTTTTTCATAAAAATATTACAGATGAACAAGTACATCAGGTTGTAGAAATCATGAAGTCTCTTGATAAAAAATACTAAAGGGGGATAATTATGGCAAAGAAAAAGAAAATTTCAACAGCAATGTTGACACTTATAGCAATGATTGTCGGAGCAATCTTGGGATTAGTTTTCGGTGAAAAAATGAGCAGCTTTAAATTCATCGGTACAATTTGGCTGAATTGCATTAAAATGATTCTTATTCCGTTAATTGTTTGTATCATGGTTATTGCTGTCGGAAGCCAGAGTAATTTAAAATCACTGGGACGTACTGCAATTCGAATCTTAGCCTACTATTTAATTACTACAGTAATTGCGGTAGGCATAGGAATTGTTGTGCCAAGCGTAGTAAAACCGGGACTTCTTTCAAATCTTGAAGGAATGAGTTCGAGTGAAATTGCTTCGGGTACTCTTAGTGTAGAGTCATTCTTTGTCGGACTATTTTCAGGCAATATGTTCCAAACCTTTACGAGTCAGGATGTTTTAGCCGCAATGGTCATTGCAATTATGCTTGGTGTTTCCATTCTGAATATGAAAAATGAGGATCATAAACAGAAAGTTTTAGAGTGGTTTGATGCTATGAACTCTATGGTGAACGAATACTTAGCACTGGTAATTAAATTATCACCGATCGGCGTTTTATTCCTTATGGCTGATTCCTTTGGAACTTATGGATTTGCTATTTTTACGTCTATGGTTGGTCTGATTGGAACTTACTGGTTGGCATGTCTGATTCACGTGGCTCTGATCTATGGTGTTTGTCTTATGATTTTTGCAAAGATAGATTTGTTCACATTCCTGAAAAAATCTTCTTCCGTTTGGACATTTACTATGGCAACATGTAGTAGTGCTGCAACCATTCCTGTAAGCCTTAAGTGCGCAAAAGAAGAATTTGGCGTAAAAGACGAAGTGGCTGATTTTTGTATTCCTTTAGGAGCAAACATTAACATGGATGCCATGGCTATTATGTTTGGCTGTGTTGTATTGTTTATTGCTCAGGTGAACGGAATTTCTTTATCTGGCGGCGAGCTCTTTAGATTAGTAATTATCTCGACTGCACTTTCTGCTATCGGAGGTGGTATTCCGGGTGGCGGTATTGTAAGATTAATGACTGCTGTAACGATGCTTGGATTCCCAGGAGAGATTGTAGGTATCGTGGCCGGATTCTATCGACTGTTTGACATGGCTTCTACAACGGGCAACTGTCTCGGAGATCTTGTTGGTACTGTTTGTGTATCGAAAATGGA
>JAFUMF010000164.1 GCA_017482945.1 Lachnospiraceae bacterium
ACTTCTCTTTCAACGACCAACACCTTACATCCTTTTGAAAGGACATCCGGAATAAAATCATGGGAATCGCGCACACTGCCCTTGATGCAGATAAATACGCTGTTTTCCCTTGCTTTTCTGGAATCATAGATCACTTCTTCAACGGTCGCTTCCAGACTGCCTTGAAGAAGCTCATAGGAAAGTCTTTTTAACCAATCGCCAATTCTCATTCTGTTTCTCTCCTGCCATCAAAAAATATTGTATCCAATTCTGGTTAAGACAGACAGGCGGGACCGCCTGAAACGTTGTTTTCACTGCCCCGCCTGTATCCGGGACGCAAAAACGCCTCCCATCTCTCTCATTTTAGAATAAACTTCAACTCCCTGGGATGTGTTTGTCTGAACCGATCTCAGAGAAATTTTACCGTTTTAATATCCGGCCTCCAGGAATTCTTCAAATTCCTCCATGGACATAAGGACCTTTCTCGGTTTTGTGCCCTCTTCCTCACCGACCACTCCTGCTTCCGCAAGCTGGTCCATGATTCTTGCCGCGCGGTTAAATCCAATTTTGAACACGCGCTGCAGCATACCGATGGATGCCTTGTCCTTTTCGATGATGAATTTTCCTGCATCAACGAACAGAGAATCTCTGTCATTTCCGCCGCCGTTTGATGTGCCGCCCAGTGTCGGCTGGCTCATTTTCATCTCGATTTCTTTGTTGTATCCGCCGCTGTCCTCGTTCTGCTCCTTTAAGAAGTCGGTTACCTTTGTAACCTCAGAATCAGAGACAAATGCGCCCTGTACGCGGAGCGGCTTCGGATAACCGGACGGATAGAACAGCATGTCACCGTTTCCGAGCAGTTTTTCGGCACCAACCATATCAAGGATCGTTCTGGAGTCCACACCGGATGCAACAGAGAATGCGATTCTCGACGGCACGTTTGCCTTGATCACACCGGTAATGACATTGACAGACGGTCTCTGGGTCGCGATCACGAGATGGATACCGGCCGCGCGGGCAAGCTGCGCCAGACGGCAGATCGCGTCTTCCACCTCATTGGAGGCAACCATCATCAGGTCCGCAAGCTCGTCGATGATGATCACCAGCTGCGGAAGCTTCGTCGGGATCTCCTCATTGGGAACATCACCGGCATCGATCAGAGACTGGACTCTCGCGTTATATCCTTTGATATCGCGGACATTGCTCTTTGCAAACTTGTTGTAACGCTCCATCATCTCAGCCACAGCCCAGTTGAGCGCCCCGGCCGCCTTTTTCGGATCTGTCACAACAGGGATCAGAAGGTGCGGAATTCCATTGTAAACGGACAGTTCAACCACCTTCGGGTCGATCATGATAAGCTTCACATCATCCGGTGAAGACCGATAGATCAAGCTCATGATCATGGTATTAATTCCGACCGACTTACCAGAACCTGTCTGACCGGCGATCAGAAGATGCGGCATCTTCGCAAGATCTGCCACAATGACCTGTCCGCCAATGTCTTTACCGACCGCAAATGCAAGTCTGGACGGATGTTTCTTTACTTCATTACTCTCCAACAGCTCTCTCAAGTAGACCATGCTGTTGACTTTATTTGGCACCTCGATACCCACCGCGGCTTTTCCTGGGATCGGTGCTTCGATACGGATATCGGTTGCCGCAAGATTTAATTTAATATCATCAGCCAGAGACTGGATCTTGCTGACCTTCACTCCCTGCTCCGGCTGAAGCTCATAGCGAGTCACTGTCGGGCCACAGCTGATATTTGTGACAGTTACGCCGACGCCAAAGTTTCGTAATGTCTGCTGAAGCTTGATGGCAGTCTCGCGGAACTCTTTATCTGACTGGCCGCCGGCCGGTCCTTTGCTTCTTGCAAGAAGGTCAAGCGGCGGGAACACATACGGTTTCTTCGGCTTCTCTTCTGTCTTTTTGATTTCCTGAAGCACGGCCTTGTCTGCCTCTTCTTTTTCTGCAGCATCCAGTTTGCGTTTTTCCGCTTTCTTCTTTAAGATTTCTTCTGTATCGGTATCGATCACTTTTCCTGTGGCTGTGACAACCTGTTTGCGCTCTTCCGGTGAATGGAACACAACAGATTCCCGCTTGTTTACAGGCGCTTCCATCGGCATCGGATCTGCCTCGAACGGATACTCTTCCACATATTCCACGGTCGGAATACTTGCGGCCACTGCCTCTTTTTCTGCCTGTACATTGACCTCATCCGGGCTGAACGCATGTACAGGCTCCCAGTAATCCGATGTTTCCACATACGGCTCCGTATCCAGCTCCATATCAAATACAGAACCGGAACTCTTTTTCTGTTCCAGATTTTCCATGATCTTCCGACCGGATTCATCCTCCGGGAACAGTCCCATCTCGCGGAAGGTCTTGCTGTCACGACTCACAAAAATATCTTCGTCTTTTTTATAGGAAGCAGGCTTCACATCCTCATCAAACGGAACCACATCTTCCTCTTCCTCACCGGCTTTTGTAATCTTTCCTTTAAATACATCTGCCGGATGAATCGGATTATCATCAGAAACAGAAGTTCCCTTCTTTTTGCCCTTTTTATGTACCGCATTCTGGAGCGCCTTTTCCTCGGCTTCATATGCCGCACGATATGCAGCATTCACTTCCACTTCTTCCATTTCTTCCTCGGCAGCCGCTAACTTGGCAAGTACACCATCCTTAGAGAGGTCCGTAGACTCCAGGTCCACACCCTGAACCTTCTGTTCTTCTCTGAGAAGTCGTTTTTCTTCTCTCTTAATTTCGCGGATTTCTTTATGTCTGTCGTAATCTTCCTTTGCCTGGTGGTAGACTTTGTCACTGCCGCTCTTCACTGCTGAAACAAACGATTTCTCTGTGATCGCCACCAGTGAAATAATGAAGAATAAGAACAGGACCAGATAAGAACCGATGGTTCCCAGTGCTGTATGAAGCACATAGACGATGGCACCGCCGATCAGTCCGCCGCCCATTCCGCTCTCACCAGCCGCTTCATAAATATCCATCAGCGTCTGGCCTTCCTTATAGCCGCCTCCCAATGTCATCTGCGCAAGACCGCAGAGCACCAAAAGCAAGATCTCCACCGCCAGCATCTTATACACCGCGCGGATATTTCCCTTATTCGATGCATAGAAAATCACGCCGGCAAACAAAAGCACCGGTGCCAGGTAACCGATCGTACCAAACACACCGAGCATCACACTACTTAAAAAGTCGCCGACCATGCCGCAAATATGGAAATTACTTAAAAATAAAAATACACAGACTGCAAAGGTTCCAAGAACCACGATCTCTGACCGAAGGAAGCTTGTATCAGGCTCCACTTTCTTTGTCGTTTTTTTACTGCTTGTCTTTGCAGTTGTGTTCGTCTTTTTCTTTGTTGATGTTGATTTATTTCCAGCCAACGAGAATGCCCCCTTTTCTTTCCAAGGCAAATGCCCTCAGGATATAGTATACAAAATAAATTTCCAAAATGCAACTTAAAAGAGTTCATGCACCATGTGGCATATAAGAAAATCCTGATCATTTTTCTCACCGCCCTATCATCGAATACAGCTTTTTCAGTGCCTCCCTGATTCCTCCGACCTCATTGATCAGACCGCGCTTCACCGCATCTTCGCCGACCAAAACGGTACCGAGATCCTTGGACAGCATTTTCGTATTGTGCATCAGTTCCTTTAACTCATCATATGATACACGGCTGTGGTCTGACACAAAATTTAAGATCCGATCCTGAATCATATCAAAATATTCATACGTCTGTGTTGTGCCTATCACCATTCCAGACATCCGCACCGGATGCACCAACATGGTTCCGGTTGGTACGATAAAAGAGTAATCGGACGCCACCGCAAGCGGTACACCGATCGAATGGCTGTCTCCAATGACTAAAGATACCGTCGGTTTGCTAAGCGAAGCCAGCATCTCTGCGAGCGCCAGACCACAGCTCACATCACCGCCGACCGTATTGATCAAAATCAGAAC
>JAFUMF010000165.1 GCA_017482945.1 Lachnospiraceae bacterium
CTGCCTCATTTCTGGCTTTCGCCTTTTTCTTTAACTCTCTGACCGTCTTCACCTGTTCGTTCTTGGTGCTGCTAATCATTTTAAACCTCCGGGCGGATGGACTCTAATTCATCCATCCAGATACGTCTTGCAGCGTCGGACGGCATTCTCAAATCGCCTCTCGGAGAAACTGCAACAGAACCAACCTTCGGACCATCCGGCAGACAGGAACGTTTGAACTGCTGAGCGAAGAATCTTCTATAGAAGGTATTTAACCACTTATAGATCACTTCGTCGCTGTACTCGCCCTTGAATGCGATCTTTGCAAGGCGATAGATCTTGGACGGGCGGTAACCGTATCTTAAAATGTAGTAAATGAAGAAGTCATGGAGCTCATACGGTCCAACCAGGTCCTCTGTCTTCTGGGAGATCTGTCCCTCTGTCGGCGGGAGAAGCTCCGGACTTACCGGTGTATCAAGGACATCGTAAAGAACTGCCTTTAATTCCTCATCGCCGCAGGTATCTGCGTAGTAACGAACCAGATGGCGAACCAGTGTCTTCGGAACGGATGCGTTCACGCCGTACATGGACATATGGTCACCGTTGTAAGTTGCCCAGCCAAGTGCCAGCTCAGACATGTCGCCGGTACCGATCACAAGGCCGCCGTTCTTATTTGCCAGATCCATCAGCACCTGAGTTCTCTCACGTGCCTGAGAGTTTTCGTAAGTCACATCATGCACGTTAGCATCGTGACCCAGATCACGGAAATGCACGCTTACAGCCTCTTTGATCACAACTTCTTTTAACTCTGCACCAAGCTTATTTGTAAGCAGGCATGCATTGTTGTAGGTACGGTCTGTGGTACCGAAGCACGGCATGGTTACGGAGAGAATGTTCTCTCTCGGAATCTTTAACATATCGAACGCTTTCGCCATAACAAGGAGCGCCAGTGTGGAGTCAAGACCGCCGGAAATGCCGATCACCGCGTGGGTACAGCCGGTATGTGCCAGACGTTTCTTAAGACCCATGGCCTGGATCGTAAGGATTTCCTCGCAGCGCTCTGCTCTTGTCGCTTCATCAGACGGAACGAACGGAGCCGGATCGATGAAACGATCTAAATCAAGATCTTCATCATCAAGCTCGAACTCAACGAAATCATAATCTTCCATATTTGCAGTCATCTGGAAGGTCGTCATGCGGCGGCGCTCGCTGCGGATTCTCTCAAGGTCCAGGTCAGCATAGATCACGCCGTTGGAAAATCTCTTGGAGTTAGCAAGGAGTGTACCATTTTCCGCGATGATGTTATGTCCGCCGAAAACAAGGTCCTGTGTGGACTCGCCTTCGCCGGCATTTGCGTAAATGTAACCGCAAACAAGTCTTGCGGACTGGCCGGAGATCAGGCTGTTTCTGTAAAGATGTTTGCCAGTAGTCTCGTCACTTGCGGAACAGTTCACGATCACTGTGGCACCTGCCATTGCGTGAGAAATGCTCGGCGGGTTCATCACCCAGACATCCTCACAGATCTCGCCGCCGATCACGAGGCCCGGCACATTGGCACATTTAAATAAAATCTTGCTTCCGAACGGAACAAAGGACTCGTTCCACTCTTCCTCCTCCGGAGCGATCGGGCCCGGATTGAAGTGTCTTAACTCGTAAAACTCAGAGTAGTTCGGCATATTTGTCTTTGTGATAAGACCTAAAAGCTCGCCGTTCCAGATGGCAGCAGCCACGTTATAAAGCTTTCCGTTCTTTTCCCACGGAAGACCTACGAACGCCAGCATGTCCATGCCTTCTGTCTTTTTAATAAGCTTCTTTAATTCATCTTTCGCCTTTTCAACAAGAACATCCTGAAGGAACAGATCGCCGCAGGTATAGCCAGTGAGACAGAGCTCCGGGAATACCATCACTTTAGCGCCTTTTGCACTTCCTTCTTCCATCATTTCCCAGACCTTTTCGGCATTGTAGACCGGGTCTGCAACTTTAATATCAGGGGTAGCGGCCGCAACGCGGATAAATCCATCTTTCATAAGTGTACTCCTTTTTATCTTCATTGAAATTTAATAGATTTCTATTTCTTCTGGCTTCGGCAGCCAGTTGCCTTTCCAAATATAAAGAACATCCAGGATCATGGTTCCGATCCAGGTGATCGGGTAACAGAACATCACGGCCTCGTAGCTCGGGAAGAACGGAACGAGGAGATTGATGTAGATCATTCGCAGGACGCACATGTTTCCTACGGAGATCGCCATGGATACCATGGTCTTTCCTGCACCTCTCATGGTTCCCATAAGGACCTGATGGATCGGAAGGACCGCGTAGAACGGAATGATCATACGCATGGTCAGTGCGCCGTAACGGATCACCTCAGACTCCGTACTGAAAATTCCGATGAGCTGCGGGGCGAATAAATAGAGGAGCAGGCTGACACAGCCCACATAGATCATACAGATTATAATATTCTCGATAATTCCCTTCTTTACACGCTCCGGTTTTCCTGCGCCGATATTCTGGCCTGTAAATGTGGTCGCTGCCAGACAGAAGCTCTGCATCGGGAGCTGGGCAAAACCGTCAATTTTCAAATAAGAGCCAAATCCCGCCATCGCCATTGCACCGTAGGCATTTACATTCGCCTGAACGATTACGTTTGAGAGGGAGATGATGGAATGCTGGAAACCGGTCGGAAGTCCCGGTGTGAGGATCATCTTCACCATGGACTTCTTTAAAGACAG
>JAFUMF010000166.1 GCA_017482945.1 Lachnospiraceae bacterium
GAAAATGCCAGATGCGAATACGCTAGATATGCTGGCAGAGGTTGAAAAAGAATGGTAATCATATTGTAGCGGTTTGGAAAGTGGCTGTCAAGGGTGAGGAAACGTAAAAAAGAGAAAAAAGAAAAGACCCCGTCGTCTTATCAACGACAGGGCCTGAAAAACTTGATTTTATTCCAGATTATTTATTTAAGAACTCACGAGCGGTCTTCACAATACCATCGATATCCAGACCATAGTACGGATACAGCTCCTCCGGATAACCCGGCTCTGCGAAGCAATCCGGAACACCGATCTTCTTAAGACGAGCCGGAACACCAGCTTCCATGAGAACGTCAGCTACGATGCTGCCAAGGCCGCCGAGAATGTTATGGTCTTCAACTGTGAGAATGTTGCCGGTCGCTTTTGCAGCTTTGATGATCGCCTCTTTATCGATCGGTTTGATCGTGTGCATATCAAGAACGCCGACATCAAGGCCAAGCTCTTCTAACTTACGAGCTGCCTGAACGGAGTTGTAAACAGCCATACCGGTTGCGATGATGGTCAGGTCCTTACCTGCGCTCAGTTCGATTGCCTTGCCGATCTCGTAATCATAATCATAATCTTCCATGTAAACAGCCGGCTCCTCGCCACGCGGGATACGGATGTAGATCGGTCCCTTGTAATCTAAGGACTTGCGGAGCAGCTTCTTAGCCTGGTTTGCGTCACACGGAGCAACCATGGTCATGTTCGGGAGTGCGTTCATGATACCGAACTCAACGATCGTGTTGTGTGTCGGACCATAACCGGAGGAAAGACCTGCGTGTGTACCGATCAGTCTTACAGGGAAGTCATTGTAGCAAACGTCATTGTGGATCTGGTCCAGAGCGCGCACGCAGAGGAACGGACCGAATGTCTGCACGAACGGGATGAAACCTTCTTTTGCAAGACCTGCAGCGATGGTAACCATGTTCATTTCCTGAATGCCCGGATCCAGAACTCTGTCCGGATGTTTCTTCATGGCAGCAGCCACGCGGTTAACGGTACTGTCGGAGTTAATGTAGCATACACGCGGATCTTCTTCAATCATCTGAAGAATTTCATTGGTAACGGTGCCCTTGGCATCCATCATCTCAGCAAAATCGCCGCAGCAAAATGTAAATCCAGCCATATTATTCTACCTCCGCTAATCTTTCATTTGTGTATCTGTCGATAATTTCCAGCGTCTCTTCAAATTTATCATCTGCGAAACCGCCGATGTGCCATGCGGACGGACGAGCCTCCATGAAGTCAACGCCCTGACCTTTCTTGGTATCGAAGATGATGCAGTTCGGTTTGCCGTTTAACTGAACCTCCGGAAGAGCAGCGAGAGCCTTATCGATCTCAGCCATCTTTCTTCCATCAACAACTACTGCGTTCCAGCCGAATGCGCGGAATGCATTTGCCATACCTTCCGGACCGCCTTCTTCGCCCCATCTTACGTTCTCATTGGTCTCAAAAGCAGCGGAGCAGTGGTTGAAGTCCACGAGAGCTACCACGTTGTCCAGTTTCTTGGATGCTGCGTAGAGAATTGCCTCCCAGTTGGAACCTTCCTCCATCTCACCATCACCGAGCATCGTGAAGATTCTGGATTTAATGCCCTTCACGCGGTTTGCATGTGCCATACCAGCTGCCCAGGAAAGACCATGACCAAGGGAACCTGTGGAAACTTCGATTCCTTTTACATATTTTCTGTTCGGATGCGGACCGAACGGGTGGCCTACGGTGTTGTATGTATCAAGGAGAAGATCCCAGTCATACATGCCAAGATCGCAGAAGATTGTGTATAACAGGATTCCGTTGTGGCCTTTGCTGAGGATGAAACGGTCTCTCTCCGGATCCTCCGGATTTGCCGGATCAAAATTCATGTGCTTGTAGTAGAGAGCAACAGCCGCGTCAGTCGCTGACATCGGGCCTCCGATGTGAACATTGCCGATACGGTATGTGCCAAGTGCCAGCTGTTTACGGATATGACCGGCTTTCGCTACCAGATCACGTACGTTTTCGATTTGTACTCTAGCCATAGTTGAAATACCACCCTTTCATAAAAATTAGATATGTGCAGAATGCACAAAAGTTGTTTGGTTTTTATTTCTTAATTAAACTATATCACTAATTGGAACGGCTTACAAATATGAGTCTTTGATGTTTAATCCATAAATAAAAGTTATATTTCTGGATTGACAGAAAAACAAATGGTTTTTATGATAAAGATAAGACAACATAGCAGATTGAAATTGTACGGGACAGACGAAAAAAAGGAGGAGAATTCGTTGCAGATCAAACAATTGGAATATTTAGTGAAAATCGTAGAAAATGGTTCGATTTCCAAAGCTGCGGAGCAGCTTTACATCAGCCAGCCCAACTTGACAAAAGCGATCAGTAATCTGGAAAAAGAATATGGAATCCGCCTGTTCAACCGGAAAGCCCGGGGTGTAGAGCTGACTGCAGAGGGAAAAGAGTTCATGAGATATGCCAGAAAAGTTATAGCTGAGGCAGATGCTCTGGACAGCAACTTTATGCAGCAGAAAAAGTAGAGCAGGGCAGAGCTGTTTCTGGCGGCGCACCAGTTTGATTTTATATATCCGGCTATGCTGAAGACGTATGAATTCTTTGCAGATCACCGAATTCATTTCAATCTGATTGAAACCGATCGAAGCGATGTGGTACAGCAAGTTTTGGATGGAAATGCGGATATTGGCTTCTTTGTGCGAAATGATGCGGACGCGAAAAGCATGATCTGGAGCAAGGAAGCCGGGCGGTTGGAATTTCAGGTGCTGGATCAGGGAAATTATTATATTTGTGTAGGTCCGAAGTCAGAGTTTTATGATAGAGAAAGTGTCCGGTACGGTGAAGTGAAGGATTGTATGCAAATTGCATTGGATATGGAAGAGTCTGCCAAACAGGATCTGTATTTTGATAATGCGCTGCTCAGAGACGGTATCCAGGAAAAACGAATTTTCTTTAATACAGTTTCCGCCTGCGAGTATTTTTTGTTAAACAGCGATGTAGTACTGTTTGTGTCGAAGTGGACAGTCGGCTGTTTTGATCATTCACAGATACGGACAATCCCTGTTGAGCTGGAGAGTAATCTGCCGACGGAGGGAATCAATGAGCTGATTATGGTGAAGCGTTCGGGAGAGCAGATGAATGAGACTGAGCGAGTGTTTGTGGAGGCCGTGAGGGAGAGGATTGGTAAGGAGGAAAATTAGAGTGAAACTGACAAACAAAGAAATTTTTCATATTGCCATGCAGCAATCCGCGATCGATGCAAACTGCAGCGAGGAAGACTTTTCTCGTTATGAAAATGTGCTCACTATTTCGAAGGAGCATGATGCAGCCAGAAAATATTTGAAGCTTCCCCATGTCTGCAATTTAATCTCCTATGGAAGTAATATCGTGGCATCTGTTTCAGCAGAATATGAGGAGCTTGTAAGAAACTATATTTCAAAATATTCCGTGGAGCATTGCTTTGAGACACCCAATATGCACGTGTTGAACGATGCGTTTCAGGAATTTGGCTATCGCGTGTGTTTTATGGCGGAGTATTTTTTGCCGGATGTGCAGAGGGTACGAGCATTGCCATGCGACTTTGAATGTAAGATTTTGCATGCAGAAGATTTTACGGAGTTATATACAGAGCAGTGGAGCAATGCATTGTGTAAAGAGCGTAAGGAACTGGATGTTCTTGGTGTTGGCGCATATCATGATGGGAAGCTCGTTGGTATGGCTGCTTGCTCTGCAGACTGCGAGACCATGTGGCAGATAGGAGTCGATGTACTTCCGGAATATCGCAGAAAAGGAATCGCCTCAGCCCTGACCAGCAGACTGGCAATGGAAATCCTGGAGCGAGGCAAAGTTCCGTTTTATTGCTGCGCCTGGTCTAATGTGAAATCGGCAAGAAATGCGATCAAAAGTGGTTTTCGTCCGGCTTGGGTGGAGATGACGGTTAAGTCGGCGGCGTTTGTGGATGAAATGAATTTGTAGGTCGTGTGGCATCGGAAGATGTTAGAAAGAAATATAAAGATAAATCTGTGAGTTCTGTCTTTGCGAAGGGGGAGCAAAATCCAATAAGATATGTCTTTGTAGATAAAAACTTGGCATAAAAAGTCTTCAACTTTCAAATGGGCAGGACCAGATTTCTGGGTCCTGTCCATTTGTTTGATTATCCCAAAATTTGACAGCTGTTTTTAATTGGTGATTGTTAGGTCTGATTATGTGTGTTATGATATCCATACACTTCAAACATTCTATATTCTTAAATTCTTTTTATCTGGGCATATCGCCGAAGAATCAATGTTTGAAAATAAAATTGAAAGAAGGAATGCCTTTGATTGCTATTTGAGATGTTCTTATTGCTAAAAAATATCAAATTTGATATAATTCAAGAAAGGAACTATGAATGTACGATATTGAATTTTTTGAAGATGCCAATGGATATAGTGAAATTGTTGCATACATAAAAGATTTGGAAAAAAGAAGCAGGTCCAGTAAAGAATGCCGTGTGAACTATAATAAGATCATTGCTTATTTTGATTTGCTTCAAGAGCGTGGCGTAATGATTGGAGAACCTATGACGAAGCATATAGAAGGATCAATC
>JAFUMF010000167.1 GCA_017482945.1 Lachnospiraceae bacterium
CAGGTTGATTGCCTGAAGGACAAAGGAAATCGTGCATGCGCCGAGATTGCAGCCTACGAGGACAATCGAATTGCCGATACCCAGTGCCTCTGTGGATAATTGCTCAGACAATCCATTGAACATATAGGAAGTTGCCAGTGTAATGCAGAAATTACAAATACATGCGCCGAAGGCTACGAGAGCCAGATTGCTCGCAAATCCGATGGCAGTCATTCCCACAGTGACTCCCAGTAAAACGGGAGGAAGAACCAGATCTCCCAGTTTTTCCATGAGCTTACCAAATGCAAGTCCGCCAAGGAAGCCGAAGAAGACAGCGACACTTAAGATCGTTGCACCGTCGGTTGCTGCTCCGATGCCGGTATCTACGATATAGGTCGTGATGCGCAGATTATTCACGGACGATGCGGAAACAAGTGTAAATCCAAATAATGCATAGAAAAGAATGATCATGCAGTCTTTTTTACTGATTTTGGCCTGTTTCTTCTCACGTGCTTCGGAAGGGGAAACACCGGAACATGGCTGGTCATCGGAATCAACGGTGCAGGATTCCATGGACTGTCTTTGTTTTTTAGCTGGCACAAATGCAAGATAGATGATCAGAATGAGAAACGCTGCGATATAAATAAGGAATGCATAGTTCCACCCAAGGTGCAGCAGCTGTCCGACTGCAAACATCAGAACGGTCTGTCCAATCGTTTCCATCGAACAGCGGATTCCCAGCAGTCTGGAACGCAGATCTCCGCTAAAACGTTCGCCAATGATACTCACTGCTTTTGCATTTACCATACCGACACCAAGACCCATGACGATTCTGGATGCCAAAATCATTGGGTAGGAGGTGAGAAAAAACGGCGCGGTGCCGCAGACTCCATAAATCAAAAGTCCGGAAACGATCATAAAGCGCTCGCTTAAATACCGTGAAAGGATCGGAGTCAGAGCGATCATCAGGATGACACTGAAGGTTGTGGATGAAACCAGGAACTCCACAGACGAGCGGTCGTATTCATGGAAGGTGTTCATCATCTCGGGCAGACAGCTGGAAATTGCAAAAGTCGAGGTAAGCATCAGGGACAGAGAAAGTATGCCGATGATTTCTAAACGGTTTGTATTTTTCATTGTAGTATAAATTCCTCCGGAAAGATTCATTTCATTATAGAATGTTGAGTAAATAAATGCAAGTATGGAAACTGATTTGCAAAAGAAATTTGTGCGAAGGAAATGTTTTTAAAGAAATAACATCGGATCCGGTAGTTCCGGGCATTTCAAGGGCAGTTCCGTGAGTTTTGGTATTGCAGAAACGGTCTTGACAAATGTCGGGAAAACATATAAAATCCACTGTATATGAGCCATAAAGAATCATGCGATGAAGAGGAAAAGTAAGCGCAGAATGCGGCATCTCAGAGAGGAAGAGAATGGTGGAATTCTTCCATGTACGCGGGCAGCTGAACCGGCCTCGGAGCTTTGTGTGAACGTGAGTTGTGTTGCAGGGGCAAATGTTCTTTCTATGATATTGGATATCTGGAACGAAAAGCAGCACAAACATGATAAGCACAACGTAATCCTGCGTTAAAGGAAATCGAGGAGAGTTCCCACAGGCAGTGGGAGCTAAATTGGGTGGTAACGCCGGCTGACGGTCCCTTTATCGGGAGTGTCAGCTTTTTTTTTCGCGAAAAGCGATGAGCAGTGCGAATGCCCGCGACTGAACTGGAGCAAAGCGGAAGTGAGGTTGGCACTGCGGACTAGAAAATGATCAAAGGAGATAACGAGTCATGGCGAAAGACAAGAAAATGGTTGAAGCGATCACTTCCATGGAAGTAGACTTCGCGCAGTGGTACACAGACGTTGTTAAGAAAGCGGAATTATGTGACTATGCAAGCGTAAAAGGCTGCATGGTGATCAAACCGGACGGATATGCAATCTGGGAAAATATCCAGAATGAGTTAGACAGAAGATTCAAAGAGACCGGCGTAAGAAACGTATATATGCCGATGTTCATTCCGGAGAGCCTTCTCCAGAAAGAAAAGGACCATGTAGAAGGTTTCGCACCGGAAGTAGCATGGGTAACACACGGTGGTCTCGAGCCGTTACAGGAGCGTATGTGCGTGCGTCCGACTTCCGAGACACTGTTCTGTGATTTCTATGCAAAAGATATCCAGTCCTACCGTGATCTTCCGAAGTTATACAACCAGTGGTGTTCCGTAGTAAGATGGGAGAAGACAACAAGACCGTTCCTTCGTTCCAGAGAGTTCTTATGGCAGGAGGGCCACACCGCTCACGCAACAGCAGAGGAAGCTCAGGAGAGAACCATCCAGATGTTAAACGTATACGCAGACTTCTGTGAGGAAGTTCTCGCTATGCCGGTTGTTCGCGGTCAGAAGACAGACAAAGAGAAATTCGCAGGTGCTGAGGCAACATACACAATCGAGGCTCTCATGCACGATGGTAAGGCTCTTCAGTCCGGTACATCCCACAACTTCGGTGATGGCTTCGCAAAAGCATTCGGAATCCAGTATTCCGCAAAAGATAACCAGTTAAAATATGTTCACCAGACATCCTGGGGTATGACAACACGTCTCATCGGTGCCATCATCATGGTACACGGTGACAACAACGGTCTTGTTTTACCGCCGATGGTAGCTCCGACTCAGGTTGTGATCGTTCCGATCCGCCAGAACCAGGAAGGTGTTCTTGATAAAGCTTATGAAGTGAAGAGTGTTCTCTCTAACTTCCGCGTAAAAGTGGACGATTCCGATAAGAGCCCGGGCTGGAAGTTCAGTGAGTCCGAGATGCGCGGTATCCCGGTTCGTGTAGAATTAGGACCGAAGGACATCGAGGCAGGTCAGGCAGTTCTCGTTCGCCGTGATACTCACGAGAAGATCACAGTTGCATTAGCTGAGATCAACGAGAAAGTTGATGAGCTCTTAAAGACAATCCAGAAAGACATGTTAGAGCGCGCAAGACAGCACCGTGAGGAGCATACCTTCGACGCTCACAACATGGAAGAAATGAAAGACATCGCAGACAACAAGCCGGGCTTCATCCGTGCAATGTGGTGCGGATGCCAGGATTGTGAGAATAAGTTAAAAGAGGAAGTTGGCGTAACTTCCAGATGTATGCCGTTCGCACAGGAGCAGATCGCCGATACATGCGTAGTTTGCGGCAAACCGGCTCAGAAGATGGTTTACTGGGGCAAGGCATACTAAGATTTTGATATCATCCATGAATCAATACCAATGACAGTGCCGGGCGGAGAATAAGTGCCGCCCGGCATTTCAAACGTTACGTTTTTACAGAAGGGAAAGAACATGAACCGTACAAAATGGACGATCCGTGATCTGGCATTCTGCGGCCTGTTTGCGGCATTGATCGCAGTGGGCGCGTTTATAAAAATTACGATTCCGGTGCAGCCGGTGCCGATGCATTTTACGCTGCAGTTCTTTTTCGTGCTGCTTTCCGCACTGCTTCTCGGAGCAAGGCGGTCGCTTGCCAGCGTCTGTACGTATCTGATCATCGGACTCTGCGGCATTCCGGTCTTTGCATCCGGCGGCGGCCCATCATACCTGTTAAAACCGACCTTCGGCTTTCTCATCGGCTTCGCGGTTGGCGGGTATGTAGTTGGAAAGGTTTATGAAAAGCTTCGCAAGCGGACCTTCGGATGGTTGTTGTTTGCCGCGTTCTGGGGACTGGTGGCAGATTATGCATGCGGTATGATATATTTTTATGTATGCAGCAACTATGTGCTTCATGTGACGGTCGGCTGGGATGTGGTCTTCGTGAACTGCTTCCTTCTGACGGTGGGAGAAGATTTTGTGCTCTGCATCCTTGCGGCCATGCTGGCAAAACGCCTGATCCCTGCGTTTGAGCATATGGGCGGAGTGTAGTGAGAAAAGGAGTGTGACAACATGCGGATCGAAATGCCTCATGAGGTGGAATGGATCATCGATAAAATCAGAAGCAATGGTTATGAGGCCTTTGCTGTCGGCGGTTGCGTTCGCGATACACTTCTTGGACGCGAACCGGGAGACTGGGACATTACGACCTCTGCAAAACCGGAGGAAGTAAAAGGAATTTTTGGAAAAACGGTGGACACAGGTCTCCAGCATGGAACCGTGACCATCATTAAAAATCGCAACGGTTACGAAGTGACCACCTACCGGATCGACGGCGAGTACCATGACGGCCGCCACCCGGAATCAGTGGAGTTCACTTCTAATTTAAAAGAAGATTTGAAACGCCGCGATTTCACCATCAACGCCATGGCCTACAGTCATGAGACGGAGATCGTGGACGAATTTGGCGGCATGGAGGATCTGGACAACAAGATCATCCGCTGTGTGGGACTGGCCCATGACCGGTTTACGGAAGATGCGCTGAGAATTCTCCGCGCGATCCGGTTTGCTGCACAGCTGGGATTTGAGATCGAGGCGGAAACCTACAAGGCGATCGCCGATATTGCTCCGAACCTGAAAAAGGTCAGTAAGGAACGAATCCAGGTGGAGCTTACCAAGCTGCTTCTTTCGGATTATCCGGAAAAAGTCGTGATGGTGGAGGCGACCGGAATCAGCCCGTATGTGACAGATGATTTCGGCGCAGTATTTGTGAGAGAAGATGCGTATCTGGCTTCTGAAAACAGGGAAGATGGATCTAGTCCTGAAAAAACAGGGCTTGCGGCTTGTGCAGAAAGCTTCGCAAAATTAAAAGCACTGCCGAAAGAAAAGTCCATGCGCTGGGCGGGATTTTTGCGCCACATGGAGCCCAATACCGTTCGTGGGATCTTAAAAGGCCTGAAACTGGACAATGAGACCATTGACAACGGAAAGGTTATGGTAGGCGCAGCACAGGCTCCGCTCAATCCGGAAAAACCGGAGATCCGCAAATGCTTAAGCCGTATGTCTGCATACCAGTTCGAGGGATGTCTGTACCTGAAAGAGCTGGACGGCGATACCAATGTGGAGGAGATCAGAAGACTCTGGAAAGAGATCGAGGAGGCAGGCGACTGTATCTCCTTAAAAACTCTGGCGGTCAACGGCGGTGACTTGATGGCAGCAGGCGTGGAGCGTGGAAAACAGTTCGGTGAGACCCTGTCCTGGCTTTTGGACCTGGTGCTGGAAAATCCTGATTTAAATAAGAAAGAAATCCTTTTGCATAAATTGGAAGAAAAGATGGCTGGCAAAATTAGTTCATAATTTTGCCGGCCTTTTCATATTCTGGAAGTAGCTTAGGGGGCGGCCCGAACATGTGGGAAGTCCTGTCACAGAGTTTATAGAGGAATATGGAGGGGACGCGGGTGATTGATTGGAATACGGAGATCGTTGAAAAATATGAGTTGTGTGTGGCTGGTTCGAGAAAAGGGCGCGGTGCATGGATTTTTGAGACAGACCGCGGCCTGAAGCTTTTGAAGGAATATAAAGGAAGTGTCAAACGGCTGGAATTTGAAGAGGCAGTGCTGGATACCATGAAAGACGCCGGAGCGCTGCGGGTGGATCAGTACCTGAGGAATAAAGAACAAGAGCTGGTATCCACGGCAGAGGATGGGACCAGATACATCGTAAAAGACTGGTTTTCCGACCGGGAATGCGACCTGAAGGACACCTGGGAAATCCTCTCGGCGGTCCGCCAGATCGCGGTATTACATAAATCCCTGAGACATGTGGAGACCAGAGAGGAGTGGAACCTGAAATCCATGATTTCACCGCCCCTCTATGAGGCTATGGAAAAACATAACCGCGAGCTTCGCAAAGCAAGAACGTTCATCCGGGGAAAAAGGAAAAAGAATGAATTTGAACTTGCCGTTATTGGCAGCTATGACTTGTTTTATGAACAGGCAGTGAAGGCAAGGGACGGAATGGCGGCGGTATTCGAGCGCGAGGGAGAGTCGATCAAAAACAGCTATTATGTATGCCACGGAGAACTGAACCAGCACCATATCCTGATGGGAAAAGATTACGTTGCAGTCACGGAATTCAACAAAATGCATCTGGGACTCCAGGTGGAGGACCTATATTACTTTATGCGGAAGGTCATGGAAAAGCATGACTGGAATCCGTCTCTGGGTGAATCCATGCTGGAGGCATACGAACGTGTCCTTGTGATGTCACAAAGAGAACGGGAATGTCTGTACTATTTATTCCTGTATCCGGAAAAATACTGGAAGCAGATCAATTTCTATTACAATGCAAATAAAGCCTGGGTGCCGGCGCGCCAGACAGAAAAAATCGCGTCTCTTGAGCGGCAGCAGGCAAGCAGGATGCAGTTCATCGATCGTATTTTATAAAGGCAGGATCGATCATTTCAGAAGGTCTCATTCGAGGCCTTCTTTTTATAGTGCAAATATTTGGGAAAAGTGCTATAATAAGTAGATAAAACTATGTCGTTTGACTGAAAAATTTGTGCGTGGAAAAGGAGAACAACATGAATCACAAAGCATTTGTCACACAGGCAATCGAAGAAAAGCAGAGTCTGATCATCGATCTCAGCGATCAGATTTTTGATTTTGCAGAGCTGGGATTTCACGAGTTCAAGACCGTGGCGCTTTATGAAAAAGTGTTAAAAGAAGAAGGCTTTCATGTTGAAATGGGACTGGCCGGTATGCCAACGGCTTTTAAAGCAGTTTACGGAGAAGGAAAACCGGTGATCGGTCTTCTTGCAGAGTACGATGCGCTTCCGGAATTATCCCAGAAAGGCGGATGCACCATGCGTGATCCGAGAGAGGATGAAAATCCGGACGGACATGGCTGCGGCCACAACCTTTTAGGCGCAGGCGCATTTGCGGCTGCTCTTGCACTGAAAAAATATCTGGAGGAACATCCGGGAAAAGGAACCGTTATTTTATTCGGCTGCCCGAGTGAAGAAAAAGGAAATGGAAAAGCATTGATGGCCCGCGATGGAATTTTCGACGGCGTAGATGCGGCGTTCACCTGGCATCCGATGGATACCAATGAAGCATGGACCGTTTCCACACTGGCAAATGTCAGCGTATTCTTCCGCTTCAAAGGCGTGACAGCCCACGCAGCAGCATCTCCGGAGCAGGGACGTTCCGCTCTGGATGCAGCGGAGCTCATGAGCGTTGGTGTCAATTATTTAAGAGAACATATTATTCCGGAGGCAAGAATCCATTACGCATACCGCGATGTGGGCGGAATCGCTCCGAACGTGGTCCAGGGACGAAGCTGTGTGCATTACTTTGTCCGTGCTCCTAAGTCCTGGCAGGTTCAGGAGATTTATAAACGCGTGATCGATGTGGCCGAAGGTGCCGCAAAGATGACCGGAACAGAGATGACATACGAGCTCTATGCGGGACTGTCTGATTATATCCCGAACCGCGTAATGACGGAGCTGGTACATGAATGCATGCATGAAATCGGACCGGCCTCCTATAGCGAAGAAGACTATGCCCTGGCGAGAAAGTTCCTCCATGAGACTTCCACAGAGGCAGAACTGGAAGCGAAAAAGGCGAAATTCACCCGCATGTTCGGCGCAGGTCGTCTGGATGAAATCATGGAACGCCCGATCCACAGCGAGATCGCTCCGATGAACTGGATGCGCCCGCCGATGTCCGGTTCCACCGATGTGGGCGATGCCAGCTATGTAATGCCGACTGCACAGCTGATGTTGGCAAGCGCGACTCTTGGAACCGCTTCCCACACATGGCAGTTCACGGCACACGGAAACACAGATATGGCCCACAAGGCAATGCTCACAGCCGGTAAAGTTCTGGCTCTGGCAGCGATCCGCCTGATCGAGGATCCGGAGAAGCTTGAAAAAGCACGTGCTGAATGGATGGCAGAGACCGGCGGCGTGTATGTATGCCCGATTCCGAAGGAAATCGGTCCGAGACTGGATGAATAAGGCATTCCATACTTCATAAAAAGACAGGAATATGATATACTGAACAAGACTTTTATGGGAGAAAGAGGGAACAAAGATGCAAAAAGTTTTAGAAGAAGCTCTTGCAATAGGAAGAAAGCACATCGCCAGAGGTGAGTGTGCGTCTTATATCCCAGAACTTGCCAGAGCAGATAAAAATAATCTTGGTGTGTGCGTGCTCACAAAATCTGTGGACCGCTACACAGCAGGAGATACAAAAACACGTTTTACGATTCAGAGTATTTCAAAAGTAATTTCTCTTGCGATCGCGCTGCAGCACTGTGGCTACGACAAGGTGTTCGACAAGATGAATATGGAACCGTCCGGTGATGCATTTAACTCTCTGCTGAAACTGGATATGGCCAGCGATAAACCGTTTAACCCGATGATTAATGCGGGTGCCCTTGCCACGATCGGCTATCTGGTGCCGGATCTGACTTTTGAAGATATGTTAGAGTACACCAGACGCGTCTGCATGGATAAGGGAATCGTCATGGACGAAAAAGTATTCCAGTCAGAAATGGCAAACTGTGCAAGAAACCGCGCGATCGGATATCTGCTCCAGAGTAAGGGGATTCTGGAGAGCGATGTGGAAAAAACTCTGGAGCTTTATACAAGAATGTGCTCTCTGAGTGTGACGGCGGAAAGTCTCGCATGTTTCGGTCTTGTGCTTGCAAATGGCGGAAGACATCCGGAGACAGGTGTGCGCCTGATGGATGCAGAAGCAGTTCGCATCGTGAAAACGATCATGATGACCTGTGGTATGTATGATGGATCCGGAGAATTCGCAGTCCGCGTTGGAATTCCGTCCAAGAGTGGTGTTGGCGGCGGAATCCTGGCAGTTGTTGAAAAGCGGATGGGAATCGGAATCTACGGACCGGCGCTGGATGAAAAAGGAAACAGCATCGCAGGACAGAATATGCTGGAATATTTGTCAAAATCTTTGAATTTACATATGTTCGCAAGCGAATTATAATGAAAAAAGAATTGCAGAAGGGAGGACCATTTTTGGGTCTTCCTTTCTTTTATTAAGAAACACTTGCATAAAACTTATTTTTCTTGACTTTTTGACCGACTATTACTACCATAATGGTAGGAACTGAAATACAAGTACGCACAGAGAGGAGTATATTTGTGTGGAGATATGAGGAACTCTTTTCGCAACTAAAAAGAGCTCTTGAATTGACAGAACAGCAGGAATGCGAGAGTGCAAAGGAACTGCTGGAACAGGTACGGGAACAGCTGGATGACGATGAAGAATATAAGGACCTGTTGGGAGAATGGAATCTTCTGATGGCGAGAATGAACTTCTTTGATCCTGATCAGGCGATTTCGTACCTGCAAAAAGCGAGAGATATGATCGATGGCCGTTCGAAAATCGTGCCATTTGGAACCGGATTTTCCATGGACGTATATGGACCGTTTTTCACATTTCTCAGGACACCTGGTACCGCCGATGAAACGGGAGAAAAGTTAGAGCATATGATGGAGCTCTATGACTCCCTGTGCGGAGGGACCAGCCGGTATGATCAGCTGTATCAGGCACAGCTGGCCTATTACCGTGGAGAGTTTGAAAAGGCTAAGAGCCTGTTCCTGAAAGCCGAAGGGAGTGCAAAAAAATCAGGAAACCTGCTGGACCAGATCTGTGTGGCAGAATACAAGACGAGAATTGCCTTCCATATGCGCGATCCAGTCACATGGAACCAGGCGTTTGATTTTATCTGCGGAATGCAGTCCCATGAGAATCGGGTACTTCGGGAAATCGCAGCATGTATGAAAAGCCAGATCCGAATGTCGATCGGACTTCTGGCCGGAGTTCCAAGATGGATCCGGTGCGGCAAGTTTGGCGCGATTTCCGAGGGAAAACATTACCGCATGGTGGAAGACCGTGTATCTCACAGCGTATTTCCGATTGCCTGGATTACATACATGGAATATCTGCTCTATGCAGGAGATTTTTACTCTGTGATCAACGGGGCGGATATCGCGGCATCCCTTTATGGACTGAACTGGATGACACTTTATGATTGTTATCTTAATATTTATAAGGCGAGTGCCTGGAATGCGCTGGGAAATCAGGAAAGGACCGTGGAATATCTGAGAGAAGCCGTGAAGATTCTGGCTCCGGACGGGCTGTGGCTGTTCGGCGCTGAGTTTTTCCCGACCCTCGGTGAAAATCTTTTGACGGAGTTAGAGCCGTTCGGACTTTCCACCCTGGAGGAGTACCGGAAGTTTTCAAAAGAATATCTGGGCAAGCTTGCCATTATGCGTAAGATGATGACCGAGTCTGTGTTCAGAGAGCCGCTTACGGAGAAGGAGCAGACGGTTGCCAGACTGGCGGCCCTTGGTTTGAAAAACGAGGAGATCGGAGGACAGCTTTCTATCAGCCGGAATACAGTGAAATACCATCTGGCAAATGTATACAAGAAGCTGGAGATCAGCAACCGCCTGGAACTGAAGGAGGCTATGGAGGCCCATAAGGAATACGAATTTGCCTATTGGACCAAAATACACGAAAAAGAAATTTCATAAAACCACCCGAACAGGTGGGGCGTAATAAGAGCGTTCATGTTATGATGTAATCGTAACAGAAACGCTCTTTTTGTTCGATAGGATACCTCCGAAAATCCTTGCATTTGTGCGTTTTTGTTACAACCTTTCAAAAATCGCCCCGGAATTCTGATTTCCTCAAATCGGAATTCCCTCGGCGATTTTTGAGTTTAGGGGAAAGTAAATAACCTGAGGTTATGGAAAAAATAGAAAACATGTATACTTTGAACGGGCGGTTATGATTGAAAAAAGAGTTCCGATACGATAAGATTGTTAGTAACGAAATATATCAGAATTTTTGTATCGGAGGATGAATCATGGAATATAGAATCGCAACTATTTCCGGCGACGGAATCGGACCTGAGATCGTGACAGAAGCCAAAAAAGTACTGGACCGCGTGGGCGAAGTATATGGACATAAATTTAATTATGAAGAGGTTCTGATGGGAGGAATTTCCATCGATACATACGGCGTGCCGCTGACAGAGGAAGCTCTGGAGACTGCGAAAAACAGTGACTCTGTACTTCTTGGTGCAGTTGGCGGACATGTGGGCAATTCCCGGTGGTACGATGTGGCACCGAATTTAAGACCGGAGGCAGGTCTTCTGGCTATCAGAAAAGGCTTAAATCTTTTTGCCAATATCCGCCCGGCATATCTTTACGACGGCCTCGGCGATGCGTGTCCGCTTAAGAAAGAGATCATCGGTGACGGTTTTGACATGGTTATTGTGCGTGAGCTGACAGGCGGTCTGTATTTTGGCGAACGCCGCACAGAAGAAGTGGATGGCATCATGCAGGCGACTGACACCCTGGTTTACAATGAAAACGAGATCCGCCGTGTGGCATTAAAGGCGTTTGACATCGCCATGAAGAGAAAGAAAAAAATCACAAGTGTCGATAAGGCCAATGTTCTGGATTCTTCCAGACTCTGGAGAAAAGTCGTTGCGGAAGTGGCGAAAGACTATCCGGAGGTTACCGTTGAAAATATGCTGGTAGATAACTGTGCAATGCAGCTGGTCATGAATCCTGGTCAGTTTGACGTGATCCTTACAGAGAACATGTTCGGTGATATTTTATCTGACGAAGCAAGTATGATCACCGGCTCCATCGGAATGCTTTCTTCTGCAAGTCTGAACGAAGGAAAATTCGGACTCTATGAGCCGAGCCATGGTTCCGCACCGGATATCGCAGGAAAAGGAATCGCGAACCCGATCGCGACAATTCTTTCTGCGGCAATGATGCTCCGCTTCTCCTTCGATCTGGATCAAGAGGCCGATGCCATCGAGAACGCTGTGAAAAAAGTGCTGGCAGACGGATATCGTACAGTGGACATTATGGCAGAGGGCATGACCCAGGTGGGAACGATCGAGATGGGTAAACTGATCTGTGAGAGAATTTAATAATTGGGATATGAATAAGAGGGAATGTGGAGTGGTTCTGCATTCCTTCTTTTTCTGGCTCTTTGTCACGTGGTGGGGGAATGCTTTCTGTCCGGTACCTCTGGACTGTCCTGAGGTTTTTTTGAAGGTGTTGCAACAGAATGAATATAAAAGATAAAAAGTTTGAATAATTATATACAATTTGAAAATTAATAGAAAACATGGAAAATAAAATTAAAATTTTTGAAAAAGATGCTTGACAAAACGAAAGAGTTCGCCTATAATAAAGACAATAAAAACAAAGAGAGAGAAAATAAATAAGATGAAAAGAAATGACAAAAAAATCTAAGAAAAGGAGGTACGGACCACCGAGAACGTAAATTTTGTTTAGCTTTTAAGATTCCCTAATTAAAAGACTAAACACAGG
>JAFUMF010000168.1 GCA_017482945.1 Lachnospiraceae bacterium
ATCTCCCTGTTGCTGTCTCTGACAGCGGCGGGGAGACTTTTTTGCCGGACGAGCCTCTGCATTTTACAATCTTAATGCAGTATATAGTACCACTGCATCTTGAAATGCACGCGGATTATATCCACACCGCTTGTAGATCCGGTCCAGACGGTACTGGAGCGTATTCTTATGAAGATTTAACCGCTCTCCCGCCCGGATCAGGGACAGATTCTCTTCAAAATATACCGTAAGAACATGCCTGTCCTCTTTCTCCAGATGCTCCAGTGTCTTTTTTATATAATTCTCTCTCACCTGCTCCGGAACACTTCCAAGCAGCAATTCAATATCCAGATCCTCATAGGCCGCTATGGTTTTTTCTGCATGCAATCCCTGCATCACCAATTCTGCCGTCCGGAAAGATTTCACCTGCTCCTTCAGCCGTTCCATACTGCCTGCGCTGATCCTCAGGAACTTTCCATATTCTTCTGCCAGTTCATGAAGCAAAGTCCATCTCTTTTTATAAGTTTTCTCTCTCAAAAGCACAATATACTGATTGGGATATTCGAAGGTATAGAGTCCGAACCCACATGCCTCAAAGGCCTGATAAATTCTTCGCTCCAGCATAAATAAATTATCTGGATTCTCCTCAGAAACAATACGTACGATCACGGTACAGAACCGCTCGGTATCGGCATAATGGTACTCCTTCAGAAATTCTTCCATATGGCCCGCCGGCAATTTTTCTCCATGGATCAGAGCCCGCACATAATAATTTAATCTGCTGCTCCGCTTTCGCTCCTGAACATCAAATTCTCTCTCCTTTAAAAGCAGGGAGGAAATCCGTTGTACGAGATAGGCATATTTCCGGACCGATTCCGGTTCGCCGCTGATTCCGATGGCAGCGATCGCTCGATCTCCATGAAAAATCGGAAAATTCACTCCCTTTTTGGCTCCTTCATACTCCTCGTCTTCCACGACTTCCATGGTCATCCCGGTCAAAATGACCTCTTTTCCGATTTCATGAAAGGTACCTACCCGCACATCATCGGTGCTTGCAATAATGGTTCCATGATCGTCGATAAAATTGATATTCTGTCCACATACATCCTTGACCGTGTCGACGATCTGCTGCGCCGTTTCCCTGCTGATCTCTCCTGCCATAGAGTCCCTCTTTCTCGTTTTTATAACATATTATTGTTCTGAATTTCTCGTTTTTTTGTTCGTCATAACATATATTTCTCTTGTCATTTATGATACACTTAAATCAATGAAATTTCAATCATTATGGAGGTGTTGTATATGAAAGTGACAATCGCAATCGACTCCTTAAAAGGCAGCCTTACTTCTCTTGAAGCAGGACATGCGATCGAAACAGGAATAAAAAACGTATACCCGGACGCAGAAGTATGTGTGCGCCCACTTGCTGATGGCGGCGAGGGAACTGTCGAAGCCCTTACATGCGGCATGGGCGGAACCCTGGAAACCATTACCGTGACCGGACCACTCGGCTCTCCGGTCTCCTGCCAGTACGGTATTTTAAATGAGAGCAAAACTGCCATCATGGAAATGTCGGCAGCAGCAGGAATCACTCTGGTCCCGGCTGATAAACGCAATCCGCTCAAAACGACCACATACGGTGTCGGCGAAATGATCAGCGATGCCATAAAAAAAGGATGCCGCAGATTTATCGTAGGAATCGGCGGAAGTGCCACCAATGATGGCGGAATTGGCTTGCTTCAGGCTCTCGGATATGATATCCTTGACAAAGATGGAAATCAGGTACCATTTGGTGCCGAAGGTCTTGCTCAGATTGCTTCCATTCAAACAGACCATGTGATTCCGGAGCTTTCTGAGTGCACATTTAAAATTGCCTGTGACGTGAACAATCCTCTCTGTGGACCACTTGGCGCCAGCGCAATTTATGGCCCGCAAAAAGGTGCGACTCCGGATATGATCCGTGATATGGATGCGTGGCTCGGACATTATGCAGAAATTGCTAAAACTGTAAATCCTGAAGCTGATAAAAACACACCTGGCACCGGAGCTGCCGGCGGCCTGGGATTTGCATTTTCCGTTTTCACCAATGCAGTTTTAGAGTCCGGAATCTCTATCGTTTTAACAGAAACTCGTCTGGAGGAGTATGTAAAGGACGCTGATCTTGTCATTACCGGCGAAGGACGCCTGGATGCTCAGACCGTTATGGGAAAAGCTCCGATCGGTGTTGCGAACATTGCAAAAAAATTTGGCAAAAAGGTCCTTGCTTTCTCCGGCTGCGTGACAGAAGATGCGATCCTCTGTAACGAACATGGCATCGACGCATTTTTCCCAATTTTACGCGGTGTCGTGTCCCTTGAGGAGGCCATGGACAGCGAAAATGCCCGCAAGAACATGGCTGCGACCGTAGAACAGGTCTTCCATCTGATCAAGGCATTTGAAAACTAAATAAGAAACATCAAAAGAAGGTACAAATCATGTTAATTCTAAAAGAACCGGCTACCACGATTTTGATCATTTTCTCTATCGCCTTTTTCGGTTATCTCCTGGGGCGTATCCGCATCTGCGGAATCAGTCTCAGCACCTCGGCGGTATTCCTGGTGGGTCTGATATTCGGACATTTCGGTGCCGAAATTCCTTCCAGTGTCCAGATGACAGGTATGGCGATCTTCATGGCCTCTGTCGGCCTGAGTGCAGGTTCCTCCTTCATCGAGCGAATGAAGAAAAACGGTGGTGCTTATTTTGTGATGTGCCTGTGTACCGCATTTACCGGCTCAGTGATCTGCCTGGCCCTGATCTGGGTGGCAGGTATTGAGATGCCGGTGGCGATCGGTATGATGACCGGCGCATTCACTTCATCCCCGGGATTTGCCGCAGCGAAAGAAGCTGTCTCCGCAAGCGCAGATGCCATGACACGAGTTGCCGCAGGATACGGTATCATGTATCCGTTCGGCGCACTGTTCAAGGTTCTGTTTGTCCAGGCGATCCCGAAGTTTTTACACGCAGACATGGAACATGAGCGAAGCCTGATCGCAATGCCGCCAAAAACCTCTTCTGCTTCCAAGCAGAAAGAGCTGGTGGAAATTGCTCCGATGGGCTTCTTCGCACTGGTGACCGCCATTGCGACCGGTATGGTCATCGGCTCCATCGTCATTCCGATTCCGGGATTCGGTCAGTTCTCTCTCGGCATGACCGGAGGCCCACTAATCATGGGACTGTTGATCGGCCATTTCGGACACGTAGGCCCGGTGAGCCTCAAATTAAACCCGACGGTCATCAACCCGCTAAAAGAAATCGGCCTGATCCTGTTCTTCGCAGGTGCAGGTGCAGAAGGCGGCAAGAGCCTGGTGCAGATCCTGACTACATATGGTGTGGCACTTCCGCTCCTTGGACTGTTCCTGATCTTTGTTCCATTCTTCCTCGGCTTCCTGATCAGCCGGAAGGTATTCAAGCTGCCGCTGTTAAATGGCCTTGGCGCCATGACAGCAAGTATGACATGTACACCGTCACTGGCAGCTCTTATTCAGACTGCAGGCACTGATGATGTTGCAGCGGCTTATGCTACGACTTATCCGATTGCGATGATTAATATGGTGATCGTGGTGCAGTTGTTGGCGAGAATCGCTGGGTGAATTTCATAAGGATTTGATTGAGTGACCGTTTGTATGGCGGTCACTTTTTCGTTGGTGGATGTGCCAAGTAAATAATTCCACACAAAATCATGACCACCGGCTTAGCCGGTGGTTTGCTCTGCGGCTATAAGCCTGGGATGCCAGCTGGCTCTAAAGAGCCTTGAAAGGTTCGCCTTCCGCGCTCATGCCACAGGCTTAGGCCCTAAGGGCCCTTACTTCTTTGCC
>JAFUMF010000169.1 GCA_017482945.1 Lachnospiraceae bacterium
GTGAAAATGGCATCCAGAACCGTGTCGGAAACCGCCACATCCTCCAGCTTTGTCTCTCCGCTGAGCACAAGAATTCCATGGGCACCGTTGGCCACACCTGTTTTTACGTCTGTATATGTCAGCGTCAAGTCGAATCCGATGACCACCACATCCGGCATTTCTTTAGTAAGAAGGATTCCATTCTCTCGGAAGTTCGTCTCCAGATCCGGAGTTCCAACCAGGCAGACGGTCTTTTCCGGATAGAATTCTTTCAGATACTGGATCATCACGTCTCCCGAAGTAATGATCTGGTTCCGCTCAATCACGCAATTCATCTTGGCAAGTTTGTTCAAATAAAAGCTCTGTATTTTTCAGGATTTCCTGTTTATTTGCCATGATGCACTCCTTATTAAGCCAGTTCCACATCTTTGGTGACAACCACTGCCACGCCTGTTCCGGCGCAGTTTTCAATCACAACATCTCCGATATGTACCGGCGCTGCGACGGAAACGTTCCGGATTTCCTCCATGCATGCAAAAATCTTTCCTTTCGGAATATCACTGGCAGTCTTGACCGAAGCTTTTGCGATCGTTCCGCCTGTGACTGTCACAGAAGAGGTCACGATTCTGGTCGGATCCGTTACTTCTTTTCTCGCATACGCCTCGCCTCGCGGGCATGTATTGCCTGTGACGGTAATTACCGGCACTCCATCGGTACCTTCACCTGTCTTATCCCATTCCATTGTCACCGTCAGGGAACATCCCAACGGGCATCCGATACAAGTCAGTTCTCTTACTTCCATTATGACTCCTCCTCTGTACGAATCGTGATTTCCTTCAGATCCGGATACTCCGCCAGACTGCTCTTTAAGATCACTACCTGCTCCATTTCACCCGGAGCAAGCACGCGTTTTTTCTTTTTGCTGATCAGCTTACCATCATAGTATACACAAATAGAGCGGTCTTTGTAAACATCAGCAACGCGGAATCTCACGGTAATCTTCTCTGCCATTGCCGCAGGATCCAGGGACTGCGGTACTGTGTAGCGGACACCATTTTCCGCACGAATTGCCACGCATGCGCCGGCACTGCTGCTCTCAGTGCCACCGTTGCTGCCTCCAGTGCAAATGCCCGCGTCGGCACTGCACCTTGGGGCATCTGCACCGTTTCCGGATGTCTTACTCGCTCCGTATAAAATATACTTCGCCGCATTCTGACCTGCCAGCGCTGCCTCCTCTGACACATAATCCACCAGATCATGTACATGGAGCACATTTCCACATGCAAACACACCTTCTGTATCTGTTTCCAGACGATCGTTGACCATCGGACCCGATGTGACCGGATTCATGGAAACGCCCATGTTTCTTGTCAGCTCATTTTCCGGGATCAAACCGCAGGATAGCAGCAGAGTATCACAGCTATAGTGTTCTTCCGTTCCCGGAATCGGCTTTCTGTCCGGTCCCACTTCGGCCAGTGTGATTCCTGTTACTCGGCCTTTTCCTTCAATATTTACGACAGTATGGCTGAGTTTCAGCGGAATTCCGAAGTCATCTAAGCACTGTACGATGTTTCTCTTAAGACCGCCAGAATATGGCATCAGTTCCGCTACAACCTTGACCTTCGCGCCTTCCAGCGTCATACGTCTCGCCATAATGAGTCCGATATCACCGGAACCAAGAATCACAACTTCCTTACCGACCATATGTCCTTCAATATTTACAAGGCGCTGCGCAGTACCGGCTGTATAAATACCAGCCGGACGATATCCCGGAATATTCAGGGCGCCTCTCGGACGCTCTCTGCAGCCCATTGCCAGAATAATCGATTTTGCCTTGATCACCTGCAGTCCGTTTTCCCTGCTGACTACAGTAATTTCCTTTTCTTTATTAATATCGATGACCATGCTGTTAAGCTGATACGGGATTCCCAGCTCTTTCACGATCTTGATAAATCTGGACGCGTACTCCGGTCCGGTTAGTTCTTCTTTGAATGTGTGGAGTCCGAAACCGTTGTGGATACACTGATTTAAAATACCGCCCAGAACACCGTCGCGTTCTAAGATCAGGATATCATCTGCTCCACCTTTTTTTGCTGCCGCCGCTGCTGCCAGACCGGCCGGGCCGCCGCCGATAATTACGATATCATGCTGAATCATATTTGCCTCCTAACCTCTAATCATTTCAGACCCATTACTGTTTTTACAAATCTGTTCCATCGGAATTCCAGTTTCTCTGGAGAGGATCTCCATCGTTCTCGGGGTGCAGAATCCTGCCTGGCATCTTCCCATACCTTGGCGGACGCGTCTCTTAATACCGTCTAAGGAGCGCGCACCAAGCGGTCTTGTGATCGCATCTACGATCTCACCCTCACTGATATTCTCACAGCGACAGATGATGGTTCCATACTCCGGTTTCTCTTTGATCAACGCAGCTCTTTCCTCTCTTGAAAGCTCCGCTGCTTTGACAATTCCCTTTCTGGTCGCCTTGAAATCGGCCTTTTTCTCAAATTTACCTTTTTCTGCCACCATCTCTGCAAGATACAGTCCCATGGCAGGTGCACAGGAAAGTCCCGGAGACTCGATACCTGCTGCATCGAAAAATCCCTCAGCGTCTTCCGGTTCGCCCAGTACAAATTCATTGTTGTCCTCATGTGCACGGAGACCCGCAAAGGATGTGATCACCTGACGGAACGGAACATTCTTTACGCTCTTTGTCGCTTTTTCGCACGCCTCTGCCAGACCCTCTGCTGTGGTGGCTGTTCCATCTTTATCTTCCTGATCGATCGCAGTCGGTCCAACCAGCAGATTGCCATGAACGGTCGGTGTTACAAGGATTCCTTTTCCGTATTTTCCCGGAAGCTGGAAAATCGTTGCGGAGACATGGTTTCCTGCTTCTTTGTCAAGCAGGCAGTAATCGCCGCGTCTTGGTGTAATGTGGATTTTCTTTTCGCTGACCATATTGTGGAATTCGTCTGCGTATACACCAGCTGCATTGACGATGTAGGTCGTTTCGAAATCTCCCCGATTGGTCTTTACGAGATACCCATTTTCATTCTTTACGATTTCCAGGACTTTCGTATTGAAGAAAAATTCCACTCCATTCTCAAACGCATTCTCCGCCAATGCGATGGTAAGTCCGAATGGGCAGACAATGCCGCCGGTCGGTGCGTAGAGAGCAGAGACAACTTCATCGCTTAAATTCGGCTCCATCTGTCTTGCTTCTTCTCCGGAGATGATTTTCAATCCCGGAACTCCATTTGCAACTCCTCTCTCGTACAATGCCTGAAGTGCAGGCATATCTTCTTTATCAAAACAAAGAACCATCGATGCATTCCGCTTAAAATCAAAATCCAATTCTTTTGCGAGCGGCTCCATCATCAGATTTCCCTGAACATTTAATTTTGCCTTCAAAGAACCTGTCTTTGCGTCATAACCGGCATGAACAATCGCGCTGTTTGCCTTTGATGTTCCTGAACAGACATCTTCATCCTTCTCCAAAAGAATTGTTCTGCACTGGTACTTGGAAAGTTCTCTTGCGATACTGCAGCCAATGACTCCACCGCCGATGATCAGAACATCACTTTTTGCATTCTCCATTCTTAAATTCCTCCTTTATAATTCTTCCGCATATCTCACATATTCCATTGCCTGAATATCATGTAACAACGTCTTTTTCAGTTTTTTATCCTTCACTTCCACCGTCATGGTCGCGGAAGGACCTTCTCCCTTCAGCTTATTTTTGCTGACGTCAAAGGACGAAATCCTCACATTTTTCGTTCGCAGCTCGTCCATGAAACTGATCACGCCTTTGTTGGAATGGAATTCCAGATAAAAACTGAACACATTTGCCCGCTCATGAACGATCATATCGATTCTGGAAAGGATTTTTAATGTGACAACGATCAGTATTAACGCATAAACAGTACCTTCCACAAAACCGGCTCCGGCTGCAAGTCCCACACAGGCACATACCCACAGGCACGCTGCCGTTGTAAGTCCTCTAACCTGGTTTCGTCCTGTTGTCATAATTGTTCCGACTCCCAGGAAACCGACACCACTGATCACCTGAGCGCCCATTCTGGTGATGTCTGTTTTCGCGTCTGGAAATGCCCGGACAAGATATTCTCCTGTCAGCATGACCCGCGCTGATCCCATGCAGACCAACACGTGTGTCTTGATTCCGGCGCCGCGCCGTTTCATCGCCCTGTCAATTCCGATCGCCATTCCCACGATCATGGAAAATATCAGTCGGATCCAGATGCCGGTCGATGTCCAACTGGCCGCCGTATCCATGATCCATCTCAAACTATATATCCTCTCTACTTTTCTCTCTCAAGTATCTGCCATAAACTGCCTTTTTTGTCATTTATTTTTTAACAAAAAAAGCACCAACGTA
>JAFUMF010000170.1 GCA_017482945.1 Lachnospiraceae bacterium
CCTCTTTCTGGGACAGCACATTTTTATAAAGCACTTCGAACTGCATCTTTACCGTCTTTGCAGCCGTGTCCAGTTCCTCGCGTTTTTCCTTCGCGCCGCCATATTCCGAAGAATTGGTCTTTCGGATATCACCAATATCATAGTTATTATTCACAGCCTTTTCCATATCAGCTGCCAGATCATAACTGTCAATTTTGGTCATGTCCGGCTCCGGTATCGGAAGGATTTCCGGATTTCCGTTATATCCCCAGCCAAGTGCTGTGATCAGTTCTGATTTTTTCTGGGACAGTGCCGCCGATGAGGAATCCGTCAAAGCGCGCGCCGCGGTAAGCGCATTTTCTGCCACACGAAGCTGGGTACTGGAATACATGCCAAGGTCCGCCTGGCGTTTTGCTGTATTGTAAGCTGCCTCAGAAATTTCCAGATTCTTTTTCTGAATTTCATGCTGGGCTGCCAGATTCTGGTATTCTCGCATTTTTGCACTGATTTCCACTGTCAGCTGGTTCTTTGCGATCCGAAGCAGGCGTTTTGTGGACGCACTTCCTTTTAGCGCGTCCTCCATTTCTCTTGCCCGGCGTTTTAATGTCTTAATGTTATCTTTATAATCCTGATAACCATCTCCACCCTTTTTCAGTTCTTCGGACTCCAGCTTTTCCTCCAGTTCTTCCTCCAGAACTTCTGCCTCGTAGCGGAGCTCCGCAGCGATCCAGGTCAGCTGATCCTTGCTAAGGCCGGTAGAACCGTCGGGATTATAATAGAAATTTTCCAGCTCATTCAAATAAGCTGCATTGTAGTGCTCGATCAGTCCCGGAATTTCCCAGTACTCCAGCACATTATCTTTGAACAGGTTCATGGTCGCCTCATCGTACTGGGAGATCGGCGTGGTGGACCCGCCGGACGCCAGACTTTCTATCAGTCCGGCATCCGGGAAGATCTTCCCACTTCCCAAAACCACAGTCGCAAGAAGCAGCGCACCTGCTCTCTTCCATTTATTGCAACGTTTCATTGATTTCCTCCAAGGGGGCTACTCTGCCTGCTCCGGCAGAACTTCCTTTTTCTTTCCGGTCATAACTTTATAATAAATCGGAAGCATTAAAAGGGCAAGGATCGTCGATGCGATCAGACCGCCCATGTCAACCAGTGCAAGACCCTGCATCAGCTGTCCGGCCTGACCGATACCCATACCGAGCGGGATCATTGCCACGACCGTCGTCAGCGTGGTCATAAGGATCGGACGAAGACGAGTCGCACCTGCCTCCACCAGAGCCGTATCCATGTCCATGGTCTCTCGGTACTGGTTTACTGTATCCACATAAAGAATACCGTTGTTTACTACGGTACCGACCAGGATCATGAAACCGAGAAGCGTCGGCATACTGATCTTCACGCCTGCCAGCCACAGGAGACCGAAGGAACCGATCAGAGAGAACGGAATGGTAGTCATGACCATGATGGAGAACCTCGGTGACTCGAACTGGGCCGCCATAACAACGAATACGAGGAATACTGCGTAGCCGATGGCGGAATAAAGAGCACCGAACTCTTCGTTCATCATCTCAGTCATAGTATTTTCCTGCTCTTTTACATCGCTGCTCAGATACGGAACAACGATTTCTTCATGGATTTCATCCAAAGTATCTTCGGTAGCCAGATCGTTCAGAGCGCCACTGATGGTCACCTGATACTGTTTGTCTGTCTTTGTAATACTGGACGGGCTGTCCTCAAAGCCGATTTCTGCGATGTCGGACAGAGCCACTGCGCTTCCTGTTGTGCTGTAGACAACGATTCCCTGCAGTTCGTCAATGGTATCATATTCACCTGCCGGGTACTCTACCATAACAGAAACGTCATTGCCGTTTACATTCAGTGTCATGGCCTCGCTTCCGCTGAGCATCATGTAGATCTGACCTGCCACCTGCGCCGGTGCAAGTCCCTCAGCCGTTGCTTTGACCGGATCCACAGACACTTTTACCAGAGGAGCATCGTTTTCCATTGTAGAATGGACCTGCGCTGTGTCCTCGCGGGCACGCAGTTTCTCTACGATTTCATCGGAAATGTTCTTCAAATCCTCATAATCGGTGCTCAGTAAAATAATCTCAACTTCATCAGCCGCCAGCATGGATAAGCTTCCCATGGAGGACTGCTCCGACAGAGATACCACGCAGTCCGTCCATGTCTGCATTTCGCGTTCCCAGTCTTTTAAGACTTCGGAAGTATCTCTCGTCCTGTCTTCCTTCAAATACGCGGTCAGATTGATTCCAGATCCGCCACCCAGGGAAAGACCACTGCTTCCGTAGGAAAGAAGGTAGGATTCCACATCCTCCTCTTGGGCAATATATGCTTCTGCGCGCTGTCCGATCTCATCGATCTTTTCGATGGTCAGACCAGGCTGTGTTTCAATCGAAATTCCAATGATACCATCGTCGGTCATCGGGATCAGCTCCATGCCGATCTGGGATGCCAGATACAGAGATACGACAAGAAGGCCGACCGATGTGATCATTACAGCTGCCTTGTGGTTCAATAATTTACGGATCAGGGCACGGTAACCATCCTGAACGGAATTCATGAGACGGCTCACCGGAGTCTTATCCCTCTCCTTCGGTCTATAAAATGCGTAACAAAGCGGTACGATGGACATCGCAGATACCAGAGATGCGACCATACCGAATACAATGGTGAATCCAAGTGGCTGGAACAACTGGCCGGAGAGACCCTGCATAAATCCTAACGGGAGGAATACAACACACGTGGTCAGGGTTCCGCCCAATACAGACTGGAATACGATTCCTGCGCCTTCCAGTGCCGCCTTCCTTGCAGCGGAGGCGTCGCCGCCCTCCTGGGTACATCTAAAGCAGCTCTCCAGAACTACGATGGAGTTATCTACCATCATACCGATACCAACGACCATACTTCCCAGCGTGATAATATTCAGAGAGAAACCAGCCAGCTTTACTGCGATCAGTGTGGACAGGATGGAAATCGGAATGGAGGTACCTACGATCAAGGATGCCTTCATATCTCCCAGGAAGATGAAGATGATCGCCATGGCAACGATAACTGCTGTGACCATGGTCTCCAGTACGGTACTTAAGGAGTTTCGGATCATCTCACTATTGTCGTTGATGACCTCCACATGGAGATTCGGGTCTTCTGCCTGCATCTCGTTCAGGACTTTCATGACCTCATCCGATACTTCGATGTCGGTGCTGTCCTGATTCTTGTTGACGCCGATGGAAATGGTCTCACTTCCATTGTATCGGCCGATGGAAGTCTGCTCCTCCAGGGTCATGTAAATGTTGGCAACATCTTCCATATAAATGATGTTACCATTTCCCAGTGTGATCGGGATGCTCTTTAACAGAGCCATGGTGTCAAAGTCCGCACCGGATGTTACGGAGAGTTCTCGTCCGCCGACGATGGTGCTGCCAAGCGGCATGGAGAAGTCTGCGCTCGCCAGAGCTGCCGCCACAGAACTCATGCTCATGCGGTACTGGGCCAGTTTCTCCGGGATCAGCTCCACGCGGATGTACTCTGCCTGGCCGCCGGACACCGACACATTGGCCACGCATCCCAGCTTTTCAATCTGAGGAATGACCGTATTATCCACGTAGTTATAAAGGTTGCCGACACTGTCGTTGTTGATGGCGACCGTGAGGGATGTAATCGCATTGATGTCCATCTCGATGATGGTCGGGGTATCCACGTCGTCCGGTAATACCGTTGTCAGTGCATCCATTTTTTTCTTTAAATCATCATACGCCACATCCAGATCGGTTCCGTATTCGTACTGCAGCAGAACCATACCATAGTTTTCGTTGGAAACGCTTGTGATGGTCTCTACACCTGACAACGTACCGACTTCATCTTCGATCGGTTTTACTACCAGTTCTTCCACGTCCTCAGGGCTGGCACCCGGATAAATCGCGTTGACGATCAACATCGGCATCTCCAGGGAGGACATCAGCTCCAGCTTATTGGATGTTACAGAGGTAAAACCAAACACAATAAGACACAGCACAACGATCAGAGTTGTGACCGGCCGTTTTAAGACTGTTTTCGTTAAGCCCATGAATCACGCCTCCTTACTATTCTGCTGCTACCTGAACTGCCGCGCCGTCATAGAGCTCTCTGGTCCAGGAAACGATGACCTGGTCATCCAGATCCAGTCCGGACTCAATCTCAATCTTCTCAGCATCCACCAGTCCGTCTTCTACGAACACCTTCTTCGCAAGACCAGTCTCTGCCTCATATGTATACACGAATGCTTCACCATCATCGTAGTTTACGCAGTCCGCCGGAACGGTGATCACGTCTTCCGCCTTATGTGCGGTCACATATAATTTCACCATGCTGCCGTTTGGCAGACCATCCGCATTCTCTAAGGACGCTTTTACCATGAAAAGACCCGTCTGCATATCCACCATGGTTCCGACCTCTGTGATCGTTCCATGATATTCCATGCCATTCTTTTCAACGGTGAACGGATCGCCCACTTTGATTCCCTGCTGTACACGCTCGGTCACTGCGAAATTCACGGTCTTTGATCCTTCGCTGGAGATCACGCCGACCATGCCTGCGCTTAACATATTTTTCTCCACGACATTAAAGGATTCCAGACGACCGCTGATCGGTGCCTTTACGACCGTCGCATCCTGCTGCGCATCATAAGCCAGCTCCAGAGCCTCTACCTGCAGCTTTGCAGCTTCCACACCAGATGCTACCTGCTCATAGGCCTGTGCAGAAATATCGCCGCTCTCATAGAGTACCTTCATGCGGTTTAAGTTGGTCTGTGCATCTCTCAGCTGGATCTTCGCAGATTCCAGCTGGATCTTCGCGGATTCCAGCTGCAAATTATCGATTTTAAATAATTCCTGGTCTTTCTCTACCAGGTCTCCCAGTTTTGCGTACACTTCCAGGACTTCTCCGTTTCCTGTCGCGATGACATATACACTTTCCGCCGCAGAAACCGTTCCTGTCAGTCCGGTTTTCAGCTCAATGGTCGCCTCCACCGGGTTCTCCACACGGACGGTCGGATCCGGAATCGCCTCCATCACTGTTTCTTCCTGATTCAGTCTGAAAAATACAGCTGCTCCAAGAGCGCCAACTACTACAACTCCTGCCGCAATTGTTCCTATTTTTCCCATGCTTGTTTTGTCCTTTCTTTCCTTAAAATTCTGTCTGTTCCTGTCCCGGACATGCTCCATAGCGCAATATTTTCATGCGTCTGCGGTAAGCAGCCTGAATCATTTCCAGATTCGCATTGTTTGCAAAATGCAATCTCAATGCAATCACCAGAGAAGCTACATGCATTCCCAGCAGTTCCTGAAACTCTTCCAGGTTTAATGTGCAGCATTTCGGGTCCATTCGTCTGTACAACAATTCTGCATAGCTTCTGTTTTCCTCTTCCATCCTACAATCCTGAGACAGATCGCAATGGAATTGTTCCGAGAATTTATTCCCTTTCATCATATTTCCGACGATCTCCACCAGTCCCTGCTCATCCACCCACTCGATGGTATGAATCAGGACCCGGTCAAATACATCCCAGAGGTCACCTCCGTTTTTCTCCAGTGCCGTCACATAGAACTGGCGGTAATTTTTAATAAAATCGCCCATCAGCCAGCCAAACAGGTCATTTTTATCCTCGAAATAGGTGTAAAAACTTCCGCGGGAAATGTCGGCATTCTGGATGATCTTATTGATGGATACTTCCTCCGGTGGTACTCTCTTGAATTCCTCAACTGCTGCTTTTTTTATTGTATCTGCCTTTTCCTTCGGCAATCGGTAAAACCGCTCCGTTGGCATACCTGGTCCCTCCTTTGTTTGCTCCACCTTTTGTCCATTTCATCTCTTAAAACAGCAAAAGGTGACAGACTGTCATTATTATGTGACAGGCTGTCACCTTTGTCAAGATGTGCCATTGGTGTTTATGATGTTTTAATAATTTCCGACTTATTTCCTTAGCGCTTTCTTTGCAGCCGCCATTGTCTCCGGGAGACCTTCGTGTTTTAATTCACGCGGATTGAACTTCAGGATCTTAAATACGATGTTCATGATCGTTCCGGTGAATAAGACACAGATCACGGTACCAAGTCCGATGGTGCTTCCCAGGAAGAGGCATCCGACCTGAACCACTGCCAGAAGCACGATGTTCACCGTACCGATCTGCACGTTCGGGAATCGTTTTCCCAGACCCACAAGAAGAGAATCTCTCGGTCCACAGCTTAAGCATGCTTTCATGTAAATAAACTGGCCGATGCAGGTGATCACAATTCCGGCCAGAAGAACGATCAACTGGAAAATCAGGTTGGTCTGCACCGGAAGAAAATCCAGGGCAATACAGATATCCGTTCCGATTCCGATGACCAGAGCATTGAGGATCGTGCCCAGTCCGATCGGCTCCTTCATGAGGATATCTACCATAATAATAAGGACGGATGTCAGAATGCTGGCTGTTCCGAAGGTGATCGGAAAGTTCATGGAAAGTCCCTGGTTCAGAGAACTCCATGGTGACATGCCGAAATTGGCCTGAAGCTGGAAATAGGATCCCACTGCGAAGATCAGAAGACCTACGGTCGCATACAGGCATCGTCCCAGACGATTCAGGAAAAATTGTGTAAATGTTTCTGCGTTGTTCATACTGCTCCTTCCACAGATTCATCTGTTTGTATCTTACTTTTTTAAATTGTTCGTAGTTCAGCGCTGAATGGCTTTCATAAATGCCGCTGCGGTATCGGTCAGACCCTCGTGGACCACGCCGCGCGGATTGAATTTCACGATTTTAAATACGGCATCCATGACAAATCCTGTTCCGAACACAGTCAGAACGGTTCCAAGTCCGATCGGACTTCCCAGTACCAGACAGCCCGCAAGGACCACCACCAAAATCACGAGATTCACCGTACCGATCGGTACCTTCGGGAACCGTTTTCCGATCCCGACAAGGAACGAATCGATCGGGCCGCAGCTCAGTGCCGCCGTCATGTAGAACCACTGACCGACGCAGCAAATGACCGTTCCGATAAACAGCGCGCCGATCTGCGGGATCAGGCTGGTCTGTACCGGAAAGAAATCTAAGGAGATACAGACATCTGTTCCAATCCCTACTAAAAATGCGTCCAGAAATGTTCCGATTCCGATCCGCTCTTTGAGCATCAGATCCGCCACGATGATGACCAGCGAAAGGATAATACTGGCAGTGCCGTAACTGATCGGGAAATTCATGGACAGACCCTGTTTAAAAGCATGCCACGGAGCGATTCCCAGATTTGACTGCATCTGGAAATAAACACCCACGGAAAAAGTCAGAAGTCCGATGGCAGCGATGACAGACCGTTTGATTCGGTCAAGAAAAAACTGCCCTAAAGTTTCATTGGTATCCATTTTGTTCCTTTCAAAAGGCCGGAAATGCGGTCCCGGCCTTCATCATGTTTATTAATAATTTACGCCTCCAAGAAGCTCTAACTGGTCAAAGCCCAGATTTCCGCCGGAAATCACAAAGCAAACCTTCTCCTCCGGGCTTACGGAAATCAGTCCTTGGAGCACAGCGCCCATTCCGATACAGGAAGACGGCTCAGCAAGGATCTTACCTTCCATCAATAACATCTTCATAGCTTTCAGCATGTAGGTATCATCCACTGCCGCAAATCCATCCACATGGTCACGAACGACCGGGAAACATTTGAGGCCCGGGCGGTTGGAAACCAGTGCATCTGCCACAGATTTCACCTCCGGCATCGGAACCATGGTCGGCTCACCCTTTTCCAGGCTGACACTATATCTCGGCAGTACGGACGGTTCTGCACCGTATACCTTCACGTTTTCATCCACACCCTTGATCGCTGTGGACACACCACCGATCAGTCCGCCGCCGCTGGCCGGAACAATGACAGTGTCCACCTCCGGGCACTGCTCCATGATCTCAAGACCGAGCGTTCCCTGACCTGCCATAACATCGTAGTCATCATATGGCGGAACCATTGTGCTTCCCTTTTCTTCGCATACTTTCGCAGCCACTTCGAAACGCTCCGCTGCATCGCAGGAAATCACCTCAGCCCCAAGAGCCTTGATCGCCTCCACCTTCATCTTCGGCGCAGTATTCGGCATGATAATGGTCGCTTTCGCGCCTTTCATTTTCGCACCGTAAGCAATTGCTTTTCCATGGTTTCCGGAGGATGCAGCCACGATACCACACGCCAGCTCCTCCTCTGTCAGCTTCTGAATTTTATTCATCGCTCCGCGAAATTTAAAAGCGCCGATTTTCTGCATGTTTTCCAGCTTCAGATATACCTGGCAGCCCAAAAACTCATCCAGCACTTCCATTCGAAGGAGCGGAGTTTCTGTCACATAATCGCGAATTCGTTCTCTCGCTTCTTTCACTGTCTCAACTGTAAAACTCATTTGTTGATCCTCCCCCATTTCATATTTCTACCATATCATACCGCAATTTTCTTCACTTGTAAAATACAAAATGCGGCGGTCGCAGCACTTCCTTATTACGTCCGGACATGATGCATCATCTTTTCAAAATATGCTTTCGTCAGACGGATAAACGCCTCCTCATGGGAGGTCAGGAAATGGTCCTGGCGATAACAGATGCAGGTATGGATGGTATAATCCAGATTTTTAATAGGAAACCGACAGATTCTGTCATCCAGATTTCTATCATCGACCGGCGTGACCGAATAAATGAGTCCCGCCCCGATGCCTTTCTGACAGGCAGACACGATAATGGTATGGTGGGTCTCCAACCGGATCATGGTATCGATTTTGTTGGCCTTGATATGCCGGTCAAGTATTTCCCGGACACGTCCACCTCCTCTGTAAGGAACGATCAGCGGTATCTGCCTGATTTCCTCCAGACCGATCCCATGTATCTCCGCATCCCGGATTTTTTCATCTGTAAAATCCGTATTCTCCTTCAGCACCTGTTCCCTCACGGCCACAACCAAGCCGGTCTCGATCAGTGGAATTTCCACCATCTCGCCATTTTTCCTTGCAGTACTTCCTATATAAAAATCAAGCCGGCCATCCAGAGTCTGCTCCTCTAACTGTAAACTCGGGCTTGTAACTGCGGTCACTTCGATTCCTGGATATTGCTGATTAAACTGACGGAGCAGTTCCGGCAGATGATCTCCTGCAAGAAATCCGGTAAAACCCAGTGACATCTTACCTTTCTGCCCTGCATCGATTTCTTTGATTTCTGCCAGAATCTCCTTTTTCACTCGAAGGATTTCTCTTGCCGCCACCGCCAGACGGTCGCCTGCATAGGTCGGCCGAAATACCGGCCGGCGAATAAACAATTTTGTGCCGCAGGTCTCTTCCAGCCGCTGGATATGAACCGAAAGACTCTGCTGGCTGATAAAGAGACGCTTTGCCGCCTCTGTAATGCTCCGCTCTTCATAAACCACTAAAAAGTAACTGAGAGACTGAAATGTCATATTCCTTCTCCTCCACAATAAAAACATTGTTTAGAAACACACTTTTTTATGTTAGACAATTGTATTCTAGCATGATAAAGTAAAAACAGCAATGAATTCTCACACACAGAAAGGCAGTATATATTATGGAAAGTTTTCTCGTCGCGATGAATGCGGTCATTCCGTTTCTATTCTACATTACCTTCGGCTACACCATGAAAGTCCGTGGCGTGGTCACAGAGGAATTCCTTCAGAAGCTGAACAAAATGGTATTCCGTCTGTTCTACCCGTTCATGACATTCTACAATATTTATAAGGCGGACCCGACCTCTCTTCCGAGACCGATCCTCATGATCTTTACCGGTGCCAGCATTCTGCTCCTGGAAGTGATCCTCGTACTCATCGTACCGCGGATCGTCAAAGAGAATCCGAAGCGCGGCGTAATCATCCAGGGTATTTTCCGAAGCAACTTTATTCTCTTCGGTCTCCCGCTCACGATCTCAGTGTTCGGCGATTACGCATCCTCCGTGGCTGCCATGCTGATCACAGTCGTTGTTACCATTTACAACACGACCTCGGTTGTTATCCTGGAAATGTTCAACACCGACGGAAAAGCAGACCCTAAATCCATTTTTATCAATGTTTTAAAGAACCCGCTGCTGCAGGGCGCAGTTGTTGGTCTCGTATTTTTCTTCTGCGGCATCAAAGTCCCGGCCAGTCTGTTGAAACCGATTTCCGAGTTTTCCAACATGACTTCTCCGCTGGCTCTGTTCGTCCTCGGCGGTACACTTCAGTTTAACGCGATCCGTAAGAACCTGAAATATCTGGTTCCGGTCCTTAGCTTTAAGCTGCTGATTCTTCCGGCGATCATGCTGGTCCTTGGTTACATGGTCGGCTTAAGAGAGCTGGAGCTGTTCCTTCTCGTTGCTGTTTACGGCACTCCGGTGGCTGCTGCCTCCTATCCGATGGCCCAGAACATGGGCGGCGACGGCGAGTTGGCCGGCGAACTGGTGGTCATCAGTACGGTGGCTGCTACGGGAACACTGTTTTTATGGATTTTCTTTATGAAATCTGTTGGACTTATTTAGTAGTACATAACGAAGTTTTATTTCTTGCAAATGCGAAAAAGACGCGGTACGTTGTAGTTTCAACGAACTGCGTCTTTTCTTTCTGCTTTTTATTGCCCCGGGAACGGTCCATTTTACACAATGATACAATCCTTCTCAATTTCAAAGGTATCAAAATACCGGTTCTCCATGGGAATCCAGGTGGTTTTGAACCGCTCTAACATCTCCGGCCCATTTCGCTTCATAATCCGGCTGACCTGCTCTTCCGGACTGATCTTACAGAGGAATTTGAGCG
>JAFUMF010000171.1 GCA_017482945.1 Lachnospiraceae bacterium
GGTTTGCCATTTCAGTAATTTCTATTGTTTTATGGCTATAATATACCAATTGCCAGTTACAAAAGCGGTTACATTTCACAGATTTTTTTCAAATTTAAATTTTTTTTGTACCCTCGGGAATGAATAAAGAATGTGCATCCTGGCCCGCCAGGGCCTTTTTGATTTCCAGGGAAGAACTTTCATGCATTAGCATGACAAAGTCTTTCCTGGAAATCAAAAAACTCCACCATTTGCAAAGAAACAGTGGAGATTCTTGTAATTTTATTTCGATTCCGGCCATGCATTCAAGAATGCGGTTTCGTCTGATAAGTCTGCTGTAGAGGCACCGGCGAAAAGCGTGCTGTAGGATGCGGCCGCACAAGCGTAACGGCATGCGGCATCGATGGAGTCGCCGGATAAAATTCTGACAGCAAATACAGCAGCCATGCAGTCGCCGGCTCCGGTGGTGTCTACCGTTTTTACCGGGATAGCCGGGATCCAGCTATGATTGGTGGAACAGTAACATCCTTTTTCACCACATTTGATGATAACATTCGGCACACCCAACTGGTGGAATACCTCTGCTGCTTCCTCGGCGGTCTCCGTGCCAGTCATGGAGAGAACGTCATAAAGGCTCGGGAGGAAGTAATTAATATATGGAAGAAATGCTCGGATTCCCTCAAGACCCAGGCCGAGCTTGTCTGCTGCCAGGTCTGCGAACACCAGGATCCCGCGTGCTCTGGCCTCTTTTAAATATTCCAGAAGACCGTCTGCTTCAAATTCCGGCATGGAAAAGAGGCTGGCAAGTGAGATTGCCCTGCACTCTTTCGGGAGCTCGGAAATCGCAGGCACATCGCTCCTTGAGAGTGTACTGTGAGCACCTTTCACGGAGAAAATTCTCCGTTCCCCGTCCTCACTGACCAGAACCATAGCGGTTCCTGTGGCATGGCCGGCCTTTTCTTTCACGAAGCCGGTGTCCACGCCCATATCTTTCAACGCACTTTTTAGTAATGTTCCGTTGGTATCATCGCCAACACAGGCTGCAAGCATCGGTCTCATACCAAGCTTCGCCATGTAGATGCTCTGGTTGACTGCATCACCGCCCGGGAGTATCCGGATGTCGGATACGCGCTGTTTTTCTTTCCATTCTTTTTTCTGGTCGATGGGATATCCCATGATATCCATGACTGCAGAGCCGATGCATACGATCGCTCGATCCATGATGACCTCCATTTTCCCGGGGGCTGTGCCGCACCGCCGATTATTTTTCTGTCTTTTTTCTCCAAGGCAGTTTCATCCGCTGGACGATCCCTATGATCTGGCCCGAGAGGATCACGGTCAGAAGGGAAAATCCAATCCTTCCAAGCGGAATATAGCTGATGGACATGCCGAGTACCAGCAAGTCGCTGACTAAATATACTTTTTCAATTCCAACCCCTGTCACATGAGAAATGCTCATGGCCAGGGCATCGTCACCACCCGGTGCAGCTCCGACCCGCACGCAAAGGCCCACGCCAATACCGATAAATAACGCTCCAAGCACGGCTGCGAGAAGCGGCATTTCATAAAGCTCAGGCCACAGGGGCGGGAACTGCTCGATGATTTTGTAGGAACCACAAAAACCGGCAGTCGAAACGAGGGAATAAATGATAAAATCTTTTCCCAAAAGCTTCCAGCCGATGAAGTAGCAGATCATGTTCAGGACTGCGCCCGAAACTGCCGGCGAAATTTCAAACCACTGCTGCAAAAGCAATGTCAGGCCCAGCACACCGCCCTCCGTCACGCCGGAGCAGGAATGGACATGGTACAGGCCAAACGCCTGGATGACACTTCCGATCAGGATAAGTATGCAGGAGCTCAATTTTATATGTTTCAACAAGGAATTTCCTCTATTCTATCATTAATTTTCAGCAACCACCAGTGCCTGAAGCGGTTCCAGTGTAATGGTTCCGTTTTCGATCCGGGCACCTTCATAGTTGTTGATGAGAACGACCGGCTCTTTCCATGAAACTGCCAGTTCCTCTACGGTCACAATCCGTCTCTCATGATCGAAATTTCCGATCACAAAGAGGTTCTGGCCCTCGCCTCGGCGGAAGTACGCCATGATATTGCTCTCATCCACTAAGACCGGCTCTGTTTTTCCGTAAATAATGGTCTCTGCGTATTTGGGATTCTTTCTCAGGCCGATCAATTCTTTATAAAATGCAAACACGCTGTCCCCGCGGGAAGTCTGATCCTTCGCATTGATGTCCTTATAATTTCCATTGACCACCAGCCACGGGCATCCCTTGGTAAAACCGGCATGCTCAGAGTCATCCCACTGGAACGGTGTTCTCGCATTGTCACGGCTGTAGTGTGCCACCGCTGCCAGCGCGTCTGCCTCACTGTAGCCGATGTCCAGGCATCTCTGATACTCACCCATGGTGCTGCAGTCGTCGATCTCGTCCAGTGACCAGTTCTTGTTGTTTTCCATGCCCAGCTCCTGTCCCTGGTAAATGAACGGCAGTCCCTTTAACATGAAATACATGGCCGCAAGAAGCTTCTTTCCCGTCTCATTCTGCGCTTCTTTCGGCAGATAATGGCTGACACCGCGAGGCTCATCATGATTTTCGATGATGTTGGAAAGGTAACCGAGGCCTTCGCTGTATGCCTGGCTCTCGAAACAGCATTTTTTATAGTCATCCGGAGTCGGAATGCTGCAGTCATACCAGCCGAGGACTGATTTTCCTTCGATGGTCTCACGGAAATCGAACATGGAGGAGAAATAGCCGTTTTCACCGATGAAATCCTTCATCTCCTCATCGCTCACGTTGAACACCTCACCGATGGTCAGCGCGTCGTGCGGTGCGAATGCCTTGTCCCGCAATTCTCCGAGGAATTCACCCACACCTTTTGCATGAATCAGAACCTCGTCCATGCTGCAGAGTCCATCGTCGCGGTCGGCTTCGTAGCATTCAAATTTTTCAGGCTTCTTGATGTTGATGATCGCATCGATCCGGAAACCAGCAAGTCCCTTGTCCAGCCACCAGTTGACCATCTTGCAGATTTCCTTGCGAACTTTCGGATTCTCCCAGTTTAAATCCGGCTGTTTCTTATGGAACACATGCAGATAACACTTGTTCGTTCCAGGAATCGGCTCCCAGACCTCGCCGCCAAAATAGGAACGCCAGTTGGTCGGGCCCTTTCCATCCTTCATTTCTTCTATATAAAAGTATTTACCATATTCACCGTCCGGATCTTCCAGCGCCTTTTGAAACCACTCATGCTCGTCCGAACAATGATTCACGACCAGGTCCATGAGGATCGCAATGCCGCGCTTTTTCGCCTCAACAAGAAGGCGGTCCATGTCCTCCATGGTGCCAAACATCGGATCAATTCCATAGTAGTCCGCAATATCATAGCCCTGGTCCGCGCACGGAGACACATAGACCGGAGAAATCCAGAGAATTTCGATCCCAAGCTCCTGCAAGTAGTCCAGTTTTTCAATAATACCCGGAATATCACCGATTCCGTCGCCGTTGGAATCATAAAAGCTCTTCGGGTAAATCTGATACGCCGTCTTTCCATGCCACCATTTCTTTTTCATCATTCTGTCAAAGCTCCTTTGCAAGTCATATTTTTAACAATTTCGTTCTCGTTATAACATAATTTTCCAGAGATTACAACCAAAACCGGAAAAGTAGAGTTCCGTTAATTCGTGTTCAGAATCATAACAATTTTCTTACAATACTTGTACTTTCAAGTCTGAAATAGTATAATGAAGCTGTTTTATCACGAAATATTCACAAGAAAAAGGATTGTAAATTATGAACATTATTATTGTCGGCTGCGGTAAAGTCGGCACAAGCCTTGCGGAACGATTGAGCGCAGAGGGCCATGATCTTGTCATGGTCGATGTTTCTGCGAAACGAGTGGAAGAAGTTTCCAACCGATTCGACCTGATGGGCATCGTCGGAAACGGTGCTTCGTTCACGGTCCAGCAGGAGGCCGGCGTTGAAAACGCAGATCTTTTCATTGCAGTAACTGCGGCAGATGAATTAAATCTCCTCTGCTGCCTGATGGCGAAAAAGACAGGAAACTGTGCGACCATCGCCCGTGTCAGAAATCCGATGTACAGCCAGGAGATCGGCTTCATCCGTGAACAGCTGGGAATCTCCATGATCATCAACCCGGAGCTTACTGCTGCACGAGAAATTTTAAAGCTCTTAAAATTCCCATCCGCCATCAAGATCGATACCTTCGCCAAAGGACGTGTCGAGCTGCTTCGTTTCCGTTTAAAACCGGAAATCGGATTCGGCGGAAAGAGCATCATGGAAATCATGGCGAAGCTGAAGCCGGACGTGCTGATCTGTGCGGTCGAGCGTGACAACGAAGTCATTATTCCAAACGGTAGCTTTGTCCTTCAGGACAGCGATGTGCTTTCCATCGTTGGTTCCCTGGAAAATACGGCCCGCTTCTTCGAAATGATCGGCGTCCGCTCCAAAAAGGTGCGAAACTCCCTGATCATCGGCGGCGGAACGATTGCCCACTATCTGGCAAAGGACCTGTTGAAGATCGGTTTCCGCACAAGAATCATCGAGCGTGATCCGGAGCGCTGTGACTACCTGACTGAGATGCTCCCAGGCGCTGACATTATCAATGGTGACGGAAGTGAAGAAGAGCTGTTACTGGAAGAAGGTCTGGAATATGCAGATTCCGTGATCTCCCTGACCGGTATGGACGAGGAAAACATCTTCCTGTCCTTATTTGCGAAGAAACATTCCAACGCAAAGCTGATCGCAAAGGTCAACAAAATTGCCTTCAACGACATTGTAGAAAGTCTTGATATCGACAGCGTGATCTACCCGAAATATCTGACTGCTGACTATATCTTACAGTATGTCCGCGCCCGCCAGAACTCCATCGGAAGTAAAGTAGAGACTCTGTACCAGCTGTTTGACGGCCGCGCGGAGGCGCTGGAATTTTCCATTAAGGAAGCTTCTGAGGTTACGGACGTTCCGCTTATGAATCTGAAATTAAAACCGAACCTTCTGATCTGCAGCATCAACCGCAAGGGCACGATCTTAACACCTCGCGGCCAGAACATGATCAAAGTCGGTGACACGGTCATTGTCGTGACCACCAACCGCGGCCTTGATGATATCCGCGATATTTTAAATAACTAAAGGAGCGTTTCCATGAACTATTCCATGATTTTTTATATCATTGGCTGGATTCTCAGCGTGGAAGCGGCTCTGATGGTTCCTTCGGTCATCGTCGGAATCATTTATGGCGAATCAAGTGCATGGGCACTGGTAGCCGCAATCGTCCTGTGTCTGATCATTGGTCTTCCATTAATCAGAAAACAGCCAAAAAATAAAGTATTTTATGCCCGAGAGGCCTCGGTCAGTGTAGCATTCAGCTGGATCGTCATGAGTATCATGGGCTCTCTCCCGTTCGTATTCAGTGGTGAGATCCCGAATCCGGTGGATGCCCTGTTTGAGACGGTCTCCGGCTTTACGACCACCGGTGCCAGCATTCTTGCTGCTCCGGAGGACATGTCCCACTGCCTGATGTTCTGGCGCTGCTTTACCCACTGGGTCGGCGGTATGGGCGTTCTTGTGTTCCTGCTCTGCCTTCTTCCGATGGCGGGTACCGGTTATCACATGAACTTAATGAAGGCAGAAAGCCCGGGACCTTCTGTCGGAAAGCTGGTTCCAAAAGTGCAGTCCACAGCAAAATTGCTGTACAAGCTTTACATCGTGCTTTCCCTGATCCTTCTGGCTCTCCTTCTTGTAGGCGGCATGCCGGTATTCGATGCGTTCTGTACTACCTTCGGTACGGCAGGTACCGGCGGATTCGGTATTAAAAATGACAGCTTCGGAAGTTACTCCACCTACCTGCAGGCAGTCGTTACCATTTTTATGATCCTGTTCGGTGTAAACTTTAATGTTTACTTCCTGCTTTATATGAGAAAACCGAAGGACGCATTCAAATGTGAAGAGGCAAGATGGTATATCGCGATCATCTTAGCATCGACTTTGATCATCACATTTTTTATTCGAGACTATTTCCCGAATATCCTCATGGCATTCCACCATGCGGCATTCCAGGTCGGCTCCATTATTACGACCACCGGTTTTGCGACTACGGACTTTAACCTGTGGCCGGCGATTCCGAAGACGATTCTTGTTATGCTCATGTTCTGTGGTGCCTGCGCAGGAAGTACCGGCGGCGGTATCAAAGTTTCCAGAATCGTGATCATGTTCCGCACGATGATCAAAGAATTCCGCCTGAACATCCGTCCGAATACGACCAAGAAGGTGTATTTTGAGGGAAAACCGTTAGAGAATGAAATGGTTCGTTCTATTTCCGTTTTCCTGGTGACCTATACCTTTATCTTCGTTGGCTCTGTCTTCCTGATTGGTATCGATAATTTTGACCTGACCACCAATTTCACAGCGGTGGCAGCAACGTTCAACAACATCGGTCCTGGTCTTGAACTGGTTGGTCCAACCCAGAACTTTGGTCTCTACTCCAACTTCTCCAAGCTGGTATTGACCTTCGACATGCTGGCAGGACGTCTGGAGCTGTATCCGATCCTGATCCTCTTTATGAGAGATACCTGGAGAAAGTTCTAGAATTTCTATAGAGAAAAAAATTGATATCCCAGATACCAAAACAATCAAATTTCGGTATCTGGGATATCGTTTTTCATATATGAAATTTTTCTTCCATGATTCGGTCCAAATTCTTGATTTTTCGCCTCTGGAATCTATTCTTGGTCCATTTTTCTGTATATATCCCCTGGACTCCTACAAACCGCGCTTACCCGACGATCTGTACCAAAATTCCTCCAATGGTAAGCATCAGCGCGCCGCAGGATCTGGTAACGATCTGCGCGAACGGAAGCAGTTCCATTCGGTGGGCACTGCTGAGTACCGCTACGTTTCCGGA
>JAFUMF010000172.1 GCA_017482945.1 Lachnospiraceae bacterium
CCTTCCACCTCAAAACCACCATGGTTCTGCATGGTCACATTGAAAATAAAGAGCTTTTCACCGTCTTCTTTTTCCTCAATCAAATGAAGGATACTATCGTAATCAGAGCGGTCGCTCATATATTCACGCGGTCTGGAAAAACCCGTTCCCTGCTCTGCCATGAGCTCCGCTTCCAATTCGTCGTAGAACTCCTGGTCCAGGAACGCATCAAAACCGAGATTTTCATAGGCCTCTGTCCGATTCCAGTTGTAGCCTGGATACGGATGCATGGCAATTGTGCTGTAGCCAAGATCGCCGAAAATTCTTGCCAGAGAGTTGTCCCCCGGCTTTGTATAAAACTGATACGGGATACTGCCCTGCGGAACGAATGCGCAGGAGTTTCCTGTGAGAAATTCATATTCACTGTTGGCCGTCATCGCGCCGAATACCGGCACGTAGAGATTGCCTTTCTGCGTGTTCGGTGCATTAGAAAGGCTGTCATAATACTCCAAAAACGGCTCGTCCGTCTCAAAAGAACGGTCGCCAGTGAGTCCATTAAGCAAACGCAGGTCCGAAAAACTCTCGTTCATGATACAGATGACGTTGGTCGGGACCGTCTGTGTGTCGGGACTGTCTGCCTCTGTTCCATTCTCATCTCCGGCACTGCTATTCCAAGCAGCCCCTCCGGTCTCCATCGCTTCGGCATGGAGCTCCTGTAATAACTCCTCCGCTTCTTCTGCCGAATACCCCTCAGGCTTCGGCGGAATCACCGATTTAAAAGAAAGCACTGACGAAAGCAAAAATCCCTCTTTCTCAAAGCTCACGACCGGATCCCACATCGGAACATCCAGAGCATACTTCGGAGCCAGGACCCCAAACAATAACGCACCAAAAGCAAGGCAGCTTCCAGCCCAGGTTGCCACCCTGCCAAACATCTTCTTCCATGACTCGCCGGATGTTCCAAGCTTCATCGGCCACTTCCAGACAACAACGCCCAGACCAACGGCCGCCAGACATGTGAACACCAGCCTCGGAGTAATCGTAAAATTGTAATTCGCCGACACCGTCATGGCGGTCCGGATCGCCAGCACGTCCCAGATCATGGCCGGACGCTCTCTGAAACTAATCACAAAATACTCCGCCGTCGCCAGCACATACAAAACCAGATTCAATATCGGCCAACCATATTTCGTTGTCCGAAAAATCACCAGTAAACCAATATACAGCAGATAATACACCGCCAGATTCAGCACCGCCGGAAGCGGGCCGATATATCCGAGGTTTCCGGTGACCGTCTCCCCGATCACATACATAAGCGCCGGGATCAGCCAGTACAAATATCGGGAAATTCCCTTACTCTTCATAGAACCGATCCTCCAGCATCAGGCACAGGGCATGATAAACCGGAAGGTGAAGCTCCTGAATCTTGTATGTTTCCTGAACCGGAATGATGATCGAAGCGTCCGCGATCTTCGCAAGCTTTCCTCCATCTTTTCCGGTCAGTGCCAGTACCTTCAGTCCTTTCGCTTTCGCTGTCACCGCCGCATACATAACATTTTCTGCATTTCCGGAAGTACTGATCCCAAGAAATACATCGCCAGGCTTTCCGTATCCATTGACCTGCTGCGCATAAATCATGACAGGATCTCTGTCATTGGCAAAGGCCGTGTTCAGCGACGTATGCGCTGTCAGCGCGATCGCCGGAAGTCCGCCCTGCAGATTCTTTGCCAGCGCCTCACCGCGCTCCGGATCAATTTCCATCAGCGCCTTTCGCATCTCCTCACTCACCGGACGATTCTTGATAAATCCTTTCATCAGTTCGCCGACAATATGCTCCGAATCCGCCGCACTTCCGCCGTTTCCGACGATCAGTACCTTGCCGCCGTTTTCATAGCACTCCACGATAAGCTTGTAAACCATCTCAATATCGTCCCGGATATCCGCCAGAACAGGATACCGATTCACAAGTTCATTTATCATAATTTTTCTCTCCTTCTATCTTGCCGCTTTCGCGTGGGCAGACGTGCCAGTAAAATACCGGCGGACATACTTCACCCATCTTACTTATTCTATCATATCTGTTGTCGTCTTTCCACATGCTTTTCTCAAAAAAAACGAAAGATTCTGGAAACGCAGCCAAAAAGAAAGGGGCGGCCCGTTCACCACGGGACCGCCCAGATAAAATAATCGTTTAAGAGATATTTTGATTTTTCTCACTGATAACTCATTCTGTCAGCATTTAATTTGGGAGTTTTAAATCGTCTGCCAAATGATTCAAGACCGGTAATTAGTTTCCCCAACTCATGTTGTAGTAGCTTGTACCGCCGCTCGCTCCACAATTGAAGCCCTGAAGGTCTGCATTGTATGCACGAGTGTTGTTTTTTAAGTAAAGCGGTACCTGCGGACAAAGCTCGTTGAGGTATTTCGCAAGCTCTGTTGCAAGCTCTGCGCTCTTTGCCTGATCTACAGTTACAAGCATCTCATCGATGAGAGCGTCAACTTTCGGATCGTTTGTACGTGTCTTGTTAGAAGCATTGATAGCGGAGGAGTGGAAGATACCCTTCGCAAGGCTGAGGACTGTATCGGATGTGAAACCACCGATCGCTGCCTGGTAATCACCAGATGCTGTCTGATCAAGGTATGTAGCAAGGTCCATGGACTCAAGCGCAACGTCAACACCGAGAGCCTCTTTTAAGCAGGACTGGATAACCTGACCAGCACGAAGTTTTGTATCGTCAGAACAGATCAGGGAGAAACCGCATTCTGCTGCGCTAAGACCAGATGCTGCCAAGTAAGCCTTTGCCTGCTCTGGATCGTATGTCGTAGCACCCTCATCTGTTGTACCTGGGAAGCAGGTCGGAAGCTGAGAGTAACACGGACTGCCGCCGCCGTTAAGAGCAACCTGGATAATCGCATCTCTGTCGATTGCTGCGCACATTGCCTTACGGAAGTCTGCGTTGTTGAACGGAGCCTTCTCTGTGTTGATCATCATGAAGTTGAGATGAGTACTAGCCTCATCGTATACCGCAACGGAGGAGTTGTCTTTGAGACGTGTAACGTCTGTTGTCTCTACTTCTACGATCAAGTCAACTTCACCAGACTCAAGAGCCATTGTACGGGAAGAACCTTCCGGAATAATCTTCCAGATGATATTCTTGATCGGAGCCTCACCTTTGAAGTAATTCGGATTTGCTGTGAAGGAAACGGACTCACCCTTGCTCCACTCTACGAGTGTATATGGGCCTGTTCCGATCGGTTCTTTGTTGAAGTCATGACCGCTCTCGATGAGGTCAGCCGGAAGAATGTAGTTACCATGATGCGTAAGGTCATTTAAGAGCTGCGCCTGCGGTCCATCTGTGATGATTTTGAAGTTGTAGTCATCGATAATCTCAATCTCTTTGAAAGACTGAGCAAACTGAGCGACCTCCGGAGAGTTTTTTGCCTGCATAAGAGATGCTTTTACGTCCTTGGTTGTCAGCTCTGCGCCATTGTGGAATTTAACGCCCTCAATGAGCTTGAATTTCCACTCTGTGTCGCTTAATGTTTCATAACTTTCTACGAGATCTGGCTGAATTTCCAGATTCTCATCAAGCAAGAACAGACCGTTGTGTGTCAGTTCATTCATGTAGTCACCTGCTGTTGCATTGTGCAGGTTCGTTGTAAGGGAACTGGTCTCATTTGCTGTTGCAATTACGAGTGTGTCCCTTGCGGAAGCTGCAGCCTCACCCTGCTCAGCCTCCTGTGCTGCTTTTGTCTCACCAGCTACTGTCTCACCGCTGTTGGAACCACAAGCTGTGAGTCCAAGAGCCATGGAGCATACCAGTACCGGAGCGAGAGCACGCATGAAATTCTTTTTCATAGCATATCACCTCTGATTATATTTGCTTCGCATCCCCTCCGGAACGCGAGCAACGCCCATTATATGCAATGCTCTCACAAAAAGCAAGAAATATTTTTGTCACTTTCAACTACCTTTCCTGTGATGTTTTTCATCTTTTTTGTTACTTTTTACAATACCTCAACATTAGAAACGCCAAATCCATAGGTAAAAACAACCAAATTTTCAACAAAAAATTCACAGAAATGTGATAACTCATATTCCAATATTGAAATTAGACTTTCATGGTCGATAAATATATACTTACGTTGTACAACGCAGTCCCAAATTTTCCCCTGCAAATGTGTCTCTTATGTTTTACATACAAAACCCTCCTTGTATTTGGGACTGCCCGGGGGGGTTATGAGTGAGTCTGGGGCATTCGTTCAACAAGAGCCAAAAACTCTCGCATACAATATGAAACATAGCGATTTGCTTTATAGTATAAATAAATGTTTTTTTGAGAAAACTCAGGTTCCAGTTTGTAATATACCACATCCGGCGTTGATGAAGAATTTCGTATTAGAGTGTCACTGACAAATGAGGCCCCGATACCTGCGCAAGTCATATTGTACGCCGTCAGATGCTGATTGACTGTCAGAATTATATTGGGTGCGAAACCATGGTGTTCACATAACGCCAAAGTTCTTTGACGAGATTTACTTTCCTGAGATATCATGAGAAACGGACAGTCTTTGAATTTCTCAAGTGGAACATAGGGATAATAAGGTGCCAGAAATTTTCCTGATACAATATTTTCAAGACTCTGCTGCCAGGCAAGCAGAGAGTCATTAATTTTCCAAGTTCTCGGAACAGCCAGAACCAGATGCTCTTTTTGATAAGTCAGACATCTGAATAACTCTTTGGATAGTTCTTCGCTTTCAACGAATAAATCTATCACTCCCTCTTCCAGATTTTTTTGAAGCGCCGATGCTGTTCCTTCTATGATTGTTATTTCAACATATGGGAAACGTTTTTTATATTCTGCCAGTAGTTCCGGCAGAACATACGACGACAAAAGTGCACTGCTGCCAATCCGCAATACTCCAGTCTGCAGGTTTTGAGTATCCGCAAGGTAGTGCGAAAAATTTTCCTCGATTCCCATAATCTGCTCAACAGCATGGATATAATTTTGTCCCACTTCTGTCAATTGGATCGGTGAAGTACTCCTGTCGAAGATCGGAGAACCGATACGCGATTCAATCCGGCGGACATGATTACTGAGCGCCGGCTGAGTCAGAAATAATTTTTGAGCAGCAGCAGAAAAGCTCTTTTCTTTGTAAATTTCATATATGTACTCTTTGCCGCGAAACAAATTAAAAACCCTCCTTTGGTATCATCGGTTCCCACATTACACCAAAGTAATACAAGAACCGATGATATAATAACAAAGAAATACCAAAAAGGCAAGGCAGAGAAATGTAGGATTTCAATGATTGACGAAATATGAGTGATATGCAAAAATGGTCAAGAAGATAAGAAGATATGTTCGGAGGAGAAGAAATGTTAGTAAAAAACAGATTTCTCAGATACGTCAGTGTATGTACATCCAGCAATCGTGAAAGCACAACGGTTCCAAGCAGCTATCGCCAGTTTGATTTGGCACATATGCTCGCATTCGAATTGCGAGGAATGGGTGTTTCTGATGTGCGTGTAGATAATTCAGGAATCGTCTATGCAAAAATCCCAGCCACTCTGGGATACGAAAAAAAAACACCGATTGCTTTCCTTGCACATCTGGATACATTTCCGGATATCTGTGGTGAAAACGTAAATCCGCAAATCATAGAAAATTATAATGGAGAAGATGTGACACTTGGAACCAGTGGTCTGGTATTATCGAGCTCGGATTTTCTTCACTTATCCAAACTAAAAGGAGAAACGCTGATCACTACGGATGGTACGACTTTATTGGGCGCGGATGATAAAGCTGGAATTGCAGAAATCATGACGGCAATTGATTATATCCTAATACATAAGGTTCCTCATGGTGCAATCAGTATTGCTTTTGTTTCGGATGAGGAAATTGGCCACGGTTCTGATCATTTTGACGTAAAGAACTTTGGAGCAGAACGTGCATATGCAATTGACGGGGGAGCAGCAGGAGAAGTAATTTATGAAAACTTTAATGCTGCTCAAGTAGAAGTACACGTCACCGGAAAAATCGGACACACTGGTTCAGCGAAGCATCAGATGGTCAATGCTCAATTGATCGGCATGGAGATTTTTCAAATGCTTCCCCCGAAAGAAATCCCGGCACTCACAGAAAACAGAGAAGGCTGTTACCATTTGTTAAGCTCCCATGGAGATGTTGGCGAGGCAGTCTATATATATGAGATTCGTGACCATGATGAAACGCTTTTCAGGGAGCGAATCGGGATGTTTACGAAAATCCAGGAACAGATGAATATGAAGTACGGAGAAGGAACCGTTGCAGTGTCAGTAATGGAAAAGTATCGCAACATGCAGACAAAAATCGAATCTTGTCCTGATATGATCGCGGCAGCGGTGGAAGCAAATCGTCTTGCAGGCGTCTCCCCGAACATCATACCTGTTCGAGGTGGCCTGATTGGTTCAAGATTGAGTTTTAAAGGGATCCTGTGTCCAAGCCTTGGATCGAGTGGATATGCATATCACAGCGTGATGGAGCATATTACGGTCCAGTCTATGGAAAAGGTAACCAATATAATTATCGAGCTTGTGAAACAGTATGCAGAATAGAAGGCTTAAAACTCCAGACATCCCATAAGTGTAAAAACGCAGCGAAATCAGAGGAGGAGTCCATGAATAAAAAAACTAAAGTCATCTGTACAATCGGACCAAGCAGCGACAACCGTGAAATTATGAAACAGTTAATTCTGAACGGAATGGACGTTGCACGTTTCAATTTCTCCCATGGCAAACATGAGGAACATAAAGCACGCCACCTTATGTTAAGAGAAGTGGCCGCCGAATGTGGAATTCCAATTGCAGTGCTTTTAGACATAAAGGGTCCAGAAATCCGTACCTGCACCTTAAAGGGAGGAAAGAAGGTTTTTTTTAAAGAAGATCAGGATTTTATCTTGACAACAGAAAACCATATCGGCGATGAAAATATGGTTCAAATCAACTATGACGGGCTAAACGAGGATGTCGAAAAAGGAACCCGCATTCTGATTGACGACGGTCTGATTGAACTACATGTCAAATACGTGGATGGTTCGAAGATTCACTGTACAGTTATAAATGGTGGTGAATTGGGCGAAAGAAAAGGTGTGAACGTACCTGGCATGAAGATTAAACTTCCTGCATTAACTGATAAAGATAAGGAAGATATCCGTTTTGGTATTGAGATGGGATTTGACTACGTTGCCGCATCCTTCATCCGTTCTGCGGACGCGATTCACAAAATCCGTGAGATTTTAAAAGAGGGCGGTTCCTCTATGGGCATCATTGCGAAGATTGAGAACGAGGAAGGTCTTGAAAATCTCGATGCGATCATCAATGCCAGCGATGGTATCATGGTAGCGCGTGGTGATCTTGGTGTTGAGGTGGCTCCTGAAAGACTACCGCATCTCCAAAAAATGATCATTACCAAATGCAGCGAGGAGTGCAAAATTGTTATTACTGCAACCCAAATGCTAGATTCTATGATCCGCAATCCACGCCCGACTCGCGCAGAGGTAACCGACGTTGCTAATGCGGTTTATGATGGAACGGATGTCGTTATGTTATCTGGAGAAACTGCAAGCGGTAAATATCCAGTCGAAGCGCTAAAGATGATGGTTCAAATCGTGGCAGAAGCAGAGGCGCATCTTGATAAAGATTTTTATGCAAAAAGACGTGTGGATGAAGCAATCAGCCATAATATCTCCAATGCAATCAGTTATTCTTCAGTTACAACAGCAAAATTTCTGGGAGCCAAAGTTATCCTTTCTCCGACTCTGTCTGGATACACTGCACGCATGCTTTCCAAATGGCATCCATATACGAAAATTATCGGTGTATCTGATAATATGGAAGCAGTTCGCAGAATGCAATTATACTGGGGTGTGACCCCATTCCTCGGCACATGGGCTGAGATTATTGATACGAAAATCATGAATGCAATCGATATGCTAAAGGAAAAAGAAATCATCGCAGAAAATGATCTGGTGGTAGTAACCGCAGGTGCTCAGGGGCACTCCAGAAAAAATGATCAGATGACAGGAACCAATGGCATTCGCGTTGTTATTGTTGATTAATAATGGAATAAATCATGACCACCGGCTTAGCCGGTGGTTTGCTCTGCGGCTATAAGCCTGGGATGCCAGCTGGCTCTAAAGAGCCTTGAAAGGTTCGCCTTCCGCGCTCATGCCACAGGCTTAGGCCCTAAGGGCCCTTACTTCTTTGCC
>JAFUMF010000173.1 GCA_017482945.1 Lachnospiraceae bacterium
AAATTCTCCTTAATTATTTATTCTCTTATTCAATTGTGTTCCGAAAGTACCGTCTGTACTTTCATACAGCCAGCGGCTGCGTCCGCATACGCGGAAGTCTTAATCGGCACACATTTCTGGCGGCGCGCGCAGATGATTATCTTCATCCACCAGGTCCTTCCAGATTCTAAGAGAATCGAGTTTTTTAACGATCAGCTTTACGGCTGTATCAAGGCTTTCTTCATCCCATTCTTCCGGGAAACCACGCTCGATCGCGCGGCGGATCAGCGCTTCCTGTTCTTCCGGAGTTTCCGCTTCAGAAATCTCTTCAAGCTCCAGGAAACCGTCCTCACATAAAAGCTCCAGGAGGGAATCATCCGTTCCGTCCATCATTGACGGAGCGAAATACTCTAACGTATCTTCCATAAACATTGTTTCATGGTCCATATTTAGTTCCTCCTTTCACTCGAATTCTATATCGGGCCGTCTGCGTTCTGAATCATTACGATCCAAAATCGCAGACTAATCTCAATATATTAATTATGCCTAAATTCGCCGTAAAAGTCAATTCATTTATTAGAAATTGTTACAAATTTTAACCAACATATCGCCGCTTCCTACGTTGTAACCACTGCATGCATAAACTGCATTCAGTTCTTTTGTTGTTACGATCACAAGCGGTAATTTATCCGGGTCAACATACATTCTTCTAGCCAGAGTCTCTACGTTCGGTACAAAGCTGTCGTAGTAAACTTTGATCTTCGGGAATGTTGCAAGTACTTTCTGTACTTTTGCATTTTCAAGAGCGCCCTTGCCGTTGATCATGAAGATAATGTCAGCCGGAAGCTCCTGGAAGTCGCCTTCCTGGTCGAGCATCTCGTTTAAGATGTGCTCGGTCGGCTCTTTACCCTGCTCAAGCCACATAAGGATTGCTTTGTTCTTTGTCAGCTCGCTGCCGAGAACCACATTGCCTTCCTCATCATGTACTTTGAACTCGTCGAGCGCAAAGTTATCAAGCATTTCAGCCAGGTTTGCCTGGTATTTCTCAAGCTTTAATGTCTTTGTCTCGCCCTCAGCAAGTGCGAAGTGGTACTTGTTCGCATAGAGGTTGCCGTTCGGGAGACGGTTGTCTGTGATCACACGGTATTCGCCGCTTGTCACGTTGATCTTTAACTGGTTGCCATCCCACTTCTCGTTCTCGAGATCCAGTGTCTGGTATTCACCGTTCACAAGGAGACCGATGGAGAAATCCGGATAGTACAGGAATGTTTCGTCGGATTCTTTCTCGAAAATGATTGTGCAGTTGCCCTTTTCAAGAACTTCTACCGGAACAAATGCGCCATCAACATAGTACTCAGCCAGCTGGTTGAGCATGTTGATTCTGGACATGATGCCAAGAGCACGGCAGATCGCTACGAAGAGGATCTTCTTGGAAAGCGGGCTTGCATTCTTCACTGTTAATGCACCGATCGGGTTTGTTGTGATCTGACCATACTCGATCGTCGGATCGAAACCGATTGTTTCATTAATATATGTCCATACAGACTTCGGATCAGCCTTGAATGCAGCCTTCTGCTCTTCTGTGAAGTAATCAAGGATAAACTGTCTGGATTTGCACATCGGCTCATAGTATGCACGTGGGCAAACTACATATTTATAGAACAGATCCTCGTCCTCGTATGTGAAATCCTTTGTAAGGTCAAGAGCCTCTTTGAGGATCTCGATGTTCACATCTCTTCTGTCTTTCTTGGACAGTGTGAGGAGTAACATCTCTTTTGCATGTGCATCGTAATTCTCATCTTCTAAGAAAGCAACGAGGTTTGCCATGTTGCTTCTGGAATCGAAGAGAACATTGTAAATTTCCTGGCTGTAGCCATATTTTGCAACGATCGCATTTGCCTTGTCTGCATCAAACATGTCTACAACTCTCTGCTCACGTTTTGCGTTTGCAGCAGTTGTCTTCACTGCGCAGAGTTCTTTCTGCTCCTCTGTCGGTTTTGCACCGTTAACGATCTGATCCTTCGGAGCGATTGTAACGAACTGCTGCCACTCGTCATGAACGATCGGCTCTGTCTTAAGAACGATCTCAACCACATCCTGATCCGGTGTGAAGATCAGTTTCTCACAGTATTTTCCGTCTTTCTTTACATGGATATTTAAGCTTCCGAGACCACATGTAAGGCTTGCTTCACCATTCTCGTCAGCAGTCATAACAGCTGCGTTGAAGATATTGGAGTAGTTTAAGATACCAAATGCGACCTGTGCACCCGGAACGCGGTTTCCGTCTTCATCTTTTACGACTACTGTGATCTTCTTTGTTACAGCATATAATTTTAAGTTGTTGAGGAAGGAAGCCATACCAACTTTGGAGATGATCTCCTCGCCCTCGATCTCGCCGAAGCAGCGGCTGTGAATTAACATTGCACGGCTGGATGCGTTTGTGAACCATCCTTTGTTGAGAACTTCTTCCGGCTCACATGCGCCAAGGAAGTACCAATTGCCATCGCAATATACTTCTACCCAAGCATGGTTGTCATCACAATGTGCCCAGCGTGGTGTATAGATCTGTCTTGCCGGGATACCGATCGCACGGAATACGTTAACACCAAAGTTAGACTCCTCACCACATCTGCCGTATGCGGAATTGTAAGCGCCGAGAGCAGAGATCGTACGGATGTCTGTTAACTGGTACATAACGTTCTCACAGTTCCAGTAGTTTGCTTCGATAATTGCATCATGCATGGACAGGTGGTTCACTCTGTCTGCTAAGAGGCTATGGAACAGCTTGCGGCAATCGCAGAGCTCTTCCTCGTTTACTCTGATATGTAAAACATAGTTTAAGAAGATATCTTCCGGAAGATCTTTTGCAAACGGAGATGTCTCACGAAGCATAACACCGTGCTCTGCACATGTCTTAAACATATCAAAGTCATAGTTTGCCATATCACTTAACGGGCTGTTCGCATAGATCCACTGGATCGCAAAGATCACGTCCTCGGAAACTGTCTTCTTTGCTTCCTCCAGGCAAGCAAGGATTTCCTGCTTCTTCACTTCACCGGCTTTTTCAAGCAGCGCAGCGAATTTTACCTGTGTGGCATCTACAACTTTCTGTGTAAAAATCATAGTTTATTACCTCCCCTGGTAGTTTATACTATAACTATAAGTCTAGATTCAAAGTTCTGCAAGCAGAACTTTGGCGCGGCCGTGACCTCACTGCGCGCGAGGCCGCGCTTCGTTGGGTCTGACCCCGTGGCTGCCTCTGGCGGCAAATTTCTCTAGGCG
>JAFUMF010000174.1 GCA_017482945.1 Lachnospiraceae bacterium
GGTAAATCCGTCTACCTGCGAGCTGGACAGAGAGGAAATTTTATAGAACAGGTCATAGCGGAGCTTTTCAATCGTATCACTTGCAACTCCGGCGGCCACACGGTTTGCCCACACGTTAAATACAAAGACCATGGCAGCGCACAAGATCATTGCCAGTCCCCATTTTACGACCAGCCAGATATCATTCTTAGGTTTCACTTCATCAATAATATAAGAAAGAATATACGGGATCAGAAGCTCCATGATCGTTCCGGTGAACTTGATCGTAAAGCCGTAGGCCATCGTGGGCAGGTGCGGTTTCACATATCGGATTACATGTTTCATAGTTTCTTGCCCTCCAATGCCTGGTTCAGTTCTCTGCCATTGTCTGCCATTTTCTTTAGCATCCGGTCTAAAAGCTCCAATTCACCGGCAGAAAATTCTTCCGTGATCTTGTCATAAAACTGCTCGGACAGTCCTTTTCCCTCCAGATGGATCTCACGGGCGGGCGGCAGAGCGACCACCTTTTTGGAACGTGCATCGTTTTCATCTTCTTTTCTGGCCAGATAGCCTTTTTCCTCCAGCTTCTGAAGCATTCTTGAAATCATGGCTTTATCGACGCCGAGCGTTTCGGCCAGGTGTCTCTGGCTTACCTCGCCGTGAAAACCGACATGACGAAGAAGCTGAAGTTCTGACGGTGTCAGATCCGGATGATCCGACTGCATCGTGGCAAATTTCTGATTCCCGCGATGAAGTCTTCGGATACTGCGTCGTATGGACATGGATATCTCCATAAGGAATCCTCCTTTATGATAAATTCGAAAATCGTTGACAAGTCAATTATATAACTGAAACGTTGATGAGTCAACGTTGATTTGTCAACGAAAAAAGAATATGAATATAAGCGAAAGATATGTCACAAATGGCAAAGAATCGGGGATTTCCTGGGAAATTCATGAAAAATTAAGGCTTCCGACCGGCCCGACCGGTTGACAGTGAAGCATGGATATTGTAGAATTTACTTCGTATGCACATCATCCAGGTGCAAATCTAATACAAAGAAATAGGAGTGATTATTTTGGATTCAGGGCATGCCCTGCAGATACTTATTGTAATTGGGCTTTTAGTATGTTCCGCATTTTTCTCATCTTCTGAGACCGCGATGATGGCGGTCAACAAGATTCGCGTGAGGAACCTGGCGGACGCCGGTCTTAGCAGTGCTAAGATCCTTGTGAAGATACTCGACAACCAGCCGAAAATGTTAAGTGCGATCCTGATCGGAAACAACATTGTTAATATTTCCGCATCTTCTCTTATGACGGTTCTTGTGACAGATATGTTTGGTAACGCATATATCGGAATCGGAACCGGTGTACTTACACTTTTGGTATTACTGTTCGGTGAGATCACACCGAAGACGACTGCGACACTGTATCCGGAGTCGCTGGCTTTAAGATTTGCAAAGCCCATTTACCTGATCATGCAGGTATTGACGCCGGTGATTTTTATCGTAGATAAACTGTCACTGGGAATTCTTCTCCTTCTTCATATTGATCCGAATAAGAAGCAGGAGGCAATCACTGAGGAAGAACTTCGTACCATCGTAGAAGTAAGCCACGAAGAGGGTGTAATCGAGTCTGACGAAAAGAAGATGATCTATAACGTATTCGATTTCGGTGACTCTGTAGCGAGAGACATTATGGTTCCGCGAATCGATATGACATTCATCGATGTAGAGGCGACCTACGACGAAGTTCTGGAAATTTTCCGTGAGGAAAAGTATACAAGATATCCGGTATTTGAGGAGACGACCGACAATGTCATCGGTATCGTCAACATCAAAGACCTGATCTTACTGGAGAGCGACAAAGAGTTCTGTCTTCGTGACCATCTGCGCGAGCCGATGTACACATACGAATTTAAGAAGACAGCAGAGCTTATGGTGGAACTCCGTAAGACATTAAATAACATTGCCATCGTACTGGATGAGTACGGTGCGACAGCCGGCCTCATCACAATGGAAGATATGTTAGAGGAAATCGTAGGCGAGATCCGAGACGAGTACGATGAGGACGAGGAAGACCTGGTCAAGAAGCTGAATTCGAAGGAATTTGCCATCGATGCAGCGATGAAACTGGATGACTTAAATGACCAGATCGGCTTCCACCTCGAGTCTGAGGATTACGATTCCATCGGTGGTTTCGTGATCGGCCTGTTAGACCATCTTCCGGAAGAGGGCGAGGAGGTCATTTATGAAAACCTTCGCCTCGTAGTGGAAAAGGTAGAGCGCAACCGTATCGAGACGATCCACATCTATCTGCTGGATGAAAACGAGCTGAAGGCTAGAAAGGAAGAACAGGAAAAGGCCGAAGACGAGGACTGATCCCTGTGTTTCCGTGGAAAGAACCGTCCGCAGATATAAGATTTGCTAAAAAGACGCAAAAATAGGTAAGAAACTATTGACTTTTTTTTACAGAATGTTTATATTTTAAATATTCAAAGAGGGAGTAGTTGAAATGTACTGTCAACAAACGCGGCATGATTGATGTCTGGCGGTACATACCGGTTTTGGTAACGAGACTTTTTGCAGAACGAAAAATCCTTCTGCAAAAGGTCTTTTTTATGCCCTGAAAAGGGTATGAGAAAGAGCTTGTTTACCGAAATCACTCAAATACTTTTATCACAAGGAGGAAAATGTATGGAGTTTTTATGGACTGGTTTACTGTCTATCACATGGCAGCAGGCCGTAATGTACCTGGTAGGTATCGTACTGATCTACCTGGCAATCGAGAAAGACTATGAGCCGTCTCTTCTTCTGCCGATGGGCTTCGGCGCAATCTTAGTTAACCTTCCGGATAGTGGTGCTTTAAACCAGATGATGGAAGGCGTTGGCGAGACTCATGGTATCATCCAGTGGTTATTCGAAGTAGGTATCGAGGCATCTGAGGCAATGCCGCTTCTTCTGTTCATCGGTATCGGCGCTATGATCGACTTCGGACCGCTTCTTTCCAACCCGAAAATGTTCCTTTTCGGTGCAGCAGCACAGTTTGGTATCTTCTGTGCAATCGTTATCGCAGCTTTAATGGGATTCAATATCACAGACGCAGCTTCCATCGGTATCATCGGTGCAGCTGACGGCCCGACAGCTATCCTTGTATCCCAGGTATTAAAGTCCAACTACATTGGACCGATCGCTGTAGCAGCTTATTCTTACATGGCACTCGTTCCGATCATTCAGCCGATGGCTGTTAAGCTCGTTACAACAAAGAAAGAGCGTATGATCCGTA
>JAFUMF010000175.1 GCA_017482945.1 Lachnospiraceae bacterium
CCCCAAAGCGCGTCAAAATCCACCAGATTGACGAAACAAAGTCCCTTAAAATCTTTCTGGGCAATTTCAATGGTCTGCTCCATGCCATGGACGGAGGATTTGGATTTATGGGCCTCTGTAATTCCTTCGCCCACAAAAATATCATTGATCTTTCCGACGGAAATCACATCGTAACCATTATCTTTTAAGATATTCAGTGCTGTTCTTCCTGTCGGTTTCAGCGCATAGTCGTGGCGATTGCTGGTTCTTACGAACTCGCCCTTTTTCTTTCCCACATACGGTCTCGCGATCACGCGGCCCACACGCCACTCTTCTTTCATCGTAATTTCTCTCGCGATTTCACAGCAGCGGTAAAGTTCATCCAGCCCAAATGTCTCCTCATTGCCACAGATCTGAAGCACAGAGTCCGCAGACGTATAGACGATCATATGGCCGGTTGCGATCTCTTCTTCCGCCAGTTCTTCCAGAATTTCCGTACCACTGGCGCTCTTATTTCCAATCACCTTGCGTCCGGTCCTCGCCTCCAGCTCTGCGATCAGCTCCGGCGGAAATCCGGTGTCAGTAAACGTCTGAAACGGTTTGGTCGTATGGATTCCCATCATTTCCCAGTGACCGGTCATCGTATCTTTTCCGCTGCTGGTCTCTTTCATGACCAGATAATATCCCTTCGGATCATCGATTGGAGCCAGGCCATCCAGATCACAGAGATTGGCAATTCCCAACCGCTGAAGATTCGGAATATAAAAATCCTCCATAACTTCCGCAATATGGCCCAGCGTATTTACACCCACATCACCAAATTTCGCAGAATCCGGCATTTCACCGATTCCGAGAGAATCCACTACAATGACAAATACACGATTATATTTCTGCATCTAAATCTACGCCTCCTTTTTTCGCCTGGTCCGCCAGTCTGCTGGTTCCAAGGCGGTCCGCTCCCAGTCCCACAAACTTCACGGCATCATGAAAATCAGCAATTCCACCTGCTGCCTTGATCATTTTTCCTTCCTTCATATGAGCCTTCATAAGAGCGATATCCTCAAATGTCGCTCCGGCTGTAGAAAAACCGGTGGAAGTCTTAATGAAATCAGCATGGGACTCGTTCACCACCCTGCACATCTGAATCTTTTCCTCTTCCGTAAGAAGACAAGTCTCAATGATGACCTTCAAAATATTTCCGCCGCACGCCTCTTTGATGGCATTGATTTCTTCTAAAATCAGATCATAACGACCATCTTTCACCCAGCCGATATTGATCACCATGTCAATTTCCTTCGCGCCGTCCTTCACTGCCTCTTTCGTCTCAAACACTTTCACTGCAGTCGTATGATAACCGTTCGGGAAACCAATGACTGTGCAGACCGGGATCTTTCCTCCCAGATACTCCGCGCACTGCTTCACATAGGACGGCGGAATGCAGATGGAGGCGGTCCCGAATTTCACCGCGTCATCGCAGATCTGCCTGATCTGGTCCCACGTGGACGGCTGTTTTAATAATGTGTGATCTACTTTTGCTAATACTTCTCTGTATGTCATAGGCTTCCTTTCTCACCGGTCATGTTTTGTGAAACTCCGGTGGCATCTGATCTCATGTTCTCTCCTTCTAGAATATCATAACCCAATGGAAAAGTCAAAATTCCGGGCCTCCCTTTGACATGTCCGGCAACAACAAAGGACACCCCATTAATCCGCAGATCCTTGGAATGTCCTTATCTTTTGTTTTGTCCTAATAAATTATTACTCTACCGTTTTAAGGCTCTCGACCATGTCGACTTTTTTCAGTTTAAAGTGCGCCGCCACATTCACGACCATTGAGAACACGACCGTCAGTACCGCTGCGTAAACATACGCATACGTCGGTGCCGTACGACCGAACATGACATGGTTTACCTCGACCGTAAGGATCAGCCAGCTGTGAAGGAACCGTCCCATCACCAGTCCCATGAGAATTCCAAAGATAGTAAGGAAAATATTCTCACGGTACACATATGCCGATGTCTCACCATCGTAGAAGCCGAGCACCTTCAGCGTCGCAAGCTCTCTGGTTCGCTCGGTAATGTTGATGTTGGTCAGGTTGTACAGAACAACAAAGGCAAGAATCGCTGCCGCAACAATCACGATCACCACGGCATAATCGATGCTGACCATGCTTTCTGTAAATGTATCACGCAAAGATGCGATGTGGGAGAATGTTGCAACGCCTTCGGTTGCCATCATTTCCGTAGAAATCACATCCGATACAGCTCCGATTTCCTCGCTGTATGCAAGGAGAACGGCATTATCCTCGATGGTCTCGCGGAAAATCTCCTCGTAATACTCATCTGTCATGTAAATGTAATGCTGTACATAGTTCTCAACGATATCGATGATCGGAACCTCCACACGTCTGGTGCCATCCAGTGTGATCATATCGCCCACATTCAGATCCAGAAGCTCCGAAAGCTTCTCGGTGATCAGCACGCCATCGCCGGCAAATGTCACAGGATCATCATCGCTTCTGTGGCGCAGGTCGATGAAGGTTTCCAGATCTTCGAAGGAAGCGACTGCAAACAGATTGACACTGTTTTCCACTGCACTCTCACTGGAAGTATCCACCATGTCACTGTAACAGGATACCCAGCGGTCGATGTCCTCATTGGCATCGAGATACGCGTAGATTGCCTCTCTCTGGCTGCTCTCCACATCATCTTCAAGACCAACGCTCGCATCATAGAGAGAAATCTCGTCGAACTGCTTATCCAGAATATCAAAAATCGAGTTATGGAGACCAAAACCTGTGACGATCAGTGCAGTACAGCCGCCGATTCCGATGACTGTCATCCAGAAACGTCTCTTATACCGGAACAGATTTCGCATGGTCACCTTCCATGTGAAGTTCAGCATATGCCATACTGGGCCAATGTACTCTAAAAGCACTCGTTTTCCTGCCCTCGGTGCCTTCGGTCTCATCAGGGCCGCAGGAGACGCCACAAGGGTGGAACCACATGCCCAGATCGCTGCACCAGTCGTACATGCCACTGCCGCGATCACAGCTGTCACATTGACCTCCGGCTGGAACTTAAACTCCAGCGGCGGGATCTCGTACATAATATTGAAGGCATTGGCAATGACAATCGGAATCAGTTTACCGATCTGCAGGCCGATCAGTCCGCCGATCAGGCTGGCCGCAAAGGCATAACCAATGTATTTGATACTGATGGAAACATAACTGAATCCCAGCGCTTTCATGGAACCGATCTGGGTTCTCTGCTCCTCTACCATTCTTGTCATGGTCGTCAGACACGCAAGCGCCGCAACCAGGAAGAAAATGATCGGGAAGACATCTGCCAGATTGCTGATACGCTGCGAATCCTGTCCGTAACCCATGACGCCCATATTGGTCTTTCGGCTCAGCACATACCACTCGCAGTCATCGATATCATCCAGCTCTGCCTGGGCATCCGCCAGTTTTTCTTCGGCATCGGCGATTTCTTCTGCCGCCTCGATTTTTCCGTCCTCGTATTCCTTCAGACCGTCGGTGTACTCCACCTCGCCGTCCTCCAGTTCCACAAGGGCATCGGCCAGCTCGATCTCCGCGTCCGCCACTTCTTCTTTTAATGTCACTCTGGCATCCGCCAGTTCCTTTAATCCATCGTGATACTCTGCCCAACCGTCGGCCAGTTCCTTCTCACCGTCGGCCAGCTCCTGTTCTGCCTCAAGAAGCGAGGAAAGTGCTTCATCCAAGTCCTTCTGTCCTTCTTCGATCTCCAGAGCAGCTTCTTCCAGCTCGACCCTGGCATCCAAGAGTTCTCGTTCCGCATATTCCAGCTTATATCGGCCTGATCTCAGATCATCCAGACCGTCTTCATACTCGTCCCAGCCATCGCTTAACGTGGTTTTCGCGTCCTGAAGACTCTGATAGTTCTCCACAAGGGTTCCGCTGTCCACCGGTATCATAGGAAGATATGCGAGCGCTCCATCCAGGATCGCCATCGCCATCGGATCATTGTTGGCTGCCGATGCCACAAGATCATCTCCGGAAGTATATCCGGCGTTGGATCCGCTGGCCACCATCCAGATCGCACCTGTCAGCTGGCTTAACTGAGCTTTTCCAGCCTGATACTGGCTCTCACCAGACTCCAGTGACTGTCTCGCATCCGAAAGCTTCTCACGGCCATCTTCGTACTCTTTCTTTCCGTCTTCGTACTCTTTCAGGGCATCCTCATATTCTTTCTTGCCCTCCAGATAATCCGCTTTGCCTTCGGCGAACTCTGCCGCGCCTTCATTATAATCGCTCCAGCCGTCTGCCAATTCCACTCTGGCATCTGCCAGCGTCTTTTCCGCATCCTGAAGTTCAATCAGAGCGTCGGCCAACTCTTTTTCACCGTCTGCGATCTCCTGATTCGCTTCTTTGATGGAATCTTCCAGTTCCTGAATGCCGTCATAATATTCTTTCCAACCGTCATCCAGCTCCTTGCGGCCATCCAAAAGCTCCTGCCATGCGTCTGCCAGTTCTTCCTCGACCTCCGCCTTGGCATCTTCTAACTCCACCCTGGCATCATCAATTTCTGCCTGGGCCTCTGCCACAAGATTTTCTTTTCTAATTACCGCCCGTTCATCAGCAAGCGGCTCCATTCCATCCACCAACGCATCGATCTTATCATCATATTCGTCGGTATAACAATTTAAATCATATAATCCGTCCGCTGTAAAAAACGCTACGGTATAATAATCCCACGTAAAATTCTCAGCCGGTATGTAAACATAACCATCTACCGCACCGGTTCCCAGAGAAGAGGTTCCGCGGTCCGGTCCTACATAAAGCGGGCTGTTGACGGTACCGACGATGGTAAATGTACCATTCTCCAGCGCATCCTCATTGTCGGCCCCCGGCACAAGCGGGAGTTCATCTCCGATGTCCACACCAAGCTGGATCAGAAGGTTCTCCTCCGTCACACACTCATTTGCCGCCTCAGGGAGACGTCCTCTGACCACCTGAAGAAGGTTCATGCGCTCCGGCATCGACCTTACGATCACGACACCATCCAAGGCCTTGGCATCCAGCGTATATCCCGGTTCCACGTCCGTAATTCCCGGCGTGTCTAAAAGCACCTCGATATCTTCATCCACAAGACCAAGCGTAGAAAGCACGTATCCGTCCATCAGATTCTGGCTGTCATAGTAATTGTCGGCCGTATACTGCATGTCAGGAGCTGTGATCTTGATACCGGAGAGAAAGGCAACTGCCAGTGCCGAAAGGATCAGGATGGAGAAAAAGCGGCTGCGGGTATTTCTGACTTCTCGTAGCGCGTCAGTGAGCAGACGGTTCTTTTTTCTCTTTCCTACCATTCAATCTCCTCCACCGGTGTCGGATGTTCGTTGATTTCCATGGAATCCACTTTACCATTCTTGATCCGGATGACACGGTCCGCCATCGGAGTCAGTGCAGTATTGTGGGTGATAACGACTACCGTCATGCCTTCCTGGCGGCAGGTATCCTGCAAAAGCTTTAAAATCTGTTTACCGGTAACATAATCCAGCGCACCGGTCGGCTCATCGCAGAGAAGAAGTTTCGGATTCTTCGCAAGAGCTCTCGCGATCGCCACACGCTGCTGCTCACCACCGGAAAGCTGGGCCGGAAAGTTTCCAAGTCTGTGTCCTAAGCCCACATGCTCCAGAACACTTGACGCATCCAGCGGATTTTTACAGATCTGCGCCGCCAGTTCCACGTTTTCCAGAGCCGTCAGGTTCTGCACAAGATTATAGAACTGGAACACGAATCCGATGTCATGGCGTCTATAAGTGGTCAGCTGTTTGGAATTATAATCACTCACCACGGCTCCGTCCACCATGATCGTACCGCCGGAGCAGGCGTCCATGCCTCCGAGCATATTTAAAACCGTCGTCTTACCGGCACCGGACGGGCCAACGATAATCGCGAACTCACCTTTTTCGATGTTAAACTCCACACCATCCACCGCATGGATCGTCACTTCGCCCATCTGATAGATTTTTTTCACGTCTTTAAAAGATATGTATGACATCGCTTGTCACCTCTCATCAATCGCAAATTTCGACGTATACATTTTAGCACAATAAATTACACTCTGCAATTAGGCCATGTCTGTAAATCCTGTTAAATTTTCGTGAAATAATAATAAACGGTCATCGACTCCATTGGTTAAAGTTCGGTGACCGTTCTCTTTTGTGTCTGATTACTTTTTATATCCTGTTGCAAAATCTACGATGTTGTTGAACTCGCCGCCATTTGCCCATGCAGCGAGATTTCCGCCTGCAATGCGGACGATTCTCTCGAATGTCTCCTGAAGGAAGAAGTTTCCTGCAACATGAGGTGTGATCACCACATTGCCGCAGTCCCAGAGCGGATCGTCTGCCGGAAGCGGTTCCGGCTCTGTTACATCCAGTCCGCAGCCGCCGAGATGGCCCTCTTTCATCACTGTCAGAAGTGCTTTCGGGTCGATAGCATTACCGCGGCCCACATTGATTAAGTAAGAGCCCTTCTTCATGATGCGCAGTCTTCTTTCATCCATCAGATGGTGAGTCGCATCGCCGCCCGGAAGAACCATGGCAACGATGTCTGCTCTCGGAAGAAGATTGTCGAGCTCTTCCAGTGTATACTGCTCATCCAGATACTCCGGTTTCTCTTTGTTTGTTCTTCTGATACCGATGGTGTAAGCACCAAGTGCTTTCACTTTCTTTGCAAAATCACCGCCGATATCGCCGGTTCCCATCACAAGCACAGTAGAACCTTCCACGGAGATGATGCTTCCCATCGGACTTCCTTTGTACTGCCAGAGATGCTCTGCCTGATTTCTGTGGTACTGGTTGAAACGACGGATCAGGTCAAACACCAGCGCCAGCATGTGCTCGGAAACTGCGAGTCCGTATGCGCCCGTAGCGTTTGTGAGCACACAGCCCTCCGGTAATACGCCCGGCTTTGTGTACTGGTCCGCGCCGGCAGAATTTAACTGGAACCATTCCAGATTCTCTGCACCTGCAAGTTTCGCCGGCGGCAGATTTCCGATGATCACGTTCGCACGTGTTACATCTTCTGCTGTCACATCCTTGCCCGGAACATAGCGGAATACACAGCTATACTTGCCGGAGGATGCCTTCTCTTCCAGATATTTTTTATGATCTTCATTGACCGGAATGGTCACTAAAATTTCTTTTCTTAAATTGTCCATGTGTAACCTCCGCCGATTTCTCTTGTGGCCTCTTTTAACCACTCATTTTCTTCCTCCGTCATGTACGGGGAAAGTTTTTCGTAAACTTCTTTATGGTACGCGTTTAACATACGAACGTCAGACGGCTCCATCACAGAAATGTCCACTGCATCCAGGTCGATCGGAGCGAATGTCAGTGTTTCAAAATTCATGAACTGGCCGTACATGTTCTTTTCGGCTCTGTGGCAGATCAGCAGGTTCTCCGTGCGGATGCCATGGCTTCCTTCGATGTAAAGGCCCGGCTCATCAGACTGGAACATGCCCTCGTCTAAAATACAGCTGTCCATACGCTCCGGAACGATTTTCCAACGGATCCCGTTCGGTCTCTCATGTACGCTGGAGACGAAACCGACACCATGGCCTGTTCCGTGGTTGAAGTCAAGGCCCTGCTGCCATAATGCACCTCTTGCCTGGTAATCCAGGTTCATGCCGCGGCAGCCAAGGAGGAATTTCGCATTCGCCAGACGAAGCGTTCCCATCATGACCCATGTGAAGTGCTTTTTCATCTCGTCAGTCGCCGGTCCCACAACGATGGTTCTTGTCACATCAGTCGTACCGTCATAGTACTGTCCGCCGGAGTCCACAAGGTAGAAGCCGTTTGCCTCAATCTTAGACTCCTCTTCTTTTGTCGCATGGTAGTGGCACATTGCTGCGTTTGCACCGTATGCGGAGATGGTATCAAAGCTCGGTCCCAGGTAACCTTCCTGAGCTTTTCTGAATTCTTCTAATTTTTCGGCAGCTTCTGTCTCTGTGAGCTCGATCTTGCCCACATTCTGCTTGATCCAGTAGATGAACTTTGTAAGAGCCACGCCGTCTTTGATATGGCATTTTCTTAAGTTCTCCACTTCCACCGGGTTCTTCACAGCCTTCATCATGGAAGTCGGGTTCATTGCCTCGATCACGGTGTTGCTCGCATCTACGCTGGAATAAAGAGCAAAATTCACTTTATCCGGCTCTAAGAGGATCTTCTCATTGCGAACTTCCGCAACTGCCTCATAAATCTTATCATACTCTTCCACAGTCACGCCGTTTGCAGCAAAATATGTCATCACTGCGTCACTGCAGTTCTTATTGTCGATGAACAGGCGGAGTGTGTCCTTTGTTACCATCACGTGCGCAGTCGGAAGCACATTGCCGTCTGTTGTTTCTTTTCTGATGTTTAACAGCCATGCAATATCATCAAGCGTAGAAACGATGTGCATGGTCGCACCTTTCTCTTCCATCTCTGCTCTCAGTCTTGCGATCTTGGATTCTGTGGATTCGCCTGCAAACTGTTCTTCCAGTACCCACACAGTCGGTGCCTCAAGTTCCGGACGCGCTTCCCAGATCTCGCCTACTAAATCTTTTCTGATGGCAAGTTTTGCATTCTTATCGGCAACGATCTTCTCAAATCCGCGGCCGATACCGGTATTCACAACGCGGCCGTCCATACCTAACACGCCGCCTTCCGGCAGATTGTCAGCTAAAAACTTGTCGATGGTCGGAACGCCTTCCTCGCCCATCTTCATAAGCTCCACGTCCTGACCAGCCAGCTGTTTCTTCGCCTGAACGAAATAACGTCCGTCTGTCCATACGCCTGCAAAATCCTTTGTCACCACCAGAGTGCCCGCAGAACCTGTGAAACCGGACACATAAGCGCGACAGCGGAAAAAGTCTTCCACATATTCAGAGTCATGGAAATCCGAGGATGGAACATAATACGCGTCCATACCATTTTCTTCCATCAGCGCCCTCAGTTTTTCTAAACGTTCATTCGCCATTGTTTTACTACCCCCATATTACTTCTTTCACTACCAGTAACCCTTACGCATCGGAGCCGGAATCCTTTCTCACCGCTATGATTCAGGCACCAAAGCATATTATAACAGCGGAATTCCCGCCTTCTTTGCAATTTCCTGCACCTCATCCGGCCAGATCGATGCCTGGATCTCTCCGATGTGTGCTTTTCTTAAATAGAACATACAGATTCTGGACTGACCGATACCGCCGCCGATGGTATACGGAAGTTCGCCGTTTAACAGCGCCTTCTGGAACGCCAGTTCCTTTCTGTCCTCGCAGCCGGCGATTTTTAACTGTCTCTCAAGTGCCTCCTCGTCCACGCGGATGCCCATGGAGCTTAACTCCAGCGCGATATCCAGGACCGGATAGTAAACGATGATGTCACCATTTAACTCCCAGTCATCGTAGTCCGGCGCACGTCCGTCGTGTTTCTTTCCGGATCTCAGCTCCTTACCGATCTGCTCGATGAAGATCGCACCATGCTCTTTTGCAGCCACATACTCTCTTCCCTTGGCATCCAGATCCGGATACATATCTTCCAGTTCCTGGGAACTGATAAATTTGATGTGCTCCGGGAGAACATGGCCAATATAATCGTATTCATAAGCCATGTAATCTTCTGTAATCTTTAATGCTTTATATACAGCAGTTACCACTGCCTCCAGTGTCTCTCGGTTTCTCTCTTCTTTTAAAATGACCTTCTCCCAGTCCCACTGGTCCACATAGATGGAATGGATATTGTCGGTGTCCTCGTCGCGGCGAATGGCGTTCATATCTGTATAGAGGCCTTCGCCTGGTTGGAAGCCGTACTGTTTTAAGGCAAAGCGTTTCCACTTTGCAAGAGAATGGACGATTTCCGCCTGGCGGTGTCCTTCCTTGATATCAAAACCGACCGGGCGCTCCACCCCGTTTAAGTTATCGTTGAGACCGGATTCCGGTGTTACAAATAATGGTGCAGACACACGGGTCAGATTTAGCTGTTTTGTAAGCTCTTTCTGGAAAAAATCTTTTACTGTCTTGATGGCTACCTGTGTTTCTTTTAAGTCGATCTGTGGTTTGTAGCCTTCCGGTACATAAAAACTCATACTTGTGTCCCTTTCTATTTACAAGTCCGATCATGTCCATGGTCGTGCAGCTTTTATTGTGGGGAACTGCCCGACTTCCCATAATCGATAAAGTCACAAGTAAGTATATCATCATTTCCTGGAAAATGGAACTAAAAACTGCATGGACATACCACCCTTTTATCAGGATCCGTATATAATACAGTAATTGACTTGCGGAGGCACTTTATGGCCCTTTATACCCCTGTTGTGGGAATTATTACAGAAATTGATCATCAGACCGGAAATTTTAACCAGACCCCCGGCTGCAACATCCTCTATACACTGCAGACAGAAGGACAGCAAGGAATCATCAACTTCATGCTTCAGCCGAATGCATACGTGCTGAACCTTCACCCATTCCAGATCGGAGACCGCGCCACCTTTTTCTACGATCCCAACACGCCAGTCCCGCTCATTTATCCGCCAAGATACCAGGCAATCGCCGCCGCATATACTCCCCATGGAGTAACTGCTGTGCTAGATGTGTTCCAATCCAACCTTGTAAACTCGGACAACACACTGATGCTGACCCCCATGTGGAACACCCCGGTCACACTTCCCAACGGCCAGCCATTTACAGAGAACGCGGGCGGCAATCTCCTGCTCGCCACCTACACCGCCACCACAAGAAGCATCCCCGCACGTACTACGCCGGAGCAGATCGTTGTGTTCTGTGGAAATAGAACGAATTAACTGCCTGTCAAATAAATAAAGAAATTCCCCACAGGCCCAGACAATAGGCTGTCTAGGCCTGTGGGGAATTAACAACGTCAGCAAAAGTCCTTTCTGTGAACCTCACTTCTATAGATTTATCTTTCCAAGACAGATAGATTGCTGCATTTTCCACATTCAAGCTAACCCAGAGTAATCCCTGCCCCATGCCAGATCAGATAGGATTTCTGTTTTCCTGCCTTCTATCTGACTCATCTTGACTTTTGCGTCTTGCGCAATCAGATAGATTTCTATTTTTCTTACTTCCTATCTGACTCATCTTGTTTTTTGCATCTTGCGCAATCAGATAGATTTCTGTTTTTCCTACTTTTTATCTGACTCCTCTTGACTTTTACGTCTTGCGCAATCAGATAGATTTCTATTTTTCTTACTTCCTATCTGACTCCTCTTGTTTTTTACGTCTTGACCCATCGGATAGATTTCCTGTTTTGCTACATTTTAGCTAATTTATCTCAAATTGCTAACGTGAATAAACAGGTATAGTAGTCTAACACAAATCAAACCGACTCTTCCCCCACCAATCCGGGATCAATTCCTTAAGCCGCACTGTCTTTTTGCTTTCCATATCTACAAGAATTTCAATCTCTCCACTATCCTTATCCAACTGCATCATATACTCTCTACATGCACCACAAGGAAAACCGACCTGACCATCTGGCATGACGGCAACGACTTTATCGATTTGATGTTCTCCATTGGTTATCATATTGGCGATCGCATTTCTCTCGGCACACATACCCAGCGTACTTGCTGTATCAATGCAGACCCCCACATAAATATTTCCAGCCTTCGTCAAAATCGCGGCTGCTACGCCACCAGCTTCAATGAATGGGGAAATCACTCTGCCATTTTGTACTTTTCTTGCTTCTGTATATAATTTGTTCCAAATATCACCTGTCATCATATAGAAAAAGCCTTTCGACATTGCTGTCGAAAAGCCTTTTCCCACTTATTTCTCTTTCACTCCAAACATGCAAAGATTAATCCTCTCATTTGGAACAACCAGATATTCCTTCTGAACCATCGTTTCCACCAATAAAGCGGCTGCAACAGTCTGATAATTTACATATGCCAAATGAGTGCATGACTGTCTTAACGCTTTTGGCACATAATCCCTTAATGTTTCTGCTGCAATTGCACAGATTTCTGAGATACATTTAAAGATCATCTCAGTGACCGGGACAAGAATTAATTTCACTGCATAAAAATCCTCGTATGTAAACACCGGGAAATTAGCAGATAAAACTCCATCTTCCGCTTGAATAAAACCTTCGTTGATCATATGAATCAGTTCTTCATTTTTTTCGTCGGCTTTGTTTCCCACTACTGCATCAATCATAGCAGTTATTCCCTTATGCCACTGTTTTGTTTCCCAATGCTGGCAGTTTTCGATCACACGGTAGTTGTTGATAGAAATCCGTACAGGTCCTTCGTCGTAATTATAAATCCCATGAAAATGATGATTGTCATAATCATTGTCATAGCCAAAAATAAAGCCCCTGGAACCATTGGAAAGCATTGGGTATGAGCCATATGTTCCGCAAATCACTTCCTCATTAAATTTTGAAATTGCATGGAACATGGCGATGTTTGCATAAATCCATTTTGCATTGTTATCAACAGAAACACGGTCAAAACAGGAATATGTCTTCAGCTCTGGCAGACACTCATCCAACTTCTTACTTATCTGATCTACCATCGCTGTGTATACATGTTCGAATTTCTCTTGCACACGAACTTCATATTCACTGGTAAAAATAATGATGTTGGTCTGATATTTCTCTCCCACCTTTTTCAACAACTCATGGGATTCTAAAATTGCAACTTCATCCTCCAGATAAACTACAGCAACCCCTAATTCAATAGAAAGTTCCGTCAATGAGACTGGTTTGTCTTTTGCTGCAAGCAGAATGTTTCCAGGAAGTCTGCGTTTGAAAATATCCCAGTATTCAGCACTGCTTTCATATCCCCAAAAGTCCATGCGAAATGTCTGTGGATTATAACTTTTTTCACCAAATTCTCTTGTCATACCGATACCCTCTTTCAGAATTTTTCTAGTTTTGAAGAGGTAATATTTTACCATCTCCGTACTGATATGTAATTCAGCTGAAATTTGGGAACAACTTTTCCCGTAGATGTAATATTGAACAGTCACTTCTCTGTATTGGTTTGACAACAAGGAAAGTTCTCTTCTCAAAAGATTCAGTTCTTCCGATTTGATTACTTCTTCCTCAGGAGTTTTCCAATAGGTACCATGATAACTCTCATCAATTTCAACCACATCATGTTTCTTTTTTCGGATCTTTGACCTTAATGTATTTTCAGCAATCTTCCAGACAAATCCCCAAAACGCCTCATCATTTTCCAG
>JAFUMF010000176.1 GCA_017482945.1 Lachnospiraceae bacterium
CCGAAATCCGCATATGCCCTGGTCTCCGGGACTCCGGTCTCCATTTGGTTCACCGCCACCTGCATTTCCTCATAGAGCGGATGCATTCCTTTCTTCGCGGACCTTCCATAATCAAGAGTCATCTTCTTCCAGGCCGCCTTCGCCGGATATCCCGCACCGGTCAGAATCAAAAATTCCGACACCAGATCCGGATAATCCTCCATCAAGCTGTTCTCCCGCCGCTTTTTCGCCTCTTCCAAATCACTTTTTTCCTTCAAAAACAGGCACAACGCCGCAACAATCCCCAGAAAAACCAAGACCAGATTCTGCGAGTGCCCCGGAGCATGGTATGTCAGCTTCTTTCCTTCAAATTCCTGCGGCAGAACCACATCCACATATTCCGGCTCCAAAAGCACCAGTTCCTCCATCATGGCAAGAAACCGCTCTTCCATGGATTCCTCAGGCGGATACACCACGACTGGGATCTCCACGATTTCCTCAGCGATTCCATTGGTCAGTGTGGCCTCAAGGAAAACTTGAATTCCAATTTCTCCAAAATCCTTCGTAGTATCATCAAGCCCCAATGAAACATCAGCCATAACTGACTCTTCAACTGCCGCTTCATTGCCATCCACTCCATTGCCCTTCGCCTCAGCCGACCCTGCAGATCCGTCCACAACACCCATCGAACTCACAACTTCCGGCCGGTCCGAATCCCAGGTGACCGTAACACCAAACTCCGGAACTTCCTTCACCAGCTCCAGATCTGACCGCACCTCAGTTAGCGAAGCATTCTCCCCAAGAATCCGCTCACAAAGTACCTCCACCATCTCTGGCAGCCGCTCCGCAAACTGTTCCGCGGTCAATTTCTGCTCCGGCACCTGAATCACTACCGAAATACCCTGTCCCTCAGTCCCGCCATCAACCGGATTATCCACAGTCCCTTCCATTCCAGACACCAGTCCATCCACATAAAATTCATAGACTGCCTCACCTTGTCCACAAGGATTCCGAGAAAGTTTTCCGTTTTCCACAACCGAACTGGCAGAATCCACCGTCTCTGCTGTCAAATAAAGCACCACTCCAGCCCCGACACAGGCAAGATACCGAAACCACTTCCGCCTCATACCGAAATCTCCAGCATTTTCTTTGCCAGCACAATCGCCCCCAGATACACCACCAGGCACCCAGTCATAATCAACCGACCCACCAGCGTTGTATACAGCACATCAAAGAACCCCGGCGAAGTAACATCCAGATAAACCACGATGAGGATCGGAATCATGTTCATAATCTTCTGCTCCAGCCGTCTCGAGGCCGTTGCCGTAAGAATATCCTCCTGAATCCGGATCTTCTCGCCGATGATCTCCGCCGTCCGGGCGATGATCTTCATAAGCTCACCGCCACTGACCTTCGCCGCCAGAAACACGTCCGCAAAGCTTTTCACATCTTCCAGCCCGCTCCGTTTTGCAAAATCCAACAGTGCCTCTTCCAAAGTCCGATTCATCTTCGTCTTTCGGATCATCAGCCGGATTTCCTCCGAAATCATGGACTCCCGCCCATAAATCCGGTCCGTTTCCTTCAGGGCCTCCGAGAACGCATTCTCCACCGAATATCCTGCGTTCAGACACGATGCCAGCGAAAGGATCGCATCCTTAAACTGCCCCCGGAGCACCTCCAGCCGCCTGCGTTTTAAGTCATTCCGAATCATCAGAGGATAACAAATTCCAACCGGCACCAAGGCAAGAAACACCCAGACACTCCGGTAAAACACAAAACTCACCAGGCCAACATACAAAATTCCCTGTCCTCCATAGGTCAGCCATTCCTTCTTACTCAACCAATAGACCTCATAGTTGATACCCGGAAAATCTGAGTTTTTCCCAATGTTTAAGTTCTCCCGTCTTTTTAAGCTCCCCTTCCACTTTCTCATCCGTTCCTGTTTCCACAAAGGTATACAGTGGATTGAGGATAATCTCACCGTCTTCAAATCTGTCCACCTCCTCGATCGCAACCACTTTCCTGCTCTTATCCCTCATTCGGGCTACATGGACCATGATGTCCACCGCCGATGCGATCTGTCTCCGGATCGCCATAAGCGGAAGATCCGCAGCCATGGAAACCATGACCTCCAGGCGCGAAAGCATGTCCCGAACACTGTTGGCATGGCCGGTCGAAAAGCTTCCATCGTGGCCTGTATTCATCGCCTGCAGCATATCAAAAGCCTCTTTTCCGCGCACCTCTCCCACGATGATCCGATCCGGCCGCATCCGCAGTGCCGCGCGGATCAACCCACCGATTCCAATGGCACCTTCTCCCTCTGCATTTGCCTCCCTGGTCTCTAACCGCACCAGATTTTCAATATGAGGCAGATTCAGTTCCGCCGAATCTTCGATGGTAATGACGCGCTCCTCTGTCGGTATGAACTCCGACAGTGCATTTAAAAAAGACGTCGTTCCTGCGCCGGTACCGCCGCTGACGAAAATATTGTACCGGGCCGCTGTGAGCACTTTCAGAACTTCTGCGGCCTCCTCCGAAATACTCCCGTACCGAAGCAGCCGTTCCATAGTCATCGGCTCCGGAAATTTTCGGATCGTCAGGATCGGCCCATTGATTGCCACCGGCTCCAGCACAACATGAACACGGGACCCGTCGGGAAGTCTCGCATCGGCAATCGGAGAGGAAGTATTGACGATGCGGTTCACCCGCCCGACGATCTGCTGGATCAAATCCAGAAGCTGTTCTCGTGATTCGAAAGACCGCTCCCACCGCTCTATCCTGCCCCCGGTCTCCACGAACACGTCCTCAGGCCCATTGACCATGATCTCCGTAATCGCCGGATCATCCACAAGCTCCTGCAAAATATCCAGCCGTCGAAACGAATCAAACAGCTCCCGCTGAAGCTTCAACCGCTCCCCAAGAGTCATGACCCCCATATCTGTCCGCTCAAAAATCTTCTCATCGATAATCTGCGAAATTTCCTCATCCGACATCTGTCTCTCGTAGGAAAACCCCTGCAAAATCTCTGTTTTCAACTGTTTTTTCAGTCCATGATCCTGCTCTAAACCTGCCATAAATGCCTCTGTCCTTTCAAAAGTCCCCGGACAAAATCGCCCATGTCGCCCCAGAGAAGCTCCTGTGGAAAATGCTCCATCCGCTTGGTCCCAGTCATAAGCGGCACATGGATCTTGTGAAACTTCTCCTTAAGCCCCTTATTCCCGAACCGGTCCACGTACTTCTCAAATTCTTTCAGCTTCGCCTGCGAGATCATATCCTCCTTCACCGGCATATACACCACCTGACAAACATCCAGAATCGGCAGGACCTGCCTGTCATAATTTCCAATATCCAGCACGATCGTCTCATAACTGCTCTCATTCAAAATCTGCACAAGAAATCCTGCCATTTCCTCCGTCGTCACCTGGCTGTAATCATCTGGATACCGAAGCGGCGGAAGCCACGCCATATCCCCCAGGTAATAAATGATCGAATTCAGCCGCAGCGCATGGAACCGCCCCTGCTTATAATAATAAAGAAGATCCGACATATCCCGCTTCCACTGCTCGTCCAAAAGCTGTGAAAAACCACTGAAGGTATCCAGAGTAATAAAAAGCACCTTCTCTTCCTTTGCAAGCACCTGCCCGATGGAAAGTGACAGCGACGTTTTTCCGCATCGTCCCACCGGCGAATAAACCCCGATGATCCTCTTGTCCTTCGCCGCCAGCCCCGGAAACACGCCTTTCACTCCCGGAAGTTCGCAGTAAGCCGCCATCACCTCCCGGATAATATCATCACCGGACTGGTACTTATAAATTTCCCGGTCTTCCTGGCCCCCGTCTGCGTTTCGCTCCTCTGTAAGATAGATTTTCTGTGCCGCCTGCAGGGCAGAAATCGCCTCCGTATCCATCGGCATTCCCGTCAAAAGAACATCCACATCATTGCCTCTGGCAAACTCCTCCAGCCGCTCCTTCGAAGTAAAGGCCTGGGCCTTAAAGATCCCCTTCTCTTTTCGGTTTACATAATCAGACAGCCGCTCCGCATAAAACGGATCCTCATCATACACCGCCATAATCTTCTTCATCGTCATCCTCCCAAAACCACTACCGCTAAACGCCGCGCAACAGCCATCCACCAACTCACACAATATCCTGCAAGCAAATACGGCGCCAGCCGCATCTTGAGTCCCCGAAGACACAACACCCCATGTCTCCAGATCTTCATCCGGACGCACGCCACCAAAAGTGCCAGAACCATCCCGCAAAAAATCATACATCCACCGCGTTCAACTCCAAGAATCCCCACACAGACCGCCATCAGCTTAATGTCCCCGGCCCCCAGCATCCTGCACAAAAAGAACACATAAAACACAGCACATGTACCAACGACACGGCCGAAAAATCCCAACAATTCCCCGAAAACATCCGGCCGCCCATCAACCAGACCACTCAAAGCATCAATCTCAGCTCCAACTCCAGACCCGAAACCAAGAATCTCACCAACACCAACGATCAGACCAAGTCCAATGACCCAATGATATACTTTCCCCGTTTTTCAATCCGTCACTGCGGCCAAAAAGAGTACAACAAATAAGCCTGTCAAAATCCAGTCACTCCTTCCGTATAAACCAACTAGAAAACAAACATTTCCTTTCGGATACCGCCCCGATTTGGAGCATCCGGCGAATCTGCCGGCAATTTATATGCTAAGTGAAATGAAGAACTCATTTCTGAATGTGTCATTATTATCCCCGAAATCGGACTGAAAGTAAATATCGAATCTGTAAAAAACGCCCCTTAAAATTCAGCGAATTCTTCCAAAAAGAAGTTTGACCTCCAAAGAAAAATCTGTCACATTTGTCTATTGCCAAAATTCCCAGTCGCCCATGAATATCCCCAAACACCCGCGGATATACTACCAGTAACAAGAAATTCGCCCAAAAAGGAGCAGCCATACATGATCTTTTCCAATAAAAAATCTCCCCAGAGAACTCAAAACTCCAAAGATATCGCCGAACTGAAAAAACAGATCGAAGCCAGCAAACTGGCCATCTCCTCCGCCCAGAACCAGTTCGAGCATGTCGTTGATCCGACGCTCATCGACTGTTACATCTACGAACTGAACGCCGCCCAGCTCCGCTATCAGTTTCTCTTAAGAAGCCTGAAAAGTAAGGAACTCATGGAGGCATGATTTCGACTATTTTTTGTTATTTGTCAGGAATTTTTAAGACGTTCACCATCCTTTTGTGTTATACTAAGGATGGTGAACGTTTTTTTATAAAGGAGGACCCCATATGCAGACAATTCTTGTATGTGATGATGATAAACAGATCGTCGAAGCCATCAACATTTACCTGACCGGCGAAGGCTTCAACGTGATCAAAGCGTACGATGGCTACGAAGCGCTCGACCTTCTGGCGACCAACGAAGTGAACTTAATGATCGTGGACGTGATGATGCCGGGTCTTGATGGAATCCGCACCACCTTAAAAGTGCGCGAGACCAGCAGTATCCCGATCATTATCCTCTCCGCAAAATCCGAAGACACAGACAAAATCCTCGGCCTCAATATCGGTGCCGACGACTACATCACAAAGCCATTCAATCCGCTGGAGCTTGTGGCCCGCGTAAAATCCCAGATCCGCCGCTACACCCAGCTTGGTAACCTGAACCAGCAGAACAATTCCCAGGTCTACAAATGCGGCGGCCTGATGATCAATGATGAAAATAAGGAAGTAACGGTGGACGGCGACCTGATCAAGCTGACCCCGATCGAATACAACATCCTGCTTCTTCTCGTAAAGAACGCCGGAAAAGTATTCTCCATCGACCAGATCTACGAAAAAATCTGGAACGAGGATGCCATCGGTGCCGACAATACCGTTGCCGTACATATTCGCCATATCCGCGAAAAAATCGAAATCAATCCGAAAGAGCCGCGCTACTTAAAAGTAGTCTGGGGCGTCGGATATAAAATTGAAAAACAATAAGGAGATCTCCCATGAAACAAAAAGTCCCTTCTACGTTTTTTAAACGTTTCATCGGCTTTCTCCATGTGGTTTTCGCCTGCGTTACTCTTGTGGGCATCGGTTTTATGTACCTGAACACCAACTATGGCCGTGGACTGGACTGGATCAACAACGAATCCTTCGAACAGTCCCCGGACTTCAACAAAAAAGTACAGACCGATATTTCAAATATTTTTAACTACATCAAATACCGCGAGTTTTTCGAAACAAATGGAGAAATCGACTATTCAAAAACTGTTCTGGAAGTTACTTCCGGCCCCGGCGGAGATAAAACTTACACGTTAAATGACATCATTCTCTACGGAAAAGAGCTGGGATACTATCTGGATGAAGCCAACGACTATGCACTTCAGGGGCCATATGAAAATCTGGAACTCCCGGAGGAGGCAAACGAACGTCTCTATGTCCAGTGGCGCTGTTACCAGTCAGCCGAAGAACTGACCGGTCCGGAGCAGGCCTATGAGACGCTCCCAAAACTGACTTACGAGATTTTAAAGCGGTATTCCGCCTACTACTCCATCCACTCCAGGCTCATGTCCGACTTTACGAACCTGTATTTCCGCGTGGCGTTCTACTCAAAGAATGATATCATTTACCAGATCCACACCAACGCCCCGGAAATGACCACAGAAGACATGATGTCTAAAGGAAAATATGTGTATTACGCCGGCGATTCCAATGATCTGGCAGTGCGGACCAATTTTGATTCCACATTCCCGAGCATTCCGGCGCTGATGATCCAGAACAATCCGTACAACAGCACAAAAAACTATGTTGTGATCGGTCTGGACACATCCTATAAGGCGAACGACGACTATTACCAGGCATACACCACCTACAACCGTTCCACGGAGACATTTATTAATGGTATTTATCTGACCGTCGCAGGTCTGGCAGGCTCTCTTCTTACATTCTTCATCCTGCTGTTCCTGTCGGGCCATAACACCTTTGACGATAAGACCGTTTCCATGTACCCGCTTGATAAACTGAAAACAGATTTCTTCTTATTAATTATGATGCTTGTCACATACCTCGGTATTTCAGTGGGTGCGCCGACGCTTTCGAAGCTTCTTCATCTGGTGGTTGCCTCCAATTACTGGGAGCGCGCGAACCGCATGGTCATGTTCGGCGTCATTTATTTCTGCATGCTGCTGACATTTTTCAGCCTGGTGCGCCGCTACAAAGCAGAGACCCTCTGGTCCAACAGCTTCCTTCACGATCTGACAAATGCGCTGTCTGAGAGCACCTTCAAATATCGCCTGACCATGGTATACGTGCTTTATTTAAGCTACAATGTGTTCATTATCACCATCGGCGCGTTCTATGTGCTGAACAATGGCGACGAATCCCTTCGCTCCATCCCGTTCATCGCAGGCATGATCGTCTGGATCGTGGGAAACCTGGTCGTGTTCTACCATCTCTACCGCAACGCCAAGCAGACCGACATGCTCCATCAGGCAATCGAAAAGCTTGCGGCCGGTGAGACCAGCTATAAAGTAGATGTTTCCGAATTTTCCAGCCTCGAGGCCAGCCTGGCTGAGGGACTGAACCGGATCAGTGACGGTCTTGAGACCGCCCTCGCTGAGCAGGTCAAGAGCGAGCGACTGAAAGCCGACCTGATCACCAATGTTTCCCACGATATCAAGACACCATTGACCTCGATCATCAACTACGTGGATCTGATCAAACGTGAGAAGATTGATAATCCGACGGTTCAAAAATATCTGGAAGTCCTGGATCAGAAGTCCCACCGTCTGAAAACTCTGACGGAGGACCTTGTCGAAGCATCCAAGGCAAGCTCCGGCAACATCAAACTGGAAATGAACCATATCGATATCGTCGAGCTGGTTCAGCAGACCAACGGTGAATTCGAAGAGAAATATGCATTCAGAAAGCTTGAAATGGTCAACAACTTGCCGAACGAAGTCATTTTAATCGAGGCAGACGGAAGAAGGCTGTGGCGAGTTCTTGAGAACCTTTACAACAATGCATGCAAGTACGCGCTGGAAAATACTCGTGTGTACATTTCCGTGGAAGACAGAGGTTCCGATGTGGTATTTTCCATTAAGAACATCTCCGCCGATCCGTTAAACATCAGCCCGGATGAGCTGACCGAGCGATTTGTCCGCGGCGATGTCTCCCGTACAACAGAAGGCAGCGGCCTTGGACTTTCCATCGCCAAGAGCCTGACTCAGTTACAGGGCGGCAAATTCTTGATCACCATCGACGGCGACCTGTTTAAGGCCGAGGTTTCATTCCCGATCAAAAACTAAACGTTATGATTTATCACTAATTATTTAGGAGGGTTACTATGCAGACACTGAATGAAAAAGACTTATGCTTTATCAAGGAAAACATTCAGACCAACTATGATTTCCTGACTACTCTCGGAAAGATTCCGGCGCCGTCTCATCAGGAAGACAAGCGTGCGGCATTCTGCAAAGAGTACATGGAATCTCTCGGTGCGGCCAACGTGAGAATCGATGCGGCAAAGAACGTTGTGTGTGAGATCGACTGCGAAGGAAAGGACCAGGTCGTGATTTTCGCAGCCCACACCGACATCGTTTTCCCGGATCTTGATGAGCTGCCGATGACCATCGAAGGCGACCGGATCGCGGCTCCTGGCATCGGCGATGATACAGGAAACCTTGCGAACCTGATGATGGGCTTAAAGTACGTGCTGACACACCCGGGCTCCTGTCCGTATGGACTTGTGATCGTGGCGAACTCCTGTGAGGAAGGCCTCGGAAATCTGGACGGTACAAGAGAGCTTGTGAAAACATACGGTGAAAAAATCAAGGCCTTCATCTCCTTCGACGGCTACTGTCCACAGTGCTGTTCCCGCGCAGTTGGTTCCCACCGCTACGAAATCACCATCCGCGCTCAGGGCGGCCATTCCTACGCAAACTTCGGCAACACCAGTGCCATCAAATTTGCGGCTGATGTGATCGAACGTCTCTACACCCAGGAAATTCCGGGCGGTGATAAGACAACCTTCAACATCGGCACCATTGAAGGAGGCACGACCGTAAACACAATCCCGGAAAAATGTGTACTTCTTTACGAGTTCCGTTCTGAGAGCCAGGACAACTTAATGTTTATGGCAAACCAGATCGAATCCATCATTGAAGAATTCAAGGCCGGCGGCATGGACATCACACTCAAGACACTCGGCATCCGCCCGGGCAACCGCGCAGTTCCGCCGGAGGGAATTGAAGAAATGACAGCAAGAAATGCCGAGATCCTGTCCCAGTTCTGGGAGGGTCCGCTTGATTTCAACGCATACTCCACAGATGCCAACATCCCGCTTTCCCTCGGAATCCCGTCCAACGTCATCGGTACCATCGTTGGCGGCGGCGCACACACCTACGACGAGTGGATCGACTTCTCCTTCCAGGAGACCGGAATGAAGATTGCAATCAGCTTATTAAAAGAATATTGGAAGTAATCGTTCCACTACAATAAAAACGGCGGAGCCCAGTCACTGAAGCTGGGGCTCCGCCATTTTCATGTCCATTTCTTCTATTAAATATGTATCTCCGGGGCCATTCCCCCGCAGTCATTTCTTAAATATTCGGGATCATAGATGCCAGCAGTGCCATTCTCGGGATCAATTCATCGATCAGAATGTACTCCTCCGGAGAATGTGCATGGTCGCCGGATGCGCCAAGACCATCCAGTGTCGGGATTCCCATGGCAGAAATTGTGTTTCCGTCGCTGCCGCCACCTACGAACTGGCTTGTGAACTGGATGCCCAGTTTCTCACCGCTTGCTTTTGCGATCGCGAACAGTGCCATGTTGCCCTCAGTCTCTTCCATCGGCAGCTTGCCATCGATAAATTCTACCTCGCGGGTCGCGCCCGGAACCACGGTCTCAAGATTGTGGATCGCGTCGATCACGCGCTGGCGCTCTGTCATGGATTTGAAGCGGCAGTCTACGTTGAACACAGCAGTATCCGGAACTACGTTCACTTTTGTACCGCCTTTGGCAACGCCAACGTTCACGGTTGTGCCAGCCTCGTAATTGGTCAGTTTCTGGATGAACAGAATCTCATGTGCCATTTCCTCGAGAGCGTTGATACCATCCTGATGAGCATTTCCTGCATGAGCTGCTTTTCCGTGGATCGTAACAGTGAATTTCATGTTGCCTTTTCTTCCGGTCTTTAAGTTGCCGTTTGCCACGCACGGCTCAGTAACCAGTGCAGCTTTTGCATCTTTTACGTTCTCTTTGATGATGTCAGTGGAATCTTTGCTTCCTGTCTCCTCGTCACCGTTGAATACACAGACGATTTTCTTGCCCGGATCGATTCCCAGATCCTGATATGCCTTGATCGCCCAGATCGCGGAAATCAGTCCGCTCTTCATATCATAAACGCCCGGTCCGCGGAGCTTGTTGCCCTCTGCAACATACGGAAGTGCACCGATCGGATGCACCGTATCATAGTGACCTACGATCACGATCTTTTCTTCGCCTTCGCCGTACTCAAATTTTACTACGTCATGGCCGCCCTTTGTCTAGTAAACATACGGTACAATGCCGGTTTTCTCGGTGATCTGGCCTTCCAGTACCTTTCTTACCTGAGCCAGTTCCTCAAGATCGGATGTGCTGGCCTCTGCCAGAACCAGAGTTTTTAAATCCTCAAAGATCTCTGCCTCATGCTCTTTGTAATAAGCTAAAATTTTCTGTTCCATTTTACTGCCTCCTTGCTTTCGTTTGCCCCACCCGGGACGTGCCTTTACTTTTTAATAACTTTGATTCTCTTCCATTTGCCGGTCAGATACCAGCTAAAGGAAATGATATAGTTTGCGGCCCAGCCCATCGGAACCGCCATCCATGCTACCTGAATACCATAAATCGGTGCAAACACATTTGTCACGATCACGCGGATGGACAGATTTACAAGGTTTGCTGTTGTAAATGCCGCCACGTCTCCCGCACCTCTGAGAAGTCCATCCACCGACTGTTTGAGACCGATGAAGGAATAGAAGAAGGAAAGGAATGTGATGAACTCGATACCGACCGCATACGCCTCTCCGCTTGTATCCTCCAGGAACAGGGAAATAAAGAAATCTCCGAATAACTGGTACATCATACAGAGAAGAAGACCTGTCGTGAGCACGATCACGTAGCTCATCTTGTAACCTTCCTTGACGCGCTCCAGTTTTCCGGCACCAATGTTCTGCGCCGTAAATGTGGACATCGCATTGCCCATCGCAAGCATCGGAACGATGCTCAGGGACTCGATTCTCGTACCTGCGGCATAACCTGCCAGCGCTGCGGAACCAAAACTGTTCACCACGGACTGAACCAGGAGAATACCGATGTGGACAATGGACTGCTGCAGTGTGGACGGAACTGCAATGCGCACCATGGAGCCCACCATGTTTTTATCGTAAAAGGAATATTTTTCTGTTGTTTCATAGCCTTTCAGCTTCTTCATAAGAAGGAAGAACGAAAGAACGGCGGAAACACCCTGCGCGATCAAAGTCGCGATCGCCACGCCACGAACGCCTTCATGGAAGGAAATAACAAACACCAGGTCCAGTACAATATTTAACAACGAAGAAAAAATCAGAAGATACAGCGGTTTTTTGGAATCTCCCAGGGAGTTAAAAATCGATGCCTGCACATTGTACATAAACAGGAATGGGAGTCCCATAAAATAAATCGCAAGATAAACGCCCGCATCCTCAAAAATATCTGCCGGCGTGTTGACCCATGTCAAAATCTGGTCGTTGAAAAGCAGGCCAAAAGACGCAAGACAGACGGAAATCACAATGAAATTAATGAGCGTTGTAAACACCGCAGTCTTCATTTTCGCAATTTTTCCGGCTCCGAAGAACTGGGACACAACGACTGCACTTCCGTTTCCGCCGCCGATGGCGATAGCAATGAATACGTTGGTGATCGCAGCCGATGCACCGACCGCCGCCAACGCCTGTTCACCGACGAACCGGCCAACGATCACGGAGTCCGTAATGTTGTAAAACTGCTGAAACAGGTTTCCGAGGATCATGGGGATCACGAACATCAAAAGCGCTTTGCCCGGATGGTCTGTGATCATGTTGTACTTCTTTTTTGTGGTTGACATAATACTACTCTGTCCTTTCTTATTTCGCCCGATTTCTCGAGCATATCGCTAAAGCCAAGACTTTGGCCAGCTACTTTTACTTTTTATTTCCATATTCAGCCTCGTAATGTTCGTTGAGCCATTTCACAGCTTCCAGAATACCTTCGTGACTGAATGGAACATCCTGAGACACCTTCTTCTCATCATCCGTCATTGCAAAATTATACGGCCCCGGCCACGCAATCGCCCGGATCCGGTCGCCATCGTCGTCACTCACCTTTTTCACCATAAAATTCATGCCCCGGTGACTGCCGGTGAATACGGTCTTTTTCAGGAAAGGAATGGAAATCATTCCTGTTAAGTCAATCATACTTTATCTCCTTTTTGTTGGCTCTGCCCAACGCCTACGTGTACATTATACCAGTAAAATCCACTTCTGCCTATTGTATTTTTTCTACTTTCCCACTATACTAAAAGAAAGTGTCCGTCTGCCTTTTCGCTCGCACCGGGCTGGTTCATGGCACAACAATTTTTTCATGAAAGGAACAATCAAAATGAAAGAAATGATCAAATCCCTCGTAACCGAATACGAGTCCAAGCTGCTGGATACCCGTCACCATCTCCACGAAAATCCGGAGCTTTCTTTCCAGGAGTATAAGACTGCAGAATATATCCGCGAGAACCTGAAAAACATGGGCATCGAGCTTCAGGAGGGTATTTCCGGAACAAGTACTGTCGGTATCTTAAAGGGCTCTGAGCCTGGTCCGTGCATCGCATTCCGTGCAGACATCGACGCACTTCCGGTAGAAGAAAACAATGATCTCCCGTACAAATCCAAAACTCCGGGAATCATGCACGCCTGCGGTCATGACACTCATGTGGCATGTCTCCTGACTCTGGCTGACATCCTTTCTTCCCACAAAGAACTGGTAAAAGGTACTGTAAAATTCGTATTCCAGGCTGCGGAAGAAAAACTTCCGGGCGGTGCAAAACAGCTCTGCGCAGACGGTGTCATGAACGATATTGACGTGATCTTCGGCATGCACTGCTCCTCCGGCTATCCGATGGGCATCGTGGAAGTCTGCCATGCAGTAAGCTCTGCTGCCATCGGCGTTTACGAAATCAAGATCCACGGCAAAGGCGGCCATGGAAGTTCTCCGCACAATGCGCTGAACCCGGTTCCGGTGGCATGTATGGTGGCAAACTCCTTAAACCAGATCCTGGCAGAGAAAAAAGACCCGACTGCATGCGGCGTATTTACCGTTTCTTATATCAACGGCGGCCAGTACCCGAACATCATCACAGACACTGTGACCATGGGCGGTAACGTTCGTACACTGGATAACGACCTGATTCTGAGAGTATTCGACACCATCAACGCAGTGACTAAGGGCATCTGCGAAGGCTATGGTCTCACCTGCGAAGTGACCACAACCGTCGGCTATCCGGCAACCGTAAACACTCCTCGCTATGCAGACGTGATCCAGGAAGCTGCCACAGCAATGGAATACGAAGTCATCGAAAAAGCAACCGCTCTCGGCGGCGAAGATTTCGCATACTATGTAATGGAAAAACCGGGCGCATTCTTCCACGTAGGAATGGCTGATCCGGAGCGCCCGATCACATCCACACCGCACCACAACGGCCAGTTCATCCTGGACGAGCGCGGACTGAGAATCGCACTGGAGACAGAGATCGCCGTTTACTTAAAGGCAACCGGCCAGATGTAATTGAATTTTTAACCTGTACATACAAGAAACGTCCCGGAAACTCATCATTTCCGGGACGTTTCTGTATTCACTATTTTATTCTCACTGAGTCAGACTCCATACTCGTCCGGCATCTCCGCCCTACGGTGTCGGCTCAGTCCAATACTCCTGATTATAAATATCCGTAAACCGGTAAGTCAGCTGCGCTGCATCTTCATCCACATACACATCACTGATCACCAGCTCGCCATCTACAACCATCTGATCGCCCAGCATGTAGCTGTCCAAATATTCTCCGTCATAACTATAATAATCGCAGACGAAATCCAGTGTATCACCATCTACCACCGGATCCATGGTCTTCGGGATCGTATCGGTCTCATCATTCATGTATACAGTACGCACACCGGCCACACTGCCATACGGATCTTCATCTGTAAACACAAGGATCAACTCCGCACGCACCCCATTGTGCAGGACCGGAACATAACCGGTAATCGTATAATCTTCGCCGTCATCCATCGTCGACTCATGATAATATGCCACCGGCTGCTCATTGATCGCGATCCATGTGCACTCCTCCGGCGCCAGAAGATTTCCTTCCTCATCAAAATCATAAACCGTATCAAGGCCAAGATCGATATACCCTTCGCCATCATCATAGAACATGTTCGCATGCAGTGTCTGCACCAGCTCCCACTGCTCCTCAGGAAGACGGATCGCCATGCCATTTCCGGACTCCGTCCAGACAAGTGCATCACCATCAAACCGTTTCTCAGAAAGATATGCCGCCATGTCCTCATCGCTCATGGAACGGTCATCCAGGAATCCAATATTGCCGGCCCCAAGACCTGCAATATTGCTGACATCGCCGCCGAGGAATCCCATAAGAAGCTGGCCGATGAGTTCCGCACTCTCCGCAGAGTAAGAACCTGACGCACCATTTCCCATCATGCCCATCAGAGACGGAAGCGGGGAAGTCGTACCGCCGCTCACAGCCTGACCGCTGACCTCCATGCTAGCAAACTCCTGAATGCAGCGCATGTATTCCTCGTCCATACCAATTTCTTCAAAGGTAGCAACTGCCTCATCCACCGTAGAGATCTTCTTGAACGGGAAATAAATCGATACACCGTAGGAATTAGTCATATTGGAAGAAGTACGATTGTACTTGATCGCTCCAAGGAGAGCCTCCGCCAATGCTTCGCCTTCCTCTGTTCCCATATTTTTCGCCAGATGCACAAGATCTACCTGATCGATCTTACTGGACACCGCAAACTCACGGGCACCGCTGCGGGCGTTGGAAACCACCTGATACTCCTCATTGCGGATCAGATCGCTGGTCGCGCTGGAGAACTCCGTAAATGCCTTCGGCACCGTTGTCTCCATCTCCGCCAGGTCAATGATGGAGAGCGTTGTGGACTGACCCTTACACTTCTGCGCGCAGACATCCACAAAATCATCAATGATCTTCTTACCGATTTCAATGGTCGGCATGGACGGATCCTCAGAAAGCTCTGTCAACCAATTGGTATAATACCAGCCCACGCCCGGCTCCGTCTCCTCACTGGCAATCAGATAATCCGCATGCTTCGTGAGCATCAGCGCATTCTCCGCAGTTGCCATCAGACAAGCATCAAAACCGACAAAATCAAACTTCACGCCGCCGTCTGTCAGCGCCTCATCAATTCCAGCCAGACTCATAGAGCCGGAGGAAGAAAACTTCTCATCATAACCATAACCGCTGACAGAACCGCCGCCATGATCCCAGAAAATCAGAGAATAACGGTTCGCCGGATATTTATCCGCACACCAACGGATAAATCCAGAAAGCGTATCCGGATCCGTCATGGAAACACTTCCAAGATCGTCCTCCAGACACACCAGACCATCATCCCTCACCTGCCAGATCTGGTTGGTATTACTGCTGATCACATTATTGCGCCAGCCGCTGCAGCCGCCGGTATACACCAGAAGATTCACATCATCAGAAATGTCCGCATTGAGCATCTCCTGAAGATCCGATGTTCCCATTCCACTGCGTGACTCCAGGTCCGTACCACAAAGATATACCATCAACGTAACCTTATCGTTGCCATTTCCGAGAATCTCCGTCCGCTTTTCCCTGGAACCTTCCGCCACAGTCGTATCCAGCTTTCCAATATTACTGCCCACATCCCAGCCAGTAGAAATACTGCCGCCGCCAAGACTATTCAGCAGTGTAGTAAGATCCGCACCACTCACCTGAGCCTGCTGCGACTGCTCCTGCTGATACTGTTCATAGCCACCCGCCTGGCCATATCCTCCAGAACCGGAACCGCCGGAAAATCCACCCATAAGACTTCCAAGTCCCGTACCGCCGCCAAGAAATACCACGATCAGCAGCATAATAATCTTCATGAGGCCACCGCCACCGCTTCCACCCGAGCGGGTCGGTCTGCCGCCTCCGCCGGATCCACCAGTCGGTCTCCCCGAGTACCCTCCGCCAGAACCCACCGGCCCGGTACCGAGGCCGCTGCCTCTTTTATACACACCTTTTCCTTGACCGCTCACATTCCGCTGACGGCCACGAGGTCTGTTCCCTGCCATAAAAACTCCTCCTTTGTTGCACTCAAACTAACTGGTTTTAGTATATCATATTCCAAAAAAAATTTCTGCATAATCTCTTGCATTGCTCCACATTAAGAGATGCCAGATTCACCATAAACAACTTATCGTACTATCAAAATATGAGAACCCATTCGCAGATCATCCGAAAGACAAACGTCCTATATTTTGATATGATAAAAGCACCGAAAGGAGGATTCGTAAATGATAAATTTCAAATTGGCAGAACTCAGGAAAAAGAATAACCTCACACAACAGGAACTTGGTGACATTCTTAATGTCTCTTATCAGACCATCAGCAAATGGGAAAATAGTATCGTATTTCCTGACATCACCATGCTGCCGCAAATCAGCAGTTACTTTGGCGTATCTGTCGATGCGTTGCTGGGGCTCGTTCCTTTGGAAGAAGGATACCGTCCATCCAACACAGGAACTGCGGATTACTGGGAATCCCGGTTAGAATACTTAAAACACACCAGAAAAACCATGTGGAATGAAGATTATATTCGATTTTTGATTCGCGATGTTTGGAACATCGACCGACCGATTTCAGTGTTAGATTGTGGATGTGGCTTTGGATCCATGGGCTTATTGATCATGCCGCTTTTACCGCCTGGAAGCAAGTATACGGGAATTGATTTTTCAAATACAATGATCAGCGCCGCAAAAGACATGTTCGCACATTCTGGTATTGATGCAACATTTATTTTATCAGATATCATGGCCTATGACACAAGCACAAAGTATGACATGGTCATCAGCCAGGCAGTCCTCCGTCATGTAGATAATGGCGAAACCGTTCTCCGCAGGATGGCAGGATTTTTAAAAGCAGGCGGACTTTTAGTCAGCATGGAATGCAACCGCGAATTTGAAGCAGACGGTCTGTATGTTCAGGGAATGGATTATTTTAAATTATGTCAGCATGACGGCTTGAAAAAAATGTGGAAAATGGAGTTTGAAAAACAGAATCGTGACTATTCCATCGCCATGAAAATTCCTCACTATATGAAACTGGCAGGATTAAAAAACATCTCATGCCGAATGAACGACCGGGTGACTTTCCTGGATCCGGAACAAGAGAAATACCAGGAGCAGTTGGAGTGTTTCATCAATTCTGCCCATTGGAATGAGGAAAAAACGGATCAGGAATTAGAAGAAAATATTTCCTACTTTATGAACCATGGAATGAGTAGAAAAGAGGCAGAGGATTACTGCAGACAGCAGAATGGGATCGTGAAATATTTGAAAAAGAATAAAGGAGAAGTGGCGCTTACGAAAGTTGGCGGTGTGATGATTTCTTATGGATGGAAGTAAAATGCAGCCGACAAAACAGGACCATGCATTTTTTATACGAATGCATGGTCCTATTTCAAAGAAACCTGGCAAATCAAAGTCTCCTTCTCAGTCCTTATTTGATTCTATATTGTTCTGCTTCCATTTCCGTCAATGGTCTCCCGAGTTTTTCAATCACCTCAATCATTTTTCTATAATCAAAAACTTTTCCATCCGACGGTATTGTCAATCTTCCATCGCTGGAATATTGCTCCAAGTTAATGATTCTTCCATTCTGCTTTGTTCCAGCTACCATTGCAAACACCTACTTTCTAATATATTGATCCAACAACTTCTGCGCAGCATCTTCAAATATAACCAATCTACGTGGGTATATTTCTATCGCACCCAACTCCTTTTTATAATATTCTACCAGACTGGATTTTGCATCAAATGCAACGACTCCGTCACAACCAGCATCAAAACTTATTTTACAAGCAATTGCAAACAGATGTCCTCCTACACCCTCATACTTTCCCTCATGTCCGAAATTATGCGGTGCAGTCTCCACAATATCGATATTTACAACACCACCCTCGATTTTTAAAGATATGCGCCCTTGAACAATATCATTCCCTTCCACAAATAATTCATAAATAGAATATCCGTTCTTCATTGTTATATCCCAATCAAACTTCCAACCAGAATATTCACGCTTCTTTATCGGATTCTCACGCTTTATGTACTTGGTTTCTACAGTTCTACCTGTAGATCGCTCAACTAGACATTCTGTAAGTCGGTCAATTAGTATATCAACTTGCATCTTTCATCTTCTTTCTTTCATTATATCATATTTCACAATACAATACTATTGTCAAACATGAAACTTTGCTTCCTCTTCGACTCGCCTCATTCCTTCACTATAATCTATGTCAACATTCGACAAAATATTCTATTTTTTTAATAATATATTGAATCAGCGAGACAAAATTTTTCACCCATTTATAGTGTCAAAAATGACCCATTTTCCCCATAAACTCTAATTTGCAACCAAAACTTCTGTATTTCGCAATTTGGGCGAGCTGTCCAACTGTAAATTTGATTTGATGTCCCACCATATTGAGAATCTAGAGTTTTCATCGCCTTCTCTGTCGTACTTGGAAACAAGCCTCCTTAAATTTTTAGCGTCACCGTAGGATCTGCATGACCAACTATCTTACACACTTCCAGAACCGAGATTCCTTCTTCACTCTTTTGACTTAGAGGATATTGCCTACTTGCTCATAGTACTTCGCGCATGGTAAGAGGTTTATGCTACTTTAGTACAAATAAAAACTCCCGCAGAAGGAGTAATTCTTCCTTCTGCGAGAATCAATATTTCTTAAATCACTTTTTACTGAATCCAGACACCATTCTCATCTACACTGTAGCCATCAGGTGTTGTTGTGTTCACTAATAAAGAACCTAACGGACCACCAGAAACCGGATTGAAGTAGTACCACTTACCATCAATCTGTCTCCATCCTGTATACATCTGACCTAATGTTCCATCCGATACAGAATGTAAATAATACCAGAGGCCACCATCTAATAACCAACCGGTCTTCATGTAACCAGTATCACCAAAATAATACCAGTTGTTTGTTCCGTTCCAATTAAGCTCAATCCATTTTGATACCGGATAAGAACCATCCGAATATCTGAACCACCAGCCTGTGGCATCCTGCTTCCAATCACCAGACTCCGCATTATCTGCTTTATCCTCTTTTACAGAAACAGATTCATAAACAGCATTATCATAATAATCGTTCCAATCAGAATAGTTATTATCATTGGATGTGTTGTCCTCGACTTCTTCAGATTCACCTTCTCCTGCATTATTACCAGTACCTGTTTCTACAAAGACAAAAGTACTCAGCTTGTCTACCGCAAAAGATGCTACCCCATTGTTTACTGTTATATCTAATTTGATAGGTTCTTCGCCTTCATGGATATGGTATACTTCTGTTTTTTCCGGATCAAATTCAGTTGGAATCGAAACATCAACAAGAATTGGCAACGGCAGTACAGACTGCTCTTCACCGTCAGCTAATAATGTAATATCCAAAGAAGTTACTTTTTCGTACTCTTCTTTAAACTCTTCATTGATGCTTTCTTCCTCTTCTGGAAGATCAACATTCAACTGCACCATATTTGTATCTGGATCCACAGCAAGTGCCGCACCTACAACGGATACTCCGTTGGTAATAGATCTGGCATTCGTAAGACTTCCCTGCAGCTTTTCTGCTGCCTCCTCAGATACTGCCGGTTCATCTGTCATCATTCCTTCTGTTGTCAAATATGTTTCTTCTAATGTTGAAACTTCACTTTTATTAGACTTCCACTTATCCATAACTGCGTCTTTTGAATCTTCGTAATCTGGATCTGTTGTAATTTCTTTTAATGCCTTGACACCAGAAGCTTCCATACCAGTTCCGGAAGTCTTGAACAAACCATCTACAACTACTTCTGTAGAAGCAGCCACATCACTTCCCATCACGATTTCAACCGTTATTGTCGCTTCACACTCATCGATAATCAGTACTACATCGACTTTACCAGGTGCTTTTGCTTCAAAATCTACAGACACAACACCATTTGCTTCCCTGCGCACATTATTTGCATTTGAATTGTTAGCAAGCAATCCTGGATTTTCATTTTCTTCAAAGCCACGTACCACATAAATATCATGGTGCTTCGTTAATGGAGAAGCATCACTTGCACTTGCACGTTCTACTTCATAATATAATGTCACCTTTTCTCCAACTGTAGTTTGCACATTGTCTTCGCGAGGTGTAATCGCCAACACATCATCTTTTTTTGCTTCCTCAACTCCCGCGATAATCTGCGCTGCATTGGAATGTGTTACAATTTCAGCTTCCAGATCGTTTAAAGAATAGCCCTTTCCATCATTATCAAACCAGTACCAACCTTTAGGGCCTTTTGCTTCATCATCAAGATAAAGATACTGATTCTTTACCATATTTCCAAAATGAGAATAGTATTCGTTCTTAGCGCCATCTTCATAACTATAACCATCATCAATCCGATAATAATCATCACCGTAAGTTCCTACCCATTGGCTCTGATACATTTTTCCAGATGGATTAAATAAAAAGAAGGCATTGCCAATTTTTCTTTGATTGGCGCGAATCGCACTACCTTTTGAATTGAACCAGTACCAGTCACCCTGGTCCACTTCATATGACATCTGATATCCATCTTTCTTAACCATAACCCAGTTTTTAGTTGCGAGATGTCCATCTGGGTACGCATACATAATAGAATGAACACCACCATCGCCTGCTCCATCATTAAATATTATATCATGGTCATAATCTTTAAATTCTACGATTTCATTTCTATTATCTGCATCATATTCCACTAAAAACAATTCATCTTTTCGAATAGAACCATCCTCATCGATACAATACTGCTTTCCATTTACATTAATTAGCTGCGGTTCATCCACCCAGTCGCCATTGTTATCCAAATAGAAACTTCCTTGCTTATCTGTAACAATCTGGTTTTTAATAAGCTCTCCCTCAGCACTGTAGCAATGCCAAACACCTTCTTCCACTTTCCAATTCCATTGTCTGTTTGTCGGTGTCTCATCCGCATAAGCCACTGTTGAAAAACTTCCGACCATCAACACAGCTGCCATCAGAATTGACGTTAATCGTTTCATCTTCTTCATAATACGTCCTCTCTTTCTCATTGCAAATAAATGAATTTTACTAAATTATACCCCCCCCCAGTATTAAGTCAATCAATAAAATTAAATATGTAAAAGACAAATGTTTTTTCTCCATCGACAATACCCTCTAATGTCTTTTCTCATCATTTTAAAATATAATTTTACAATCTTATATGAGTTCAATTCTCTTTTTTGACTTTCCAAATCTACTTTATTTTTCCATAACATCAGAAAAAACCGCCTGCACGTCCACAGGCGGTTTCCATATATTCTCAATTTCTTTATTCTTATTTATACAGATTCGGCATCGTCTGACCACGGAGTCCATAAATATCTCCATACGCACAGAAGTAATCAAATTTCTCCCCAAGACGAGAGCGCATTTTGTTGAAAGCAGTATCTGCGTCCTTCAGAATCTGAGTCTCATCACAGGCTTTTATTACTCTGCCTTCCACCATAATTTCACCATCTACAATTACAGTGTCTACATCACTGCCTTGCGCATGGTACACACACGGTGAATCGGCATTACACTAAATGGTGCCAAATGCGGTTATTTTGTATTTACGATGATAATATCGTCCTTTTTAATAACATACACCACTCGGAATTATTACTGCAATTACACAGCAATACTCCTATAAATAATATATCAAATATTATAGTACATGAAAAGACAAATACAAAAAAAGCACCAACACTAGGTTGATGCTTCGTGCGCCCTCAGGGACTCGAACCCTGGACAAATAGATTAAGAGTCTACTGCTCTACCAACTGAGCTAAGGGCGCTCATTTTTTATTTTTTGTGTTACCTCATCGGCACGTTCATCATTATATTCCATAAGGAACAAAAAGTCAACACCTTTTTTTAAATTTTTTCATTTTTTTCGAAAACTTTGTAAATGCGCAGACCTAGTGAACAGTAACAAAACTTTTTCAACTGCCGTTTTCGCAGGAAAACGTATTCTGCGAAAGGTCTCGCCGCCATTTTCCAACAGGAAAACAGCGGCGTCTCCCAACTCACAAATGATTAATTTCCACTGAGCTTCGCAATCGCCCACTTCGGAATTTCCATGCGCACGGTCTTCATCGGATTCACGATCTGGCATACGATCAAATTGCCGAGCATATCAATGAGCATACCTGCATCCACATTGTTCAGCCCAAACTGTTCCTTTAAAAACTGGAACATCTGCTTCGATGCTTTTGCAGCCGCCTCATCCAGCGTCTCTCCGTAGGCCACTGTGATCCATTGCTCTTCATTCTCGATCAGTGGGAATGTAAACTTCATATCATGAACAACATCCAGCTTTAATGTAGCCTCGCCTTCAATCTCCACGCCGCAGTTTCCGACTTCGCCTTCACCCATGATGGCATGGAAATCGCCGAGCGCCAGAAGTGCACCTTCCACAAACACTGGAAGATACAGCTTCGCACCCTCACAAATCTTCGTGCAGTCCATGTTTCCGCCATGGTCCTTCGGTGTCATTGTGCTGACAGACTCCTCAGCCGGAGCGTTTCCGATCACACCGATCATCGGCTCTGCCTTGATCTGCAGGCGCTCATCATATTTCAGAACACCATCCTTCACATGGATCCGGTTGATCGATACCTCATCGAAGTACTCTTTCAGCGCTCCGGAATTCGGGCCAATATCCAGAATGCCCACCGGACCGAGCTCCAGCTTTTCAACTGTAATCTTCAACATATCCCCCGGCATCGCTCCGTTCACAAACACAGGACCTGTGGCCGGATTTCCAAATCTGCGATCCACATTTTTAAATGTATTTCCCTCCGGAAGAAGCTGTCCCTGATAACAATCATAGGTCTCAAAAACAACCGTTTCCCCGGAATCCACCTTTGCAGCCGGCGGATTTTCCGCGCTCATTTGATAAATAACATCTTTTCTCGTAATTTTTATCATATGCTCCCCCAACCAATTAAAGCACAGACTCGATTGCCTTCCTAAGTTCATTCTGATTATGAAGGCCAATCAGTTTCTCTGTAACCACACCGTTCTTGAAAATAAGAACAGTCGGAACATTCATAATGCCGTATTTCATGGCGATGTCTCCGCTTTCTTCCACATCCAGCTTGCCAATCACCACACGTCCCGCAAACTCTTCAGAAAGCTTCTCCAGTACCGGCGCCATGATTTTGCACGGTCCACACCATGTCGCAAAAAAATCCACCAGGACCGGACCTGAAGCACCTAAAACCTCTGACTCAAAGTTTGCACTTGTAAACATCTCCATTGCTGTATCTCCTCTATTTCTTCTTTCCGTCACCAAGACACGCACATGCCTCATCCAACCGCTTTTTTATCTTCAAAGCAAACCGGTGAAGCTCATGCTTATCACAGGTCATCTTCTGTAGACAACGTACTATTTTTCTCTTTATGTCCATAAAAGACACATCCAAACATTTGTTACTTCTATATTATTCTGCATCTTTATTTCTGGATGCAATTAATTTGCAGATCGGCTTTCCTTCGCCGCTGAATTTTGTCTCATACTCGGTCATCACATTGCCCTCAGCCATCCAGCTGTTGTGAAGGTCAAAAGTCGCTGCCTCAACGGTCCATCCTGCCTCCGGAATGGACTCCATGGAATAATTGAATAATCCCTGATTGTCTGTCTTGAACTCAATGATTCCATCCTTTTTTAAAATCTTATCATAAATCGGTAAGAAACGGTCAGATGTCAGGCGGCGTTTCGCGTGACGGTCCTTCGGCCACGGATCAGAGAAGTTCAGGTAGATTCTATCAACTTCCTCCTCTGCAAACACTTCCTCCAGCTCCAGAGCATCGATGCGCATGAAATAAATGTTGGAAATTTCCATCTCCGCACGTTTCTGAAGGCCGCGAAGCAGAACACTGGAGTAGCGCTCAATTCCAACATAGTTCACATCCGGATTCTTTTCGGCCAGCTCCATAATAAATTTACCCTTTCCCATACCGACTTCGATGCGGATCGGGTTGTTATTTCCAAAGAACTCATGCCATTTTCCTTTTAATTCCTTCGGCTCCTGTACTACGTAAGGGCTCTCTGCGATATCTTCTTCCGCGCCTTTGATATGGCGTAATCTCATAGTTGTTCCTCCTAAAATCTCATATAGTTTCGTCCGGCACACCTCTGCACCGATTCCATATCTTCATAATTATTTTCCATTCTATCATTTCCATGGTGCGTTTGCAAGATTGCTTTCTCTATCTGTCTTTTTTGCACAAAAATATGAACTTTTTGTAAATCTTTGCACATTTTGGGTGCTTTTTTTTAAAGTTTCCATTATAATAAAAGATAAGATTGACGATTTCCTGCCCTAATCTTGGGCAGAATGAATATATTTATGGAGGGTAAGGTATGGGAAAGATCGATAACCAGGGAAACTGGGAAAAAATACAAAAAAGCGTTCAAGAAACAGAACGTCTCATGGGTCAGAAAAAGTATAACCTTTCGATGATCAAAGCCCGTCAGACAATGGAATTTATGGTTAAGCTCCAGTGCGATAAGGCCGGCATTATCGAAAGTACAACGGACCAGATGATCCGCGACCTCTACGAGGAAAAGGTGATTTCCAAATCCACCGCGGAACACTATCTTCAGATTTTATCCATTGGAAATAAAGCCACAAAGGAAGGCGACAACAGCGCCTACAATGCAAACCAGGCGTACCATGTTCTGTCACAGGAAATCTATTCCTTCGTTGACTCTGACAAGGCTTCCAAGCCGCGCCGCAGCACAGCGACCAGACAGCAGCAGTCCCAGCAGACACAAAGCCGTAAACGCCAGTCCTCTTCCTCTTCTTCCGCGAGAAGTTCCAAGAGCTCCAGAAGTTCTAAGAACGCAGGCCTGAACACCGACGACCTGATTAAGTTGTTTATCCCAATTGTTCTGGTAATTATTTTAATCTTCCTGATCAAAGTACTGACTCCGGACAAGGACCCGACTTCTGAGACAACGACACCGGAAGCTCAGGTTACTACAACAACAGAAGCAGAAGTAACCACCGAAGCTGTTCCGGAAGTTCCGACTGAAACAGCAGCTCAGGTGATCTACAAGACTACAACGACTCTCAATGTCCGCAGCGGCCCGTCCATAGAAACTGATCGAATCGGCAAACTGGATCCTGACCAGACCGTAAACTTCGTCCGTGACCATGATGACTTCTGGGCAGTGATCCTGTACAATGACCAGGAGGCTTATGTTGCAAAAGAGTATCTGACAGTTGCAGCGGAGTAATGTTGAAACCTACTTACGAATGATAAGCGGCGTTGGCGCCGGTCTCCTACCATGGAGATTCCTGCCAACACCGCTTTTCTTTTGATGCGCCGTCATTTTTTGTCGGTTTCCGCTCTAATTTAAGGAAATTGACAGTTGTATTTGTGGCTGTGGATGTTAAAATAAAGATATCGAAAATACGAAAATGGAGAAATATGTGATGTCGTTAGAAAAATCTTACAAAACTACAGACAAACTCTGGATTACCGGACTTGGTATTTTGTGTGCCTGTTTTCTGATGCTGGTGTTTTTGATCACAGCAATCGAGGCAGTCGTTTACTGGACTCCGGGATATTTTGAGAGTGAATATACGAAATATCAGGTGCTAAACAGCCTCCCTGAAATGACAATGGAAGACCTCCTGGTAGTGACGGACGAGATGATGGCGTATCTTCGCGGTAACCGTGAAGATCTTCACGTATTCACGACCATGGGCGGAGAATATCGGGAGTTTTTCAATGCCCGTGAGATCGCTCATATGGAAGACGTTCAGGATCTTTTTATCGGCGGTCTCTGGCTGCGCCGCATTGGCCTTGGGCTCACACTTGTTTATGCTGTGATCCTGGGACTCTGGGGCAAGAATCATGCAGATAGAACGTCGATGTTAAAATCCACCGTTCCAGGTGCTCTCTGTGCCGGAACCGGCGCATTTTTCGCCGCTGCTCTCATCATTGTCGGAATCGTTGCAACTGACTTTTCCAAGTACTTCATTGTCTTCCACCATATTTTCTTTGACAATGACCTCTGGATCCTGAATCCGGCCACAGACATGCTGATCAACATTGTCCCAGAGCCATTTTTCATGGATACTGCCCTGCGCATTGCAATTACATTTGGATGTTTTGTAATTGTGTTCTTTGCAATCTGTTTCGTTTTGTGGAAGCGCGGCCGCAAAAAATAATTTAGTTAGGAATATTTATATGAAGAAACTCCTCAGCATTTTGCTTTGTGTGGCGCTGCTTCTTGGTGTCACTCCAGCCGGTTCTGTCTACGCGTCAGTAACATGGCCGTCCGATGTTTCCATCGCCGCAGAAGGAGGAATTGTCATGGATGCCAATTCCGGCACTGTTCTGTATGGCAAGAACATCCATGAAGCCTACTATCCGGCCAGTATCACAAAAATTCTTACGGCACTGGTCATTATTAAAAACTGTGACCTGGATGACATTGTGACCTTTACTCACTCTGCAGTGAATACGCTTGAGCCTGGATCTTCCATCTTAGGTGCCCGCGTAAATGACCAGATGAGTGTCCGCGATTGTCTCTATGCTCTGCTTTTACAGTCGGCAAATGAAGTCGCAAACGCACTTGCAGAGCATTGTTCCGGAAGTATTGAAGCATTTGCGGAACTGATGAACAAGGAAGCACAGTCTCTTGGATGTACAGATTCCAATTTTGCAAACCCAAGCGGACTGAACAATGAAAATCACTATACTTCCGCCCATGATATGGCTCTCATTGCGAAAGCAGCCTTCTCTGATCCGACTTTTGTGGAAATTGACTCCACTCTCTATTACGATGTTCCGGCGGGCCAGCTGCAGCAGTATCCGGACGGATGGCGCTACTATGCCCACCACCGCATGATGAAAAAAAATGATTCCAACTACTACAGCGGAATCATCGGCGGAAAGACCGGCTATACTTCCCTGGCAGGAAATACGCTGGTAACATGCGCAGAACGCGATGGAATGAAGCTGATCGCCGTTGTATTAAACGGCCACCAGACTCACTATTCCGATACGAAAGCTCTGTTAGACTTCGGATTTGACAATTTTAAATCCGTAGCCATCGCAGACAAAGACAGTACTTACCAGAAAATCGAAAACGATTTAAGCATTGGCGGAATCTTCCCAAGCGAGACAACGAAACTCTCCGTCAACCAGAACAGTGTGATCACACTACCGACTGAAGCCGATTTTTCCGATGTGACATCGACTCTCGATTATGACCTGGACAACTCTGCACCGGATTCCGCAGTGGCCAGAATTGATTACATGTACGGAGAAAAAATCGTCGGACAGGCATGGTTAGAAGCTTCCACTGTCCCGGGCTACGTTCCCTCTGTTTCCCAGAATACTACCGACTCCTCCTCTGAACATGCATCAGCTCAGGAATCCGATATTCAGGACAACGGACTTGCTGCAAACTCCGCTTCTGTTTCAAACATCACCGCTGAACGAACCCCGGAAGAAGAAACCTTCCCACTGTTCAATCAGACAAAAGAAGCCGAGGAACCGGCTGAAGAAACATCTTCCTTGTTCTCTACCTTGAAAAAAGTTCTGATCGGTGCCGCTGTGATCGGTGTCATCGGTGCTGCGATCTGTGGAATTTTAATTTACCGCGAACGTCAGGAAGAACGCGAGCGCATGATCCGCCGCGAAAAAAGAGAACGCCGCATGAAAGACTGGGGCTATTCCTCCACCGAATTCGACATGATCATGCAGGAACACCTCCGCTCCAAGAACCAGTTCAAAAAACGTGGATTCCTGGATCAGATCAAAGATTTCGTCCGAAGAAGATAACTAAAAAGGGCATCGCACCCACCGCATAGATTACTGCGGCTGTGCATGCCCTTTTGCTAACTTCTTTGCTTTGCTTCTCTCTGCCCGGCGAATTTTCGTTTCTTCCTTCTTCTTCACCACCATCTCAGCCTCTTCCTCACCAACAAGCTTCTGGGTCTTAACGGCAAAGACAAAGCCATCTTCTGTTTTCTTGACTCTGATTTTTCCTTTCATGAATCCATGTTCCGGACAGACAGCCAGACACAAATAGAACTTCTGTCCATAGGAAAACCAGCGGATTTTCTTTCTGAGCATCCTTCTGCATTTATAACATACCATATCGGTCACCTGCTTATCCGCCATGACCTCTTCCTTGGTGTCATAAATCTGAGATACGAACTTCGTATAATCCGGGAAATAAAGTGTAAATTCCTCTTCCTTAGTCTCCGGAAGCTGATAGTAATCCACAGATATATAATCCTCAATCTTGTAGAAATCCATCCTGCTCATCACTTTTCCCGTATAATCTGCATCCTCCAGCGCCCGGTGGAACGGTGCATCTACCTGAATCTGGAAAAATTCTACGGCTTCATCAAGAGAAGCTCTCGTTTTTCCATCCGAATACAACAGACTGAATAATTTCTGAACATCATAGAATAAAAGCGGAAACTCAAACGGAATCTCCATTCCATGATACATCATATTCCGCTGCAATTCTGTAAGGTCCATACTGCCCCATGTGCAGAAGATATAATCTTCTCCGCACCACTCAATGAAATCTTCCATCACCTTCGTGAACGGTTCTCCATTGCGCTCCAACTCATCCATTGACACATGAGTGACTTCTGAAATAATGTGATGCATCTGGCGGTATACGCACGGTTTGATCAATCTACGAAACTCTGATACTTTTTCTAATTTTTCATTTAATTTAACGGCTCCGATTTCAAAAATTTCAAAAGATAATCTTGGTGAAGAACATTCTCTTCCAGCGGAGCTCTGATTCCATTCTAAATCAAATACAATATAACTTTTCATAATGTTACAAGTATAACACAGTTTTTCCTGATTGTAAATTTATGTTTCTATCCATATTGGCACATTCTTCGATTCTTCTTGTGTTTCCCATGCGCAAAGTTTATACTAAACTTAAGAAAAACTATTTGGGAGGAATGTTATGAGTGTAATTACCATTGCTCATTTAAGCGATATCCACTATGGCCCCAATGAAAACAGCCAGGTATCCACAATGTTACGGGAAAAAGGTGTATTTGTGGAAAAGCTTCTGCCGGTCTGTCTGGAAAACTTAAAAATTCGAAAACCTGACATCATCCTCATCACAGGAGATATCACACACGATGGAAGCCCTGAAGATTATCAATATTTAAAAGATACATTTTCCGAAGCGCTGCCTGACACTCCGGTATTTTGCACCATTGGAAACCATGATATTCGCAGTTCGTTCCGTTCCGGATTCTTAAATGAGAATGCTTCTGATACTCCTTATTATGCCTCAACCATCGTAAAAGGATACCAGTTCATCTCTTTGGATAGTTCCTATGAAAATGGACTTCTCGGCATTTTCACAGATGAGGCCCTTGATTTTCTGGAAGAAAAACTTGCAGACCCGGAAGTAAAAGGAAACTTCCTCCTCATGCACCATCCAATCATGGAATCCGCCAGACATCTTCGCTTCCTCATGAACGACCGCCTAGAAACCATGCTCAAATCCGGTAAAATCACAGGTATCTTCAATGGCCATGTTCACGGCTGCTACACAAGCACAGTACATGGAACGCCTCAGTTCACTGCAGAGTCATTAAAAACGGACTTTGACATTCTCCACGACCGCCTGTCCTACAATGACAGAGCCGGCTACCAGATCGTGACATTCAGAGAAAACGGTGACTGGCAAACAGAACGATTCATCCTAAACCCGAAAACACACATTTTCTTTGAGAGGATGTACAAGAAATAATTTCTATAGGAGGAAACTGAAATGAAACACTTAACAGGACTCGCGCACATCGCCCTCTACACAAAAGACATGGAAACATCCGTGAAATTCTATGAAACGCTTGGGGGTGTGGTAACAGATCACGCAGACGTAAAAAAACCGACCGGAACCAACCACATTAAGATGGTACAGATGCCTGGATTTTTCCTTGAAATTATCGAACCACACGATGGAAGTCCAGTCACCGCAGAGGGCGGTTTATTCCCGCACATCGCAATCGAAGTTGACGACATTGACGCTGCAATCGCAGACTTAAAAGCCGCAGGAATCACTTCCTTCCGCAACCCGGAGCCGAACACAATGCCAATCTTCGGCGGAATCCGCAACATTTTTCTCTTTGGACCGGATGGTGAGTTACTGGAATTCCTCCAGCACCTTTCCTAGTTTTTTCCTGACCAATATCTTTTATCAGACATTCGGGACAGGATTCACTGTCGTACTTAGAAACGAAAGAATGGACTGCCATGAAATCTGTGGCAGTCCATTCTTATTTTCATAATAAAAGCTTACAATCAATTATTCGAGTTCAAGTCCTTTTTTATAAAGCTTATAAGTTTCTAAGCCGGATAAATCCACATCATCCATTGTGACTGGATTCCCCTTCTTCACATCATTCAGTAATGTTGCACCATTTAAAAGATAGAACGGAGCCGCATTACCAACAGCTTTTCGCTCCAGCAGTTCAGGTGTCAGACCATCGATTTCATGGTGGTGGCCATGAACGCTGAGAACGGTTCCCTTCGGGATGTCCATATTTGCAACACCTGCAAGAACAGATACCTGTCGGCATTCTGTATGGGTGCCGATTCCAAGGAAATCACCGAGAATAATAGTAGCCGGTGTCTCCAATCCCATGTAGTGGTATGGATAGTAGATACAGCAATACTTGTCATTCTTGCTCATGACATGGCCTTTTCCTTTTAAGATTTCCCACATCTTCTCATTCTCACATTTTACGATGATGAACTCACCACCACAGAAGCTGGCCTCATCTTTCCCTCTCAGGTTATAGAACACATCCACAACTCCTGTTTTATCAAGGATACCACCATCCTCCTTCGGAATAAAGATATTGGCAAGCTCACTGATTTTTGCGATCGGATAGCTTAAAAACGGAGTAGTCGGAACCAATCCTGATACGTTTGACACCAGATTCATTTCACAAAGATCAGCCGGAATCACATCTAAGTATTTTGCTAACAGTTTCCGACGCTCTTCCAGAGTCTCAGTTCCTTTGTAATACCAACAGTCCAACATCTCCGGAATATTTTCTGTCTCGCTGCTGCCATCCAAATATGTAAAATCGCTGGTTTCTCTATCCCAGACAAAATCATATTCACTGGATTTACCTGCTGCAACAACCTCCAGTCCTAACAGCATTGCCCAGGAATACAGGTCTAAAAGGTTTCTCGGCTGATCACCATTCACAAGCGCATAAACTGCATTATTTTCTGCAGCGACCTGATTTAAGATTGGTCCACATACACTGTCTGTTTCCTTAGAAACCATATATACGTTAATACCTTTTCTCAAAGCAATCAATGCAGCATCAGAACTAACTGCCGTATTACCCGTACACTCCACAAGAGCTGTGATGCCACATTCCATTACCAAACGATAATCCGCCACAATCAGGATTGCATCTTCTGCTGCGGCATCGATTTCTTCCTTATTTGCACACACGACAATCTTATTCACATCATATCCGATTTCTTTTAAAACATCTAAACACTCATCGGTATGTCTGGAGCAGATTACTCTCAGTTCCATATGCTTTACAGTCGGGATCTGAGCTAATAATGTATAACCATATCCACGGGTCGCACCGATAACTCCCACTTTTGATTTTTTTCCGGATTTATCATTGATCAGATTTGTATAATCCATGCTTCATATCTCCTTCTATCAATCTTATGCTAATTTAGTGGAATACTCCGGCTCTTGCCGGAGTATTCATCAGAGAGTTTATGGACGGAACACAATTTTAATTGCTGCATCATCTTTATCAGCAAGATCAAATCCAGCTTTAATATCAGCAAGTTTAAATTCATTCGTAATTAATGGTTTGATTTTTACAGATCCCTGAATAATCGGACGCATGGTATCCGGAACCCATACATAGCGCTGCTGCCATGTATGATGCACAAGGCAAGTGTTCACGAACTCAAGTCCGTCATCATGCCAGCGACTGATATTTAATGTTACCGGCTTTGTTACCCAGCTATAAAATACAAATTTACCATTGTGGCGGATCATTTCGCTGGCTGCATTGAAGGATTCAGCTGTTCCTGCTGCCTCAACCACAACATCTGCACCACGGCCGCCTGTTAACGCCTTTACTTTAGCAACTGCATCTTCCTCATTGGAATTGATAACGATATCAGCTCCAAGAGTTTTTGCAAGATTTAACTTACCCTCAAGTACATCAACAACGATGACCTGATATGCACCTTTTAATTTTGCGCACTGAGCAATGATCTGACCTGCATATCCGCCGCCCATGATCACAACAGTGTCACCAAGCTGTACACCAGAATTTAAACCAGAATACATTGCACATGCAGTCGGCTCACCGAGCGCTGCAATATCCATATCCAGTCCTTCCGGAACTGGCTGAAGCTGGAAGCTTTTAGCCTTAAAATAATCTGCAAAGTTATTATTCCAGCCGAATGCGATTACTTTATCACCGACTTTATAATCACTTACACGGTTACCAACTGCTACAACTGTACCGCCGCTCTCATGTCCAAGAAGGAACGGAAACTCCGGCGGCTGGCGGAATTCAGCCGTCTGCGGCGGCATGAATCCGCGATAAAAACTCTTATCGGATCCGCAGATGCCCATCATGTGGTTTTTGACAATAATGTCATCCTCACCACATACCAGCTCACGTTCAATCAACTCGATGTCATATGCTTTGTTTAAGCGGGCTGCTCTTGTAATGAATTTTTCCATATAGTTTTTCCTTTCTGCGTCATTACCGGTCTATTGTTTCACACGGATCCATACCGACCCATGCATGATTCATATTCACGAACTGTTTTTAGTTTTATATTAGATAATACCTGCAAATACCAGGATACACGTCACAACTGCACCGGTGAATCCTGCTACGGTCGAAGCACCGCCTACGCCGCGGATACCCTGATTAACGTCCATGTTGGACATGGAAACAGTTACCCAGAAACCAGAAGAGTTTGCATGTTTGAACATCAGAGCACCAGTACCACATGCTAAGAATGCTGCTATCGGAGAGATGCCAAGTGTTGCTAACATCGGCTCTACAAGAGCTGCTGTTGTCATAACACCAAGGGAGTTGGAACCTGTTACAACGTGGATAAGCGCTGCGATAATAATCGGGATAAGGATCGGCGGGAAGGATGTGCCGGCGATTACCTCTGCAATTCTGTCTGCAACGCCTGCATTCTTAACGAATGTTGCAAGTGCACCGCCCATACCAGTTACTACGATCGGCATAGCGGATGCCACAATACCTTCATTTACCCAATCATTTAATACCATCTTGGATTTCCACTTATCTCCTGTTAACAGAAGAGAAAGGAGACATCCGGAGAACAGAGCTGCTAATGGGCTTCCGATAAATGCGAAGAAGTTCGCAATTCCTGTATCCGGAACAATGATGGATGCGCCTGTGTTCAGAAGAATAAGGAATAACGGGAACAGGATCGGAAGCATGGACTTTGTCAGGGACGGAAGTTCCATCTTTTCACTTTCCTGTGCGGCTTTGATAAATTCCTCTTTCGGAGAAACCGGAGTCTTTAATGTCATGCAGTATAATGTGGAAGCAATTACACTTGGGATCGCTACGATGATACCCCAGAGGATTGCCTGTCCAAGCGGTACATTTAACAGCGCTGCTGCAGATACCGGGCCTGGTGTCGGTGGTACTAAGGATGCAGTTACAAGAGCACCGAGATAAAGTGCTGTACCATAGCTCATCATGGACTTTTTAGTCTGAACAGCCAGAAGAGATACGATCGGGATTAAAAGAATAACTACTGTGTCTGCGAAAATCGGAATACCGAGAATTGCAGAGCTGAGAGCAATGGCCCAGATCATATGTTTCTCACCAACAAGGCCGATAGCCCATTTGGTAATACGAACAGCTGCGCCGGTCTTCTCAAGGACAGTACCCATGGTACATCCAAGGAAAATTACGATAGCTACACTCTTGATGGTTCCTGAGAAACCGCTGTTGATGGTTCCTTCAATGTCCTGCCACGGTGTTTTGAGTCCGATTGCGAGAACGATCGCTGCGATCAGGATACCCATTGATGCATTCACGTTACACTTAGAGATTAAGAAAATCATCAGTATAATCGCAATCGCAAAAACGATAAGTACATAAGATGTTGACATAAAATCAAACCTCCTTTATAGTATTTCTCTTGCCGTAATCCCCTTACAACAAGTGTGATGCCCTTATATATAGCAATTGGTGTGCCAACTTTAATTTCCAAGTAAAAATTTTTTCGAATTTCTTTATAAACTTTATATAAAAGCCATTTTTCTAATATATTTTATTTGTGCAAAAATACTAGGGTAAATGTTGTAAAAACAAATGTGGTGCAACAATTGCAACGTTTTTAAAACAAACGCAACATTGCTGCACCACATATTTCGTTTATCTCTTGCTATTACAATTGATATTTCTGCATTTTTCTCCAAAGAGTAGACCGATCCATTCCAAGAAGCTTCGCTGCCTGAGTCCGGTTTCCATTACACTGCTCCAAAGCCTTTTTCAATCGTTCCGGTTCGCTTACAACCGGAGATTCCTGATAATCCAGACTCGAAGAAGGCATCATAATCGAATCCATGCTAAGATCCTGTGGGTAAAGTGCCTCTTTTAAATCTTCTTTTGTTATCATACTTCCATCTTTCAAAGCACAGGCACGCTCCACAATATTTTTCAATTCCCGGATATTTCCCATAAATGGATACTGGTGAAGAAGCGGCAATGCATTGGGATTAAGAACCGGTACCGGCATTCCCATTTCCATGCTCTGATGCTTTAATAAGTTCAAAAACAGAACTTCCACGTCATTCTCTCTGTTCCTAAGCGGCGGAATAAACAGTCTCAGAACATCCAGCCGATACATCAGATCCTTTCTGAACATTCCCTGCTCTGACAGTTTCGAAATGCTTTTATTGGTCGCAGAAATAATCCGGACATTGATATCAATGACTTTATTATCACCAATTCGACGTACCTGTTTTTCCTGCAGAACCCGGAGCAGTTTGCTCTGAATCGACATGGTCACCTCACCGATTTCATCTAAAAATAAGGTTCCTCCATGAGCCTGCTCAAAAAGACCCATCTTTCCACCTTTACTGGTTCCTGTAAATGCGCCTTCCACATATCCAAACAATTCACTTTCCAGAAGATTTTCCGGAAGTGCAGCACAGTTAATTGCCACAAACGGTCCATTTTTCCGACTGCTGGCATTATGGATGCTCTGTGCAAACAATTCTTTTCCGGTACCTGTCTCACCAACGATGATGACGTTGGAATCGGAAGCCGCATATCTTCTGGCAGTTTCTATGGTCTGCTCCATAGTCCGGCTCTGATGAATGATATCTTCAAATGTATATTTTGCTTTTAAGCCTCGTTCGCTGAGTTTTCGACGAATCTGACTCTCTAAGTCCTGAATCATGGTAATATCAGAAAGATTGATTACCACACCGGATATTTCCTTATTGGCAATAACAGGGATTCCGCTCACTGACACAGTAGTTTTTGTACCAGGAATTGTAAGGATCCGTCCAATTTCTTCCTGACCTGAAGCCATAACATTTTTAAACGTTTTATATAAATACGGAAGTGTCTGTTTTAATGGGCGTTCCAACAGACTGATATCCCCATTCATCTGACGAATAACTCTGTTTCGAACCAGAATGGTACCTTCTGCATTCACATAAAGAACACCATCTTTTGAGGAATAAATAATGGTCTTATACATCTGAGCAATCACACGCTCATATCGAATCTGTTTCACTGTATGGACCGCCTCATCAATGGCCTGATAAATCGTATCTTCACCAGTTCGAATCACAACGGAGTTGATTCCATGCTGGCGTGCCAGGATATTCGCAGAATAACCGCCGATAATCGCATCACATCCCGCATCAATTGCTCTGTCGACCGACTCATGAAGCGCTTCATGAGTAGCTGGTGCATAAACCTTTGCCTCTACACCAAATAATTTACTTATATTCTCTGCCTCAAATAATTGTCCACTAAATCCACAAATAGCAATCTTCTTTGGATGATATGCTTCACAACACTCAGAAATTGCCCGGATGATATCATAACCGGAAATAATCACACCAATGGTCGGTATCTGTTTATACTTTTCCGACGTTTTTCTTGCCGTATATCCTCTTGCAATAATTGCATCATATTCATCTGCAGGAACGTCCGGTGTCTCCTCCACAGTCATTACCTGGACATCCACATTCAAGTTCTTTTTTTCCGGATGATGAGAAAGAACGTACTCAACTTTTTCCTTCAATTCAGGATATGGAACGATAAATAACAAACGGATCATATACTTTCCCCCCACCGTAATCACATATAATTTGTTGCAACACCTGTTGCATTGTTTCAAGTATACAACAGTGCAACAAGTGTCGTCAACTGCGAAACCTATCAATACAAAGGGATTCTTTCCTTTCTTCATGATGGCACAAAATTTGCTATAATTAAGAGTAATACTTTCTATCAATCTTAAGGAGGAACATTATGGCTGTATTAGGATGTATTGCTGATGATTTTACCGGTGCCAGTGATGCGGCTTCATTTCTTGTAAAAGGCGGAATGAGCGTACGGCTCTATAACGGAATTCCAGAACATAAAGCACAAGCTGACGAAGCACAGGCCATTGTCATTGCATTAAAGTCAAGAACTCAGGAAACAGAGTATGCAGTAGAAGACAGTTTAAAAGCTGCTGCATTTTTATTGAATCAGGGCGTCAAACAATTGTATTTTAAATATTGCTCTACCTTTGATTCCACACCGTCAGGAAATATTGGACCTGTGGCGGATGCTCTCATGGAATTGATAAATGCGCCATGTACGATTTTATGTCCGGCTCTTCCGGTAAATGGAAGGACTGTTGAAAACGGAAATCTTCTGGTAAATGGTATTCCACTCCATGAAAGCCATATGAAAAATCATCCGCTGACACCAATGTGGGACAGCAAAATTGCAAAGCTGATGGAACCACAGAGCAAATATGAATGCTTGAATGTCAATGCTGCAGAACTAAAAGAGTTTTGTCTGGATTCTGTATACAAAGAGTATCAAAAATCCGGTCGACCAATTTATATCATACCAGACTATATCAATTCCAATGACGGTGAAACAATTGCCGAGATATTTGGCCAGCTTCCACTTTTGACCGGAGGAAGCGGAATTTTAGAGCCTCTGGCAAAAATATGGACCAAAAAACTTTCCTCAGAAGGAAATATTCCGACCAGTGCAACTACAGGAAAAGCCCTTATTTTAGCAGGCAGCTGTTCGAACGCGACTCTCGGACAGATTGCATGGTACAAAAATCAGAATACACCATGCTATAAATTGGATCCAAAGGCCATGATGGAGGGACGGCAGACCATCGAAGATGCCTGGACATTTATCAAAGATCACACAACAGAGACTGAATCTGTCCTTGTGTATAGTTCGGATACTCCGGAAAAAGTTAAGGAATATCAGAAAATGGGGATTGAAGCAGTTGCGTCCATGTTGGAAGGTGCCACTGCCGAACTGGCGGTTCGCGCTGTGGATGCCGGATTCACAAGAATTATATCTGCCGGCGGAGAAACTTCCGGTGCTGTAACAAAAGGACTGGGATTTTCTTCTTACTGGATGGGAGAAAGTGTCGCTCCGGGTGTTCCGATCATGGTACCGACCGAACGCTCTGATATTCGTTTAATTTTGAAAAGTGGAAATTTCGGCCAGGAAGATTTCTTTGGACGTGCGCTTGCAATGACGACTAATTATGATCCGGAATTAAAAAGCAAACTAGATACAGCTGTCTGGATCGCACACAGCTTGTTCGAACGCGGAAAAACTTCCGGCTCTTCTGCCAACTTAAGTTTCCGCCATAAAGATCATATTTATATTAGTATCAGTGGTTCCTCTTTCGGAACCATGAAAGAAGATGATTTTGCAGTTATTTCTCTGGACGGTTCCATTCTTTCCGAGAAAAAGCCCAGTAAAGAGTGGCCGCTTCACCTTACTCTTTATGGGAAATCGCCGGATATTGGTGCTGTTATTCATACCCACAGCACTTACTCCGTCCTTTGGAGTTTGTACCTTCCTCAACGGAACACGACTGTATCCCGGACCATACTCCCTACCTGAAGATGAAACTCGGAACCGTAGGCTTAATTCCCTACGAAAAGCCCGGTTCCGAGGCCCTCTTCTCTGCATTCCGTAATGAAATCAACAAGAGCGATGGTTATCTCCTAAAACATCATGGTCCTGTGGTACCTGGAAAAACAATGATGGACGCTTTCTACTGCTTGGAAGAACTGGAAGAAAGTGCACGTATTGCATGGGAATTATATCGGGCAGGAATCAGCCAATAACCTCCTTATACAAAACGAAAGAGCAGCTCCCCCTGGCTGCTCTTTCATCTTTTCTACACCTATAATATTTACAATCAAGTATTCTTCATCACAATCAACTCAATGGAATCGCCCACATGCTCACATGCATCTGCACAGTCTTCCATATGATCATAAATCTCTCTCCAGGAAATAATATCCAGAACATCACTGCAGTGATCACGCACCTTCAGTGTAGCTTCCAGATAAAGATCATCGCAAGTCTCCTCCATGTGGCTGAGTTCAATGATCATCTCATGAAGCTTCTGCGGTTTCTTGAAGTTTGCAAGCTCTGTCAGCATATTTTTCATAAGATCACAGCACTTTACAATTCGTTTTGCAAATTCCAGAGCCTCCGGTGTCACTGTTTTGATCTGGTCCACATAAAATCTCTGAAGAACTTCTTCGATGCAGTCTGCCACTTCGTCAATATTCTGGCTGATCACTGCCAGATCTTCACGATCAAGCGGTGTCACGAACGCCTTTGCTAACGCCGCAGTCATTTCATGCTTCTTAGTATCTGCATCATGCTCCAGACGATGCATCTTCTCTAACATCTGCTTGATATTGTTATAATCATAATGATTCAGGCACTCTTCCAGATAATTTGCCGCCTGACAGCAGCAAGTCGCCGCTCCA
>JAFUMF010000177.1 GCA_017482945.1 Lachnospiraceae bacterium
AATCCGTCTTCAAAATTCATAATTAAGCCTCAACCTTAACGATTTCGCGCTTGTTGTAGCTACCGCATGCTTTGCACACTCTGTGCGGCATCATTAACTCGCCACACTTGCTGCACTTTACTAAGTTCGGAGCGCTCATCTTCCAGTTTGCTCTACGGCTGTCTCTTCTTGCTTTAGAAGATTTATTCTTTGGACAGATAGACATGGTTACACCTCCTTAAACTGTTTAAAAATATCCTGGATAACTGCCATCCTCGGATCGAGCGACCTGGTATCGCAGTCGCAAGTCTCAACATTGAGATTTGCTCCACATCTATTACAAATCCCTTTGCAATCTTCTTTGCACAGGACCTTCATAGGCAGGTTCAGAGTCAGTTCATTACCAACCAGCTGGTCTGCATCCAGATTATAGCCAGTTAAATAAGATTGTTCATCTAAATCTTTTACCCTGTCATCGTCAGAAACCTTCATATCCAACTCCTGGTCAAATTCCAGCTCGCTGGTATATTCTACCGGTTCGAGACATCTGGCACACGGAATCGCAAGTGTTACTTTTGTACCTCCGGTTACTTCCAGTTTCCTGTTTCCAAGATTCTTTACAGTAATCCGAATCGGTTCGGAAGTCACTACCGGATACTTCCCGTCTGTTCCCTTAAATGTTTCCATATCAAGAGGAACTTCCCAGGTTTTTTCCTTACCTTCCAGAGTAAATACTTCAGATAAATTAATCAGCATATTATCTCTCCTAATACGCACCTAGTCATTATACATACACAGGTGCATTTTGTCAATAATTAATTTTTATTTTTTACCATATTTTTGTGTCAATTAAAACACTACACACAACTTATTGTATCTCAAACATATATATTTTGCAATAGGAAAGATTTTATCCCATCTTTTCGTGCGAGATTCACTCGATTCAAAAAATACAGCCTGTCCCGATTTTGCGGAACAGGCTGATTTTACATATGAATCAAACCATTTTCAGTTTAAAATTAAACCAGAGCAAGTGTCTCTCTTGCGATAGCAAGCTCTTCGTTTGTCGGGATTACCATTACCTGAACCTTGGAGTTCGGTGTGGAGATCACGATATCTTTGCCTCTTACGCTGTTAGCCTCGTCATCGATTTCGATGCCAAGGTATGTGAGATGCTCGCAAACAGCCTTTCTCATTGTCTTGCCGTTCTCGCCAAGACCAGCTGTGAATACGATTGCATCAACGCCGTCCATAGCAGCTACGTAAGCACCGATGTATTTAACTACACGGTAGTTGTAAGCTGCAAGAGCTTTTGCTGCGCGGTCGTTGCCAGCAGCAGCTGCTTCTTCAAGGTCACGGAAGTCGCTGGAAACGCCGGATACACCAAGAACACCAGACTTCTTGTTCAGTACGTTCATAACGCCTGCCATGTCAAGGTTTTCTTTCTTAGCGATGTATTCCATGATAGCCGGATCCATATCACCAGAACGTGTACCCATGATAAGGCCCTCAAGCGGAGTTAAGCCCATGGATGTGTCTACGGATTTACCGTTCTTTACAGCAGAGAGGGAAGCACCGTTACCAAGGTGGCAAACGATTGTCTTCATCTCTTCATACGGCTTACCAGCAAGCTCAGCAGCTTTCTTGGAAACATAGCTGTGGGATGTGCCGTGGAAACCGTATCTTCTTACCTGATGTTTCTCATAGTACTCGTACGGAAGGCCGTAAAGGTAAGCTTCTTCCGGCATTGTCTGATGGAAAGCAGTATCGAATACAGCTACCATCGGTACGTTCGGCATTAATTCCTGACAAGCACGGATACCGATTAAGTTTGCCGGGTTGTGAAGCGGTGCAAGATCGTTACACTCTTCGATTGCTGCCATAGCTTCTGCTGTGAGCAGTGTGGAAGTTGTGAACTTCTCGCCGCCGTGTACTACACGGTGACCTACAGCGCCTACTTCTGCAAGGCTCTTAATAACGCCGGATTTCTCGTTTGTAAGAGCATCAAGCACCAGCTGAATAGCCTGTGTATGAGTCGGCATCGGGGACTCTGTTACTTCTTTCTCGCCACCTGCCGGCTGATATGTGATTACGCTGCCTTCGATACCAATTCTTTCGCAGAGACCTTTTGCAAGAACTGCCTCTGTGTCAGAGTTGATTAACTGATACTTTAAAGAAGAGCTTCCGCAGTTAATTACTAAAATATTCATTGTTGAATAATCTCCTTAATAATAATTATAAGTTTTTGCTATTGTTTTTTTGGTTTAAATATTATTTTATTCAGTTTCGATCTGGATTAGTTAGCCATCTGAGCCTGTACAGCTGTGATAGCAACTACACCAACGATATCCTCAGCGGAACAACCACGGGAAAGATCGTTAACCGGTTTTGCGATACCCTGTAACATCGGGCCGTAAGCTTCTGCTTTTGCAAGTCTCTGAACCAGCTTGTAACCAATGTTACCAGCATCAAGGTTCGGGAAGATAAGGCAGTTAGCCTGACCAGCAACTTCGCTTCCTTTTGCTTTGGATGCAGCAACGGACGGAACGATTGCAGCGTCTAACTGTAACTCGCCATCAACTTTGATGTTCGGATATTTCTCTTTTGCGATCTTTGTAGCTTCAACGACTTTGTCAACGAGAGCGTGTTTTGCGCTGCCCATTGTGGAGTGAGAAAGCATAGCGATCTTTGCTTCATTACCTGTAAGAGCTTTGAAGCTTGCAGCGGAGCTGTTAGCGATTGCAGCGAGCTCAGCAGCGTTCGGATCCTGGTTGAGACCACAGTCAGCGAAAAGGAATGTACCGTTCTCACCGTACTCGCAGTTCGGAACGTCCATAATGAAGAAACCGGATACTAACTCTGTGCCCGGAGCTGTCTTTAAGATCTGAAGGGCCGGTCTTAATGTGTCAGCTGTAGAGTGGCAAGCACCAGCTACAAGGCCGTCAGCATCGCCAAGTTTAACCATCATGATACCGTATGCGATGAGGTCTTTCTTGATTGTCTCCTGAGCTTTCTCAAGAGTCATGCCTTTGTTCTTTCTTAACTCATAAAGAGTCTCTGCATATTTGTCGAAGTTTGCATCGTTAGCCGGATCGATGATAGCTGCGCCTTCGATGTTTGCGCCGAATTCTTTAGCGTCTGCAGCAATTTTTTCAGCATTACCAAGAAGGATCAGGTTTGCTGTACCCTCTTCCATAATTTTCTCAACTGCAACTAAAGTTCTCTTATCTTCGCTCTCCGGAAGAACGATTGTCTTCTTGTTGCTTCTTGCTTTTTCCTTCATAAGATCAATGAATGCCATGATAATTACTCCCTTCCTATTTCCATTTTAAAAAATGGTTTTCATACGTAGTTATATTATATATCAGTAAAATAACTGACACAAGTGACAATTCACAAATTTTTGCATTTTTTTTCATACGTCTTGTTATTTTTTAAACAAAACTGTCCCAAGCTGACAAATTATTCTATTGAGTCGCTGTAATAATAAAAGAACTCCGGACAAAATCACTGCCCGGAGTCATAAACCATTAAATTTTTTCAAAATGTTCTACATTTGTTACGAAGATCGTTGCACCGCCCACTTCTACGGTCGTCGGCATTGTAGCGTAATTCATCATCGCTGCGCCGGAGATATATGGCATATTGATTGTAATCTTCTGGCGCTTTCCGCATTCTTTCTTAATGATATCGATCGCATTCTGCACATTTTCATCCTCGGTTACGATCATCAGAGTTGTATTGCCTTTTCTTAAGAATCCGCCGGTGGTGGTGAGCTTTGTAATACTAAAGTGCTGTTTTGTAAGAGCACTTACTACTTCATCTTCATTATCGTAACGTACAATCGCATAAATCAGTTTCATACAATCCGTCCTTTCTTTAACTACCCATTTTCTATGTACGGTCAGAGACCGCTCAATTGCTTTGGCTATTAGTATAGCACACATTTTGCCAGATAACAATTCAATATTGCACAAATCTTTCGTTTATTATATAGTATTGGTATCATTTTATTAAGTAATTTAGAAAGGTTTTCAATGAAAACAACAGGAATCATTGCTGAATACAACCCGTTTCATAACGGTCACAAATATCATCTGGAAAAGGCCAGAGAATTGACTGGCTGTGACTATGTTGTCGTGATCATGAGCGGTGATTATACCCAAAGAGGAACTCCCGCGATCTATTCAAAATATGTCCGTGCGAAAGCTGCGCTTTTATCCGGAGCTGATCTGGTCCTTGAAATGCCGGTATTCGGTTCAGTCGCTTCTGCGCCTGATTTTTCCAGGTGCGGTGTCAGAAGTCTGGATGCAGCCGGCGTTTGTGACTATCTCTTCTTTGGGAGCGAATCGGGTGATGTTGACATACTGTATACACAAGCATCTTCTCTTTCTGAAGAATCCGAAGAGATTTCAGAAAAAATCAAGGCCGGGCTCAAAAGCGGACTTCCGTTCCCTGCGGCAAGAGCCAATGCTTATGGTAAGCAGCAGGCTGTAACTTCGCTCCCGAATGATATTCTTGGCATCGAATATATCCGGGCAATCCAAGAATCCCACGCTTCATTAAAGCCGGTCACGATCCGCCGCACAGATCCCGGATATCACAGCGAAGAAAAATCCGGATCCTTTGCTTCCGCTACGGCTGCAAGAAAGGCAATTTTAGAGAATAAT
>JAFUMF010000178.1 GCA_017482945.1 Lachnospiraceae bacterium
AGTATAAGAACTTGCATGATCAGAATCGTGCGCTTAGCCCAACACTTTCTCCGTAAACGCATGCACGATCCTAGTATACTCCTCCGGCGCCGTCACATAATTCAGTGCATGCCCTGCCCCGTGGATCGTATGGAATTCAATCTTCTCCGGTGCAGCGGCGTAAATATTGCAGCTCATTTCATACGGCACAAACCGGTCTTCGTCGCCATGGATCAGCAGGATCGGAACTTGTGCATCTTTCACTGCTTCGACCGGACTTGCTGCATCCAGATTGAATTTTCCATAGAGCATTCCGCCCAACCGAATCAGTGGATAAACCAGCTTCACCGGCATTCCCATGTCGGTGCCAAGAACTTTTTTGATGATGTTGGATGGCGCATCGTATGGGCAATCTGCGATGATACCTTTTACATTTCCCGGAACGCCCATGCCGGCGGTCATGAGGACGGTTGCAGCACCCATGGAAACGCCGCTGAGGATGATCGGGACATTGCCGAAACGGTCATTTGCATATTTGATCCAGTTTAGTACGTCGGTGCGTTCTAAAATGCCGAAGGTAATGGTATGGCCTTCGCTGCTTCCGTGGCAGCGCTCATCGATCAGTAAAATATTTCGTCCGGCTTCGTTAGCAATCTTCCAGTTGCCGCAAAAATCGCGGATCGCATTTCCTTTGTAACCATGGCACTGGATTTCCAGTGGAGCGTTATCTTTGAGATGGTAATAGCGTCCGGTGAGCTTCAGGCCGTCATCGGATGTGATGGATACGGTTTCGTATGGAGCGGATTCGAATTCTGCAATTGCGGCATCTAAAATTTCTTTGCAGGGCCGTGTCTGGTCATCGTCATCGTATTCGTATGGACTTGCCAGCGGGTCTTTGTAGTAGAATGCTAATTTGTAGCCATAATATAATAAATACAGGATTGCTGCCGGAAGACATATGATTGCAGCTCCAAGGATCAGACCGATCATAACAACATTTCTTTTTCTTTTCATCTGTAATTCTCCTTGATTTTGTGGTGAAGGATGGTCGGGTGACTGTTCTGATTTTAGTATACCATTTCCTGCGAAAAAGGGAATCTTTTCTTTGATTGGGGATGCAAAATCGGGGACATAAAATAAATGCAAATATATTTGAAAGAAAAGCGGTATCATGTTATGATATTGGAAGTTATATCAGGAGGATGGTCTTGAATGAATAAACAGAGAAAAACAATCATCAAAACAGAAATCGATACGCTTCGCGCGCTGAGAAAGGCTATGAGAAGTGAGCCGACAACTCCGGCGGCACTTGCGAAGGAGCTGGAGGCATCGAAGGTGCGCATTGTGGCGATTCATGATGAGGAGCAGGATGCGTATGAGAAGATGTCTGAGAAGCAGCAGTGCAGTACAGCGGGTGAGATCGCGGAGGAGAGTATTGCGCTTTTAGAAGATGCCATCGACTACATGGACGAGCTGGTGATGGATGTGAAGGACAGTGAGGAGCTGGACTTCTCGGAGATCGGCTATAGCATGGAAGACGTGATCGATTTGTTGAGTGATATTTTAAATATGTAGAGTCAGAGCGGCAGGACGGATTTTGAAGCTGCAAAGTTCGGACTGTGGAACTAAATTTTGAGTGGATTTTTTGTTTTAGAGAAGTCGGGTCACGACGGAAACAGAAATGAAGTGGTCATGGCCGGAGGATAAAGGAAAGGTTGACAGAAACATGGAGAAGATTTTAGTTAAGTATCATAGTGATAAAATTGATAAGCTGACTTATATTGATGGAAAGTCTGACTGGATCGATCTGAGAGCAGCGGAGGAAGTGGAGTTTAAGGCCGGGGAGTTTAAATTGGTGAATCTTGGTATTTCGGTGAAGCTTCCGGAGGGTTATGAGGCGCATATTGCACCGAGAAGCTCTACGTTTAAGAATTATGGCCTGATCCAGACAAATTCGGTGGGTGTTGTGGATAATACGTATTGTGGAGATGCGGATGTGTGGCGCTGGCCGGTGTATGCGACGAGAGATACGGTGATCCATGTGAATGACCGTGTTTGCCAGTTCAGGATCATGCAGAATCAGCCGAAGCTGGTGTTCGAGGAGACGGATCATCTGAGTGATGAGGCGCGCGGCGGATTTGGTTCTACAGGAGTGAAGTAAGCGTGGAATAATGTGGAGCCGGAGTTTGGCAGTGACGGATTTGGTCATGCGAATTTCGGTATTGGAGTGAGTAGGATGAAACGTTTTGGAAAGAGTCTTGGAAAGTTGGCAGCGGCACTTTGTATGGCGGCCATGGTCCTGACGGCCTGTGGAGGTGTTACGGAGGAGCAGTTGGCGACCAGAGAGTCTGCCATCGCCATGATGGAGAGTGGCGATTATGAGGGCGCGGTGGCTGCTTTTAACGGGCTTGTGAAAGAGGCTGCTTCGGTGACGGAGTTTGAACTGGATATTCTGAAGTACCGTGCAGAAGCGGAGTTCTTGCTGGAGGATTATGAGGCGGCTCTGCATACATACCGGACGTTGATGGAAGTGGATGAAGAACGTCCGGAATATTGTTACATGGCATCGATGGCGCTTTCAAAGGCGGGGCAGATGCATGATGCGGTGTTGTTCTTGGAAAGCGGTGAGGCGCTGGATAAAAAGCTGGAGGCGGCCGGATTTTTTGAGGCGACGGTCGCGCTGGCGGAAGGTTATGAGGCCGGTGGCAATCTGGACGCTGCGAAAGGGATTTACCAGGAGTTAATTGATGGCGGTCGTGGAAATTCGGATCTTTATAATCGTCTGATGGTGATGGCCATGGGCGAGGGCAATTATGAAGAAGCGTTAAAAATGGCGGCGAAGGGGCTGATCTTGACGGATGGTCTTGCGGTGCAGGAGCTGAAGTTTAATGAGGCTGTTTGTTATGAGTATCTGGGAAATTTTGCGAAGGCGCTGGAACTGTTCCGGGCATATGCTGCGGAATTTGGAAGTGATGAGCGCGTGGAGCATGAAATTGCCTTTCTTGAGACAAGATAAAGGATACCTTTTTGAAGCATCAAGAAGAGTGAAGAAATAAGGAAATTTAGATTTTATGGCAGAAATGTATGAGTTAAAAGAGCAGGAAGAGCGTGTCATTCTCGTTGCGGTCAGTACGGATGACAACGATGACACGATTCATTCCGTGGAAGAGCTTTCCGAGCTGGTGGCGACCGCGGGTGCGGTGACGGTTGGAACGGTGATCCAGAATCGTGAGAACATCCACCCGGGCACTTATGTCGGAAAGGGTAAAATTGATGAGATCAGGGAGATGCTCTGGGAGCGTGAGGCAACTGGTGTGATCTGTGACGATGAGTTGTCACCGGCACAGCTTCGCAATCTGGAGGATGCCCTGCAGACGAAGGTCATGGACCGTACCATGGTCATTCTGGATATTTTTGCATCCAGAGCGAGGACCAGAGAGGGTAAGATCCAGGTCGAGCTGGCGCAGTTAAAGTATCGTGCAGTGCGACTGATCGGCCTTCGTAATTCGCTGTCTCGTCTTGGCGGTGGTATCGGTACCAGAGGTCCGGGTGAGAAGAAGCTGGAGATCGACCGCCGACTGATCCATGACCGGATCAGTGTGCTGAAGGCGGAGCTGGAGGATGTGAAACGCCACCGCGATGTGCAGAGAAAGCAGCGTGAGGGCAGTGGTACGCTCTCTGTGGCGATCGTTGGTTATACCAATGCAGGAAAATCTACGTTATTAAATAAATTGACACAGGCGGGCATTCTGGCGGAGGATAAGCTGTTCGCGACACTGGACCCGACAACGAGGGCTCTCACATTGCCAGGTGGCGAGAAGGTGCTTCTCACAGACACGGTTGGTTTTATCCGTAAGCTTCCGCATCATCTGATCGATGCGTTTAAGAGTACGCTGGAGGAGGCGAAGTACAGTGATGTGATCCTCCATGTTGTGGATTGTTCCAACCCTCAGATGGACATGCAGATGCATGTGGTGTATGAGACGTTAAGGCAGTTGGAAGTAAAAGGAAAAGAAATCGTTACAGTCTTTAACAAGATCGACCGGATTGATGCGGACGTGACATGCCGCGATCCGAAGGCGGATTACCGGGTGAAGATTTCTGCGAAGACAGGGGAAGGTCTTGATACGCTTCTTGAGACCATTGAGAATATTTTGAGAAGCCGCCGCATTTATCTGGAGAAAATTTTCCCGTATGCGGAGGCTGGAAAGATCCAGAAGATCAGAAAGAATGGGCAGTTGCTTTCTGAGGAGTATACGGACGAGGGAATCCATGTGAAAGCATATGTTCCGGCGGAGCTTTTCGAGGAGTTTTACCGCTAGTGACCGGTCGCGCGGATCGCATGAATTCTGGCGGAAAATATTGTGGTTCGGGAATCGATCCTGTGAGCACATCTTGCGTATTTTGTCAAGCAGAATATTTTGTAAAACACAAGATATTGTGTATGGACAAATCGCAGATTGTTTGGTAGAATGAAATTCCCAAGCGCAATATGCGACAGGTAATGACAATGGACCTTCAAAGTCCTTCCAATTGGATGAAAAGCGATATAATTATTAGACAATAGACACAAAAGAAACACAATATCTAGTTTGAGAAAAAAAGACAAAACTAGATATTGTGTTTTTTTGTCCCCTTTGCTATAATAGTTTCTACCACGTCTTGTGTGGTTTTTGGTATGAGTTTAGAAAGGGGTAAGAGAATGATACAGGTCATTAAGCGCGACGGTGAAATCGCGGAGTTTAATTTAAGCAAGATCACAGAAGCGATCAAAAAGGCCTTTAAAGCAACAAATAAAGATTATACAGAAGAAATTCTCCAGCTTCTTTCCTTGCGTGTAACTGCAGATTTCCAGGGAAAGATGAAGGATGGACAGATTTCTGTTGAGCAGATCCAGGACAGCGCGGAGCATGTTCTCGAGGAGACTGGCTATACAGATGTTGCGAAGGCGTATATTTTATACAGAAAGCAGCGTGAGAGAATCCGTAATATGAAAAATACGATTCTCGATTACAAAGACGTTGTGAACGGTTATGTAAAAATTGAGGACTGGCGTGTAAAGGAGAACTCTACAGTAACTTATTCTGTAGGCGGTCTGATTTTAAGCAACTCCGGTGTGATTACTGCGAACTACTGGCTGTCTGAGATTTATGATACAGAAATCGCAGAAGCTCACAGAAAGGGCGATATCCATATCCATGACCTGTCTATGTTAACAGGTTACTGTGCTGGATGGTCCTTAAAGCAGTTAATTCAGGATGGTCTCGGCGGAATTCCGGGCAAGATCACATCCTCCCCGGCGAAGCACCTTTCCGTTCTCTGCAACCAGATGGTAAACTTCCTTGGTATTATGCAGAACGAGTGGGCAGGCGCGCAGGCATTCTCTTCCTTTGATACATATTTAGCGCCATTTGTTAAAGTAGATAATTTAGATTACCCGGCTGTAAAGAAATGCATCGAAGCGTTTATTTATGGCGTGAATACACCGAGCCGTTGGGGTACACAGGCTCCGTTCTCCAATATTACTCTGGACTGGACTGTTCCGGAGGATATGGCGAACATGCCGGCGATCGTTGGCGGTAAGAACATGGACTTCACCTACGGCGATTGTAAGGAAGAAATGGATATGATCAACAAGGCGTTCATCGAGACAATGGTCGAGGGTGACGCGAACGGCCGCGGATTCCAGTATCCGATCCCGACATACTCCATTACAAAGGACTTCGACTGGTCCGACACAGAGAACAACCGTCTGTTATTTGAGATGACATCTAAGTATGGTACTCCGTACTTCTCCAACTATATCAACAGTGATATGGAGCCGAGCGATGTCCGCAGCATGTGCTGCCGTCTCCGTCTGGATCTTCGTGAACTCAGAAAGAAGACTGGTGGATTCTTCGGTGCCGGCGAGAGTACAGGTTCTGTAGGTGTTGTTACAATCAATATCCCGAGAATCGCTTACCTCTCCAAGAACGAAGAGGATTTCTACAACAGACTGGATAAGATGATGGATATTTCCGCACGTTCCTTAAAGATCAAGCGTGAAGTTATCACTAAGCTTCTGGATGGCGGCCTGTATCCGTATACAAAGAGATACCTCGGTACATTCAACAACCACTTCTCTACCATCGGTCTGATCGGTATGAATGAGGCATGCTTAAATGCGAAGTGGCTGAAGAAGGATCTTGTTACTGAGGAAGCTCAGCAGTTCACAAAAGATGTTCTGAACCATATGAGAGAGCGTCTTGTGAACTACCAGGAGGAGTATGGTGATCTCTATAACCTGGAGGCAACTCCGGCCGAGTCCACAACATACCGTCTGGCGAAGCATGATAAGAAGAAATACCCAGATATTATTACTGCTGGTGAGGCTGATGGTACACCGTACTATACAAACAGCTCCCACCTTCCGGTTAACTATACTGCTGATGTATTTGATGCACTGGATATCCAGGATGAGTTACAGACCCTGTACACATCCGGTACTGTATTCCATGCATTCCTCGGTGAGAAGCTTCCGGATTGGAGAGCAGCAGCGAAGATGGTTCGTACGATTGCTGAGAACTACAAGCTTCCGTACTACACACTGTCCCCGACCTACTCCATCTGTAAGGATCATGGCTACCTGATCGGTGAGCACTTCACATGCCCGATCTGTGGTGAGAAGGCAGAGGTCTACAGCCGTATTACCGGTTACTATCGTCCGGTTCAGAACTGGAATGATGGTAAAACTCAGGAGTACAAAGAGCGTAAAGTTTATGATATGAAAAGTTCTGTGCTGAAGAGAAATCCGGATGCATCCAAGGCAATCGTTGAGGCAATCAATGGGGCAAAGAGCAGCGTACAGGCCGCTCAGGATGAGAAGAAAGCGGCTGTAAATAAGAGCGCAGGCATTGGTGCCAACGGTGTTTACCTCTTCACAACAAAGACATGCCCCAACTGTAAGATTGCAAAGCAGTTTTTAAAGGATGAGGCATACCAGATCGTGGACGCAGAGGAGCATCCGGAGCTGA
>JAFUMF010000179.1 GCA_017482945.1 Lachnospiraceae bacterium
AATAGTGTCTCCACACACTTGAAATGGAATATTACTTTTGATATAATACATCCACAGCAGACAATCTTCCGGGCTTTTTATAGCAAGGAGGACATGCTATGGATAAAAAATTTCAGGAGTTGGATTTAACCAACGCATTTCTATTTTCCGCAGCTTTGGAGGATTCTGAAACCTGTCGGTTGATTCTGGAAATCATTTTAGGATTTCCAATCTCACATGTAAAAGTTCGGGCAGAACACAGTATGTTGTTCAGTTCAGACTTTCGGAGCATTCGGCTCGATATCTACGCAAGTGATGATTTACAAGTAGAATATAATATAGAAATGCAGAATGAAAATGAAGGAAATCTCGCAAAACGCGGCCGATTCCATCAGGCAGAGATGGATGTTCTGTCATTAAAACCAGGAGAAGATTTCAACGATCTTCCACCGGGATATGTGGTCTTCATATGTGCATTCGATCCTTTTGGAGCCGGGCTGTACCGCTATACATTTGAAAATACCTGCGCAGAGTTGGGATTTCCACTTCATGATGGAACTAAAAAAATTTTCCTGAATACAAAAGGAACTAATGATAATGATGTACCCGAAGACTTGGTTCATTTTCTCCATTACGTTGGAAACAGTACCGATGAATATGTGGAGCATATTGGGAACTCCAGAATCAGAAAGATTCACAATCGGGTTACTTATATAAAAAAGAGTCGAGAATGGGAGGGACGTTTTATGAAGTTTGAAGAGTTACTTAAACGTTCAGAAAACAAAGGACGTAAAGAAGAACAGACTCGCATGTTACAGCTCATGGATTATATGATTAAAGCCGGCGAGACACAACAACTGGCTCAGCTCAAAGACGATCCAGCTTTTTTACAAGCCATGCTCGAAAAGTATCATCTCTTAGATTCTGAAGATAATATCTAAAAATTCCAATATCTGCCTTGGCAGATAATCAAGAATTGGCCGGTCACAGCCGGCCAATTCTCTAAAGACGATTCCAAAAAACACCCGGAAGAACGTCTGTCTGTACTTATTTCTTTCCAATCAACTCGCTGACCATCGTAGAACCTAAAATCAGCACTGCACCGAGCATACTATATACTGTCAGTGGCTCGCCAAGGACAATTGCGGACAATACAATTGTAATAACAGGGTCGATATAGCTGAGCAAAGCGATGGTCTGTCCTTCTACGTAAGGAACCGCACTGAAATAGAGGCGGTATGCAATACCGGTATGTACGATTCCAACGAAAATCAGGAGTAGGATGTAGGTCGGGTTCAGTTCGATGGCTCCCATGTCCTGGGTAAGGAGCACATATGGCAGAAGAACTACTGCCACGGTGCCAAGCTGCATGATCGTGCAGTCGTTGGACGGGATATCTTTGATGAACTTGTTCATGAGAACAACGGTCGCATAAAGCACTGCCGCACCACAACCCAGCAGAATTCCCATAAACTGGTTATTGCCACCGACATTTCCCTGGAATACACCGGAGATCAGCACCATGCCAAACAATGCCGCACCCACACAGGCAATCTTGGTTCCTGTCAGTTTCTCCTTCAGAACGACCGGCGATGCCAATGTCACAAACACCGGTGACAGGTAGTAGCACAATGTTGCCGTGGAAACCGGAATATACTCGTATGACTCAAATAATAAAATCCAGTTCACCGCGATTGCAATACCAGACAAAATCAGAAGTTTCAAGTTCTTCTTGATCGCCGGAATGCAGAGCGGTTTCTTCGTTACTACCGCGGTCAGCAGCAGGAAAATAGAACCGACAATTCCACGGCCCAGGGCGATCACTGCTGATGGGAACGGCAGCTTTTTGATGAAAATACCAACGGTACCAAAAATAGCCATGGACGCCGCCATTCTTCCAAGAGCCGCCATGCTCTGGGACGAAGTTCCCTGATTGTTTCCACTTCCTGCACGATTATTATTACTGCTCATAATCTTACTTCTCCTCCGGCACTGCTGCCAACGCTTCAATCTCAACCAAACTGCCAAAATGCAGCGGACCTGTCGGCACTACCACACGCGCCGGGCGATGGTCGCCAAAATAATTGACATACTCCACATTAATATCATCCCAGTACGCCACATCTGGTGTATACACGCGGCACTGGATCACGTTCTCCTTTGGCACACCCGCCAGTTCCAGTACCTCGTTCATATTAGCGAGTGCCTGTCTTGCATGCTCTCTTACACCGCCCTCTGCCACCTTTCCGGTTGCCGGATCAAGAGCCAGCTGGCCGGAAATGTAAAGGATCCCATTGTGGATCACGCCCGGAGTGTACGGTGCATTTCTCTTTTTTGAACTTTCTGTTGTAATAAATTTCATCGTTCTTGTTTCCTTTTATTTTCTTTAAGATTAGTCTTTCCTGCTTTTTTCTTCTTTGATTTCATCCAGATAACTGTACACAGTCACCTTAGAAATCCCCATGCGTTTTGCGACCCTATCGACGGTTCCTTTAATCAAGAACAGGCCCTTCTGGTCCATGAAACGAATCAGCTCTATTTTCTCATCACGCTTCATTCCTTCCACATCCTGATCACCAACGATCTTCTCAATCAGGTCCTCCGCGATCTCCATGATATGATCCGGCATTTCCGCATCTGCTTCACGGTTCTCCGCCACATGGCCGTACCACATTTCCGCCCCTTTCGGCGATGGCAGAAGCCCGGAAAGAAGTGATGCAGCCGCAGTCAGAACCGTCGTATCCACATTGATGCAAAGTGCACCGGCCACTTTTCCACCAGAATCCCTAAGAAGCGCTGTAGATGACTTGATCAAACGGCCGTCTTCTGTATGGAAGTAATAATTGGCCGCATAATCATTGGAAAAATTCTGGTTCAAAAGCACCTGGCGGATCAGATGATCAAAACTCTGCCCAACTTTTCTCCCCGTCACATGACCATTGGCCGCATAGACCACGGAACTTTGCGGTGTGGAAAGATCATGAATCACGACCTCGCAACTATCCCCAAACGTTTTGGCAATCATATCTGCAATTGGAATATATTGCTCTATCATCCGCTCCATTCTACACCTCATGCTCCATCAAATAGCAGGTATTTGCAAGAAATACTTTCACACCTGCTTTCAGGCAGCACTCATCAAAATCATATCGATTGTTATGGTTCGCTCCCGGCTGACTGGAATAGAGAGCCATGTAACTTCCTTTACCACCATGCTGCTGTACCTTCTCCAACAGATAGTTGAAGTCATCAGTAGCTCCTGTTGCAGGATAATTGAGTACCGTGCCCTTTAACTCCGGAACCACTTTCACTGCCTCCATGATCGCTGCCTTGAAATCTTCATCAGAATCCACAACGGATGCCGCACCTACGATTTCAGTCTCATAAGAACACTCATACGCCTCGCATGCCGCCTTCACGCAGGCAATCGCACGGTTATAGACTCTCTGCTCTACTTCTGTGGTCGCGCCTCTTGTTTCTGCTTTGAAATAACAGGACTCCGGAATTACATTTCTTCCTGTTCCGCCCTCGATGGTTCCGATATTCAGTCTTGCCATACCGCGGCCGTCCTGTAAAAATCCGTTCATTCCACCGATTGCCATGACTGCCGCCATGATCGCATTCTTGCCTTCTTCCGGGTACGCACCGGAATGGGACGCTTTGCCATGGATCCTCACATCGAATTTCGTCGTGGACAAGTGACCTTTCTGACAGCTTGCCAGCACCGGATATTCCCCGTTTGTACGCTGAATATGGATTGCCATGATGTAATCCACATCATCCAGAATTCCGCTCTCCGCCATGGATTTGGCACCCTTATCGCCTTCCTCTCCAGGCTGGAAAATCACTTTGATCGTTCCACAAAGTTCCTCTTTCACATCATTCAGAATTGCCGCAGCGAACATAGCCATAACGGCATGACCGTCATGACCGCATGCATGCATGAATTTCGGGTTCACCGAAGCGAATCCTTCTCGATATGGGCGATGGTCTTCGTCCTGCGCCTCACCGATATCATTACAGTCAATATCCGCACGGATCGCGATCACCGGGCCCGGTTTTCCGGTCTCAATTACAGCCATACATCCTGTATAATCACCCATTTTCTCAATCATCACCGGGTTTGCGCCCTGCTCGATGGCACGTTTTTTATGGAATTCCAGAACCTCCTTTGTCGGGAAACTCCACACATACTCCGGATTGATCACGTCCGTTCCACAGTACACCGGGATTCCACGCTCCATAAGGAATTCCATGATTTTTGAAGTGGTACGGAACTCCAGCCAGCTCAGTTCCGCATATTTATGGAAATCTCTGCGGATATTCACATATAACTCATCGTATTTATCAGCCTCAGCCAGAATCTTCTCAATATTCATTCAGGTACCCCTTTCTTATCCTCTCAGATTGTTACATGTTATCAACAAAACTACTGCAAACCGTACTTAATGCTCAGATTTCAATCCTGCACCGCACATCGGGATCAACACATCAGAAGTCTTTCCATGTGTCTTACAGTACGCCAGATATGCCGCATAGGTACCGGCCGTCGTATGTTCACAGAACACGCCTTTTTCAGCCAGCGCCGCACGGGCATTTAAGATCTCATCCTCCGGTACAGTCTGAATCTCGATATCATACTTATAAATATAAGAAAGAATCTCTTCGCCGCGCATCGGCTCCGCGATCGCGATTCCCTCTGCCAGCGTCGGAACAGATACAACAGCCGCCGGTGTCTTGGAACCAGCCTTTACTGCCTCGTCCAGCGGATTGCATCTCTCACTCTGCACGCCAACAATATGCGGCATCTTCTCAATCACACCGCTCTCCAGCAGATGCTCCAATGCCTTCATCGCGCCGATAAATAACGTTCCATTTCCGGTCGGAATAAAAATGTACTCCGGAATTCTGTGGAGCTGCTCATAAGTTTCATAAATATAGGTCTTCGTTCCCTCATAGAAGAACGGATTGTATACATGGCTGCAGTAGAAAATTCCTTCATTCTCCACCTTGCTGCGGCATGCATTGGCGCACGCCTCTCGGTTTCCCGGCACCACATTCGCCTTCGCGCCATGGGATTTGATCATGGTAATCTTCTTCGGGGAAGTTCCCTCCGGAACAAAAATCTCACACTCGATTCCTGCCTTACCACAGTACGCCGCCACACTGTTTCCCGCATTTCCGCTGGAATCCTGAACGACTTTATCCACGCCGATCGCCTTGCAATGAGCTACAAGAACTGCTGCACCGCGATCCTTAAAGGACAATGTCGGCATGTAATAATCCATTTTCAGCATAACATCTTCGTCGCACTGAATGATCGGGCTCATGCCCTCGCCCATGGTGATCTCTTTCCATGTATCGCCCTCGAGCGGCATGAATTCACGGTAACGGAACATGCTCCAGGTATCTCTATCTACTTTTTCCAGATCAAATTTCGGCGGTTTATAATCCAGCTTCCATAATCCGCCACACTCACATTTCGCTTTTCTTGTGGTCACGTCCTCAGAATGTCCACATTTCGAACAAACATATTTCATAGCAAACTCCTCCTTTGCAAAATCGGCCGCCCCGCCGATACATTTCACCGTTTTATATAATTTATTATACATTATCCTTAGTCTTTTTCAATATTTTTTTCTACATTCTCATCGTTTTGTAAACTTTTTTCTATATTTCTCTTTAAAAATTTCCAAACTTCGTTTTATCATTTCCAAAAGACGATTCTTCTAAAGAAAACCAATCTCTCAAACAGAACTCACATGCAGTGAACATTGACAGAATTCTCCTTTAGATTTATACTAAATGATAGAAAAACAGACAGGAGACAGATGCCCATGGGACATACAGTTCAAGTCAGAAATATGACATTAGGCGAGGGACTTCCGAAAATCTGTGTTCCGCTTACTGATCCAGATTTAACCGGTTTAAAACAGTCTGTCAGAAATATCCAGGACAGCCCTCTCGATTTTGTAGAATGGCGGGCGGACTTCTATGCCGGTTTTCAGAACGAAGAAACCTGTGCAGAAGCGCTCTCCTTACTTCGAGAAGAACTGGGAGATATCCCGGTTTTATTTACGATTCGCACCAAAGAGGAAGGTGGACAGGCGGATATCTCCGCGGAAGAATATAAAAAAATCAATCTGGCTGTAATCGAAAGCGGTCTGGCCGATCTGGTGGATGTGGAGCTTTCCAAAGGCGATGATGTGATGTCATCTCTCGTGGAAGCGGCCCACAAGATCAATGTAAAAATCGTTGGCTCCCGCCATGATTTCGATAAAACTCCAAACGAAAGCTTCATTGTAGAAAGTCTCTGCCAGATGCAGAAGCTCGGCGCCGATGTGGCAAAATTTGCCGTGATGCCGAATTGCGAGCGCGATGTACTAACACTCCTCTCTGCGACTGTCACAATGAAAGAAAAACACAACGACACTCCGGTGATCACCATGTCCATGGGACGCCTGGGTGCATTAAGCCGTGTCTGCGGAACTCTTTCCGGCTCAGCCGTGACTTTTGGAACCGCAGGACGTGCCTCCGCGCCTGGCCAGTTACCGGCAGACTTGCTGAAAACATTCCTGGAGAGTCTCGCTTAACTGACTCCCAGTATCAGGTACTATCAATGTCGGTCCCCGCACGAAGCCTGGACCGCCTAAACGATTGGAGGTTTGAATCCCATGAACAAGAAAACCGTAGTATTAAATGCGGCAAAAATGAACTTCGACGGAAAGCTGGACTTTGGCGTACTTTCCGATGACGTAACTGTATACGATGACACAACTGCCGACGAACTCCTTGAAAGAATCCAGGGCGCATGCGTTGTTGTCACAAAGGAAATGCCGGTAAGCGGAGACCTGATCCGCCAGTTCCCGGATTCCGTAAAGATCATCTGCGAAGCCGGAACAGGTTATAACAACCTGGACTTAGACGCTGCAAGGGAAAAAGGGATCATCGTTTGCAACGTTCCGTCCTACAGCTCTCAGCGTGTGGCTCACACAGCGATCATGATGATCTTAAACTTAAGCTCCACCATGCAGACCCAGATGAAGATGCTCGGAAGCGGAAACCATGACAACTTCACCAAAAATCTCCAGGTTCCGCACGTGGAAGTAAACGGCAAGACCCTCGGTATCATCGGTGCTGGAAACATCGGACGTGCCGTGATCAAAGTTGCCAAGGCTCTCGATATGGACATTCTTGTATACACAAGAACTCCGCGTGAAGACGCAGATGGAATCCGCTACGTAGACCTTGAGACACTGTTAAAGAACAGCGATTACGTGTCCTTACACTGCCCGTTAACTCCACAGACAAGACACATCATCAACAAAGAAACACTTTCCATGATGAAACCGTCCGCATTCCTTATTAATACCTCCCGCGGTGCCCTCGTAGACGAACCGGCTCTGATCGAGGCATTACAGAATGGTGTGATCGCAGGTGCAGGTCTGGATGTTCAGGAAACTGAGCCGCCGGCAGATGATAACCTGCTCTACACACTGGACAATGTGATCCTTACTCCGCATATGGGCTGGAAGGGTCTTGAGACCCGCCAAAGACTGGTGTCAATTCTTGCAGGAAATGTTCACGCTTTCTTTGACGGAACACCAGTGAATGTGGTATCATAAGAAGGTAACTAATTAATCTCAACTGTCACGCAGGCTGTTCTGCGTCAGAATAAATCGGCTGCCATATCAGCAGCCACAAAAAACAGGAGGAATATTCCATGCTTTGTATCAAAAACGGAACTATCCACACAGCAGTTTCCAGAGAAGCTATCGTAGCTGACATCATGATCGAAAACGGCAAGATCGTTCAGATCGGCACAGGCTTAAACGCTGACGGCGCTGAGATCATCGACGCTACAGGCCTTAATGTATACCCGGGCTTCGTTGAGGCTCACTGCCACATCGGTCTCGATGGCTACGGCATTGGTTACGAAGGTCACGACTACAACGAAATGAATGATCCGGTTGCTCCGCATCTTCGCGCAATCGACGGTATCAACCCGTTCGATCCATGTCTTAAGATGGCTGCAGAAGCTGGTGTTACATGTTTCGCAACAGGCCCAGGCTCCGCTAACGTTCTTGGCGGCACATTCGTAGCAATCAAACCGATTGGTACATGTGTTGACGATATGATCGTAAAAGACGGCGTTGCTATGAAGTGCGCATTCGGTGAGAACCCGAAACGCTGCTACCAGACAAAAGGTATCTCCAGCCGTATGACAACAGCTGCAAACCTTCGCAATGCATTAAAGAAAGCAGAACTCTACAAAGCAAAAGTTGAAGCTGCTGGCGACGATGTTTCCAAACTTCCGGCATTCGACGAGAAGTGCGAAGCTCTCATCCCGGTATTAAACAAAGAAATGCCGTTAAAGGCTCACGCTCACCAGGCTAACGATATTCTCACAGCTCTTCGTGTTGCAAAAGAGGCAGGCGTAAACGTAACTCTTGAGCACGTAACAGAAGGCCACATGATCGTAAATGAACTGGTTCGCGCAGACGTTCCGCTTGCAGTAGGTCCGACACTCGGCCACGCTTCCAAGTGGGAACTTCAGAACAAGACATGGGAAACACCGGGCGTTCTTGCAAAAGCAGGCTGCCACGTTTCCATCATCACAGATGCTCCGGTTATCCCGTTACACTACCTGCCGTTATGCGCAGGCCAGGCTGTAAAAGCTGGTATGGACGAGTATGATGCACTCCGTGCAATCACAATCAACCCGGCTGAGCACATCGGTATCGCTGACAGAGTTGGTTCCCTTGAGGAAGGCAAAGATGCTGATATCGTTATCATGGTTGGTTCTCCGTTCGATATGGACAGCAAGATCAAGTATGTCCTGATCGATGGTAAGGCAATCTAATTTTTCTGAGCCAGCGCCTTATTCTTAAGACGCTGGCTTTTGTTTTCCACTATTTATAGGAGAGTTTTTATGGGTATTACAAAAGAACAGGCTCTTATGGCCATTGATCGTGAAAAAGCCGTTTTAACAAACGCAAGTGACCGTGTGTGGGATAACCCGGAAACTGCATTCCAGGAGTTCAAATCCACAGAAATTTTATGCGAACTTCTTGAAAAAGAAGGTTTTGAAGTAGAAAAGAATCTTGCTAATATCGCAACTGCATTTTCCGGCCGTTACGGTTCCGGAAAACCGGTGATCGGATTCCTCGGTGAGTACGATGCGCTCTCCGGTTTAAGCCAGGAAGCTGATATTTTTGAAAAGAAACCGATCATCGACGGCGAACCGGGTCATGGCTGCGGCCACAACCTCCTCGGCGTTGGCTCCATCGCTGCTGCAATCGCAATGAAAGAGTATCTTGAGAAAAACGGCAAAGAAGGTACTGTTATCTTCTACGGATGCCCGGGCGAAGAAGGCGGTTCCGGTAAAGGCTTCATGGCAAGAGACGGTGTATTTGATGAGCTGGATTTCGCAGTTTCATGGCATCCGGCTGACCAGAACTCCGTTGTAGTCGGAAGTTCTCTGGCAAACTACCAGATCTACTATCGCTTCTACGGCGTATCCTCCCACGCAGCTGCTTCCCCGGAAATGGGAAGAAGTGCTCTGGATGCAGTTGAGCTTATGAACACCGGCGTTCAGTACTTAAGAGAGCATGTGATCCAGGAAGCAAGAATCCACTATGCGATCACCAATACCGGCGGTTTCTCCCCGAACGTAGTTCAGCCGTTCGCAGAGGTTCTCTATCTGATCCGTGCACCGAAGAACGGCCAGGTAAAAGAGATTTACGAGCGCATCAACGACATCGCGCGCGGCGCTGCTCTCATGACTGGCACAAGAATGGAAATGCAGTTCGTAAAAGCATGCTCCAACCTGGTAGACAATACAGTTATGGAAGAAGTAATGCAGAAGAACCTTGAGACAGTACAGTGCGAGCCGTACACAGAAGAAGAGCTGGCATTCGCAAAACAGATGTACGATACCTACGGCGGCAGCAAGCTGTCTCTGCAGGCAGTTCTCACACGCTACGAGAAATCCCACAAAGCAATGGTTGAAGAAGTTCTCGCACCGCACATGAACGACATTATCTGCACAGCAATCGTTCCGCTGATGGATACAGAGACTCCGATGGCTGGCTCCACAGACGTTGGTGATGTAAGCTGGGTATGCCCGACTGTTCAGGCAAATATCTGTACAGAATCCTTCGGCACACCGGGCCACTCCTGGCAGATGGTTGCACAGGGCAAGTCCACGATCGCTCACAAGGGCATGATCTTCGCAGGAAAAGTAATGGCTGCAACTGCAATCGACATGTACGAGAATCCGGAACTGATCGTGAAAGCGAAAGAAGAACTCGCAAAACGCGTTGGACCGGAAGGCTATGTAGCTCCGATCCCGGCTGGCATCAGACCGATGGCGATTAATCCGAAAAAATAAAGCATAAAAAGCGGCGGCAGATTGTATTTCATCTGCCGCCATCTTTCTAACAACTCAAGTCTTTTTCTTTAAACATATTCAAAAATCCCCTGAACTGCATCTGAAATATTGATTCTATCTATCAATTGGATTCTTCCAACTTTCTTGTAACCACGTATATTCATATCCAGAAGAGCCAATTTCTCACATTGCACGTATCCCTGAAACTCATTCGCAGTAATGAATATATGCAAAGGTCCAACTGTAGAATTATTAAAGATCGGGCAAGCGATAATTTCTCCAGTCAGATTAAAAAAATCTTTACTGACTACTAAGACGGGATGCCGTATCCTCTCAACAATTAATATATCGCCCTGATGTAATTCCTCAAACACTACCACGCCTCTCTTCCTACCGGATTCCCCCAATCATATTCTCCATCCAGACTCAATTCTCCATTATATTCCGCTGCTCTTTCTTCCAAAGTTCTATGTTTAAAAGTCTTTGTCAATAAAATCACTCCATCTGATACTGAAATATTCAATGTTTCATTCAATGTTATTCCTGCCTCCTGTAATACTTCCTTGGAAAGTCTAACTCCCTGACTATTTCCCCACGTTTTTACCTGTGTCTGCATCGCATTTCCTCCTTTTTAGTATATACATAGTATATACCAAAAAGATTCAAAATACAATATCACCATTTCATTTAGCTACTACACATCATAAATCCCCCCTTTCTATTTATACTCAATGTAGGCTTTCCATGACCTGTAGGTCCTTTCATAAACGATTCCTGAGATCCACAAGAAATATAAGACATTTGATATCAAGAACTTTTAGAAAGTAAGAATTGATACTAGACTGTTCAAATAATTTACTATAATAATTTTTAATTTGCAATCTTCTATTTGTAAAAATTGAGACTATAAATTTGTGTAGATGTAACAAAAAGGAGTAAATCGTTTTAGATTTACCCCTCAATCATCATTAAATCTCTTACCTGAATATTTCTGCAATGCTTCCACAAACCCATACACATCGTCTGGCATACAGTTCAATGTAATCAACATTTTCTTTTCCGGTTCCATATACTTTAGCTCTACTTTATGAGATGCCTTTGCAAGCGTGGACATAAAATTGCCGGAAACCCGCATATTTTCCATATTCTTATATGGAATATAGGTGTCTTTCAGCGGAAAATGCTCTTTGACCGTCAATCCATCCGGCCCAAACAAATACGTGGGCAAATGCAGCAATGACCATGTATTTGCAACTCCGCAGACTGCCAGAAGCAGAATCATAAGCTCTACTCTAAATCCATAAACCAATCTCATATAAATAGCAAGCAGCAGAAAAACATCCGCAAATGTTGTCAGCAGAATATCCATCAGCCCTGCCTTTGCTTTGAACTCCATAGAAATTCCTCCTGTTCTTCCTTTCATTATACGAATATTTTCTGCTGCCTGCAAGGCATAAGTCTTATTTTACGGCACCAGCCTGGATCATTGCATCAATCGCGTCAGCATCATAGCCCATATTCAAGAGTACGTCCCTTGTATGCTCGCCAACGAGAGGTGCACTCTCTGCAAGCGGAGCATCCTGAGACTGTAAACGAATTGGCGGACACGGCATCATGCAAGTCTCACCATTTCGGAAATGGAACTCCTGAACAAACTGGTTTACAATCGCCTGCTCATCCACAGAAACATCTTTCATATGAGTCATGATTCCACAAACCATGTCTGCTTCCTTCAGCAGTTTCTCCCATTCTTTGGACGTTTTCTTGATAAACGCCTTTTCCATAATCGGAATAATCTGGGCAGACTGTTTTTTCATATGGGCGGAAGTCGGAATATCGAATTTTGACATTTCCTCTTCGATTCCCAAAATCTTAAACAGCGGATCACGATAGCGCAGGTAATCTAAAACGGTGATGCAAATCCACTCTCCGTCTGCACAAAGGTATGGTGAGGAAAACGGTGAAGAATCGATACGCTCTTTCGGAAACTTCACTCCATATTTCTCCTGTGCCTGCATGATCATGCTGGCCAATACCCAGATTCCAGTATTGTAGAGTGCTGTGGAAACATAATCTCCCATACCAGTTTTCTCTCTCTGGTATAACGCAGTCATAATACCGCCAAACAACATGCCGCCAGTCACTGTATCACCAGTTCCAGTCGGTGAAAGTACAGGATAAGAACCTTCGGATTTGATAGACATATCCATCAGGAATCCAGAACGTGTCCAATATGCCACGTTATCAAATCCCGGACTGTCTGCATCCGGACCTTTTTCGCCAAATCCAACGATTGTTCCATAAATCAGGCGAGGAAACTTTTTATGAAGCGTCTCATAATCCAGTCCCAGCTTTGCCAAAGAACGAGGTCTTGTGTTGGTAATGAACACATCTGCTTCCGCCAGCATCTCCATTAACGCCTTCATGCCCAATTCATGCTTAATATTCAGACAGATGCTTTTCTTACCAGCATTGTAAATATCAAATACCGGATTCTCATAATCATCCGTATAAGTACATGCCTTCGCAGTCTCTCTCCAAGGATCCCCCCGGAATGTTTCAATTTTAATGACTTCTGCCCCCATATCTGCTAACATTCTTGCGCAGACTGGAGCAGCGACATAGGTAGAAAGATCTACAACTTTAATTCCCTGCAGAGGTTTCTTATTTTCTATACTCATAGTCTATCTCCCCTCAATCAGAGTTTTACACCAACGGGTGATGACAGGAAACGAAGTGGTTTGGAGAAATCTCCACTAACTTCGGTGCCTTGGACATACAATCCTCACATGCATAATTGCATCGTTTTGCAAAACGGCATCGATCCGGCGGATTGATCGGAGAAGAAATCTCACCTTTCAGAAGGATTCGCTCCTTCTTCACATCCAGATCCGGATTCGGGATCGCAGAAAGCAGTGCCTGTGTATACGGATGCACCGGATGCGCGAACAGCTCCTCCGCCGGAGCTTTCTCAACCAGCTCACCAAGATACATAACCGCGATATCATCTGCGAAATAATATACAACAGACAGGTTATGTGTAATAAAGATATAAGTCAGATCCAGCTTCTGCTGAAGCTCTTTTAACAGGTTCAGTACCTGTGCCTGAATGGACACGTCCAGAGCAGAAACCGGCTCGTCACACACAATAAACTTCGGATTTACTGCCAGAGCACGTGCGATACCGATACGCTGACGACGGCCGCCATCCAGCTCATGAGGATATGTATTGTAAAGACGCTCAGCCAGACCTACTGTTTCCATCAGCTCCAGAACTCGTTTTTCAATATCGTTCTTATCTGTCAAAAGCTTATTGGTAACGATCGGCTCACGGATCAGCTGGTTTACCGTCATTCTCGGGTCAAGAGAAGAATACGGATCCTGGAAAATGATCTGCATATCTTTTCTCATCTCGCGCAGTTCTTTTCCTTTGAACTTCGTAACATCTTTTCCCTGGAATAATACCTGTCCGCTGGTCGGCTCGTGAAGTCTTAAAATCGCACGGCCTGTTGTGGATTTACCACATCCGGACTCACCTACAATACCAAGTGTCTTACCTTTTTCAATGGTAAAGCTCACGCCATCCACCGCATGGAGCAGGCCCTTGGGCGTTTCAAAATATTTCTTTAGATCTTTTACTTCAAGTAATACTTCTCCCATGTACCTTACCTCCTCTCAATGTGGAAATCCGGCTCATCATATCTGCCGCACGCAACCATATGATTTTCATTGATCCACTTCTGCTGCGGTTTCTCTGTATGGCAGCGCTCTGTCGCATACGGACATCTCTCTGCAAATGTACAACCCGGATAAATAATCGTCGGATCCGGAGTCAGACCGCGGATCGGGGTCAGCTTGGAATTTCTGTCGTTCATATTTGGCAGAGAATTGAATAAACCTTCTGTGTACGGATGCTTTGTATTCTTGAATACTTCACGAAGAGTACCCTGCTCTACGATCTGGCCGGCATACATAACTGCTACCTCATCACAAATCTCAGCAACGATACCAAGGTCATGAGTAATCATAATTGTAGAAGTCTTATAGTCTTCTTTCAGTTTCTTCATCAGCTCCAGAACCTGCGCCTGAATCGTTACATCAAGAGCAGTGGTCGGCTCATCGGCGATCAGAATATTCGGATGACATGCAAGGGCGATCGCGATAACTACACGCTGCTTCATACCACCGGAGAACTGATGCGGGTAATCGCCGGCACGTTCACCAGAAATACCAACCGTTTCCAGAGTCTCTTTTGCCTTCTTATATGCATCCTGCTTGCTAAGCCCTTCATGGAGCATAATACTCTCGGCAATCTGGTCACCAACTGTCATAACCGGGTTTAAGCTGGTCATCGGGTCCTGGAAGATCATGGCAACCTCTTTACCACGCATCTCTGAAAGCTCCTTCGGAGAAAGCTTGTGCACATCTCTTCCGTTAACCAGAATCTTACCGCTGTCGATCACTCCCGGCGGATCCGGAATCAGATTTAAAATAGAAAGAACGGTTGTTGTCTTACCGGCACCTGTCTCACCAACAAGGCCCAGTGTTCCCTGACGTTTTAACCGTAAATTAATATGGTTTACTGCATATGTAGTCGCATCGTCTGTCACATAACGGATGGCAAGATCCTGAATATCCAGAACGATATCTTCAGCATTGTCGATTTTCTCGTTGTGTTTCATATCTGCCCCTCCTTATCTCTTTAATTTCGGATCCAGTGCATCACGGAGACCGTCACCAACCAGATTGATTGCAAGAACAGTGATCATGATTGCAAGGCCCGGGAAAACAATCAGATGCGGATAATCACGCATGTACGGACGTGCATCGGATAACATCGCGCCCCACTCCGGAAGCGGAGACGGAACACCAAGTCCCAGGAAGCTGAATGTTGCCGCGGAAATAATCGCACTGGCTACTCGTGTTGTCGCCTGAACAAGAATCGGAGAAAGTGCATTCGGAAGAATGTGCTTCATAATAATCTTGAAATCAGAAACACCAAGTGCTTTTGCAGCTTCTACATATTCATTGCCGCGAACTGTCATAACAGAAGAACGGGCATTTCGAGCAAAGTGCGGAACTGTAGAGAGGCCAAGTGCTAACATCAGGTTTGTCAAGCTGATACCAAATACAGCTACGAATACGATACCGAGAAGTGTATTCGGGATCATAAGGAAGATTTCAACCGTACGCATGATTATAGTTTCGACTTTTCCACCATAATATCCGGCAAGTGCACCAAGAAGTGTACCGACACCTGTGGAAATGCCTACTACTACGAAACCGATCAAAAGAGAATATCTTGCACCGTAAAGAACTCTGGCCAATACGCTTCTTCCCATGTGGTCAGTTCCAAATGGATGCTCCAGACAAGGTGTCAAAAGGCGACCGTTTCTGGATAACATGCAGATATCTGTTTTAAAATCATAAATAAAGCTTGCAGCAACCGCTAATACAAAAATCAAAATAAGAACGATCAGGCCGACAACTGCACCTTTGTTTTTCTTAAACTGGTGCCAGACTTCCTGAAGTTTACTCTTTTTTACATACCTGCTTCTTCCGTCAGAAGAAGTTTCCTTCTTTAAAAACTTCATGTCCACACCTCTACTTTCCTGTATATCTTGCTTTGATTCGCGGATCTACCAGTGCATACAGAATATCAATTAACAGAAGAATTACCGCAACAAAGATTGTTGTCATCAGTACACATCCTGTTACCATGTTGAACTCGTTGCTTCGGATTGCATTTACGATCAGGTAACCTACACCTGGCCAAGTAAATACAGTCTCTACTGCAACAGTACCAGCAAACAGAATCGAGAGCTGGTTACCTGCGATTGTGATGATCGGAATCAGCGCATTGCTCATTGCATGTTTCAGAATAACAGTTCGCTCCGGAACACCTTTTGCACGGGCAGTACGAAGGAAGTCCGCACTTAAGTTATCCAGCATGGATGTTCTTGTCATACGTGTCAGAAGAGCTGCATGGCTCATACCTGCACAGATAGCCGGCATAATAATACTTCTCCAACCTTCCGCACCAGATACCGGAAGCCAGTTCAATTTAACCGCAAATAAAAGAATCATCATCATTCCCATCCAGAAGTTCGGAATGGAAAGACCTGCAATCGCGATCGCAGACAAAAGTGTGTCGATCCATGAATTGTGCTTTAACGCTGCAAGAATACCTAATGGCAGAGAAAGTACAAGAAGGAAAATCATAGATGCACATGCTAAAACGATGGTGTAAGGCATTCGACTGGTAAATTCTACCCAGACATCTTTCGATCCATTTAAGTTCGTTCCCAAATCACCATGTAAAACGCCGCCCATATAATCGAAATATCTTACAATCAGTGGACGATTCAGTCCCAGCTGCTCTCTAAGCAACTCAGCATCCTGCTCTGTAGCAGTATCACCAAGAAGAGTTAAAACCGGATCGCCGGAAAAGCTCATAAGAAAATAAACAATAAACGAAACGGCAAGAATAGATGGAATTAAGTATAAAAGTCGTTTACCGACATATTTCCACATACAGTTTCCTCGCTTTCCTTTTAAGAAACGCGGCCTGTTTCGCGTCAAAACAGGCCGCGTCATAATCACGCTACATATTGTAACAATTCAATTCAAGACATCCCTTACTGACGCTTCGGAATACGGATTGTGGAGAAGTTCATGTAGTTTGTAGACGGAGCGAGTGTGATACCTTCAACATCCGGTTTCATAGCTGCGATCTGGTTACCAGAAGCTACCGGAACTACCGGAAGAATGTCTGCTACTAACTGCTGTAACTCACCAAACTTCTCAACCATTGCCTCGTAGCTGCCTGCTGTAAGAACTTCCTGCTCTTTTGCATCATACTCATCAGATGCATAACCGAACATATTGGAAGAACCAGCACTCTGGAAGAAGCGGTTGAAGTTGTAAAGAAGAGCACCCTGGTATGCACAGTAATCTGTGAACAGATCATATTCATCAGCCTTCTTAAATGCTGTCCAGTTGGAAGCATCTACCTGACGAAGCTCTACATCTACGTTGATCAACATCATGTTTGCCTGAATAACTTCTGCGATTGCTTTTGTAGAGGATGTATGTCCAAGTACAAGAGACATATTCTCTTTGCCAAGCTCTTTCAGTTTTGCCATAGCTGCATCCGGATCATAACCGATCGGCTCTACAGCTGCATAACCTGCACCAGACTCTACACAGAAGTTGTAGTTTGCTTTACCACCAACACCATTGTTGAAGGAGATTGCCTCGATATCTTCACGGTTGATCGCCATTGCAAGTGCCTTACGAACTTCGAGATCAGCCATATCAGATTTTCTGTGGTTGAAGCCCATGTAGTAGGAGTTTGCACCGCCACGTGTTAAAATTTCTACGTTGCTGTCACCTTTAAGGATATCATAGTAAGATGCTGTTACGTTAAAGATCATATCAACGTCACCGGACTGTAATGCAGCAACACGGGTATCGTCATCAAGGAGAACCTTAAATACGATATTCTTTGTCGGATAGTTGTCAAGACCCTGCCAGTAATCTTCATTGCGAACTGCTACGAACTCGACGCCAGATACATGTAAGCTCTTGTCATATTTGTAAGGACCTGTACCAATAACACCGGCTTCTGTCGGATCCATTGCATCGAAGGATTCCTTATCATACATCTTTGTTTCCATGTAGCTCGGCCAGTCGAACATCGGAGTTGTTAAGTTGAAACGAACAGTTAAATCATCAACTGCTTCAATGCTCTCAACATAACCAGCACTTGTATTAGTTCTGATTACATTACCAGCGGAACTTGCTGTGTATTCCCAAGTGAATTTAACATCTTCTGCAGTAAAGTCATTACCGTTATGGAATTTAACACCTTCCTGTAATGTGAAATCCCAAACAAGACCGTCACCATTCACATCTTTCCACTCTTTTGCCAGACGCGGTTCAATCTCACCTGTATCCGGGTTATTGAATGTTACAGTATCAAATGTGAAGTTTGTAAAGAACTGCTGAGCTGCTGTTGTAGAGCCATATGGGTCCGCTGTATCAAGGTCAAACCAATAACCGATGATAGCTGATTCCTCATACTCAACTGCTGCGTCAGCCGTACCAACTTCGCCTTTGTTCTCCTCAATCGCTGCTGCGGTTGTTGCCTCTGCTGCTGCGGTTGTTTCAGCAGCTTTTGTCTCTTCTGCCTTTTCGCCGCCACCGCAAGCTGTAAGTGCCATTGCAGATACAAGAGCAAGTGCTAAGATTTTTTTCGATTTCTTCATGTTGTTTCCTCCTTTATTATTTTGTCTTAAATTATTTTCAGAGTTGGTCATTTTCCCCTTATGTCTTCTCACAAAGCCATTTACCCCCTCTTTTATAATTCAAATTATATCAACTACAGTAATATTTGTCAATTTAATATTTACAAAATAGATAATATTGAAAATTTAAGCATAACTTTGGACAATATTTTGCATCGTTTCATATAGCACGCTTCTCCCATGCCACATGCTCCAAAAAATGCGCAAACAATAAGAATTTATCCAAAATTATCCTTTTTCCAGAAATTGTCAAATATTAATATTTTTTCATTAATGCAGCCATTCCCTGTCCACCGGATGCATTGATACAGATCAGACCCAGTTCTCCGGATTTCAGCGTCGAAAGAAGTCGAATAACCATACGAAGTCCTTCTGCACCTTCATTGAGACCATAACTAAGCGCACCGCCGGATGGATTAATTTTAGGCAATATTTTTTCACTCTCCTGCAATACCTTTACTGTCTCCAGCACCTCTGACGCACTATTCTCCATAATTTCCATCACAGAAACATCCTTCATGGAAATGTTCTTCCGTTTCAGGAGTTTCAGAACGGCCAGTGCACCCGGCACCTGTTTTTCAAGCGGTTCTCCACCTGCAACAGCAAATCCGAGAATTTCCGCAATCGGCTTCTGCCCCAGTTCTTCCGCAAGTTCAGCAGTCATTAACATCGCAGCTGCCGCACCATCCGCATACACTGGAAGGATCGGATCACTCTCATCCTTAAGGAGCTCGTCAGCAGATACAATGATTTCACCTTTTTTGCGTTCTACATAGCTGACTGGAATTCGGTTTTCGTTCTCATTTTCTTCTGCCAAAACTGCATTCTTTTTGCTGGTGATCTGATAATCGTACGCGTCCTCCCCACGTTCGCCGTAAACCTTCTCATACCGTTCTGCGTGGTTAATTTTTTCCGGTTGTGTCGAATATTCCGCTTCATCGACTGTGTCAATGATCATCCGGCTGGACTCTGGGAAGGATTTTCTGGCATCGCGGATTGCAAACGGTGCATGTGTATAACTGTCGGTACCGCCCGCAATACAGAATTTTTCATTTCCACTGGCTATCAGATAGTACGCACTTCGCATTGCCTGCAGACCGCTGGCGGTATTGCTATGTACGGTATAACCAGGAATTGATTCTGGAAAACGAGCTAAAAGAGACGCATAATGTCCCATATTATTTGGTGATGTAGATGGATGACTTTGTCCAAAGATGATATGGTCAATTTTCTCCTTGTCCACCTGAGTACGTTCCGCCAGTGCAGTTAAAAGCGCTGCCGCCAGATCAGCTGAATCCAGCTTACTTAAACTGCCATTCATTTTTCCCCATGGTGTGCGTACCGCATCGACCAGTACTACTTTTCTCTCACTCATGTGGTTCACCTCCTGCACTGTTCAAAAATGGAAGCAAGTCCCATTCCGCCGCCGATACACATCGTCACCATACCATACTGCTTTTCCGGGTGCTTTTTCATTTCATAGAACAACTTTGTTGTAAGAACAATTCCTGTGGCTCCCATCGGATGTCCCATAGAGATCGCACCACCATTCACATTGGTCCTTGAAACTACTTCTTCGAATGATTCCTCTCCCCATTTCGCCCATTCACGCATAACTGCAATGGACTGGGATGCAAATGCCTCATTCAATTCAATCAGACTGATGTCTTTGATTGAAAGTCCGGCTTTTTCCAGTGCCTCTTTTGATGCCTCAATTGGGCCTACGCCCATGATTCTCGGATCAATAGCAGCCACAGATGTTGCCACATGGCGCAGATAATAATCATAACCAAGTTCATCGGCCTTTTCGCGCCCCATGACAATTACCGCACCCGCGCCGTCATTTCGACCGGAAGAATTTCCTGCTGTAACACTGCCATCCTTCTTAAATACCGGCTTCAATTTTGCAAGGGCCTCTATACTGGTTTCGCGCGGATATTCATCCGTATCAAAACCATCCACTGCCACAATCTGTTCTTTAAATTCACCTCGTGCAATCGCGGCCTTCGCACGCTCCTGGCTGAGAAGTGCAAATTCATCCTGAGCCTGACGATCCACTCCATACTGATCAGCCACATTTTCCGCAGTA
>JAFUMF010000180.1 GCA_017482945.1 Lachnospiraceae bacterium
AATCGAACGCCCACATTTTCACTGCCATAAGCCATGCTGCGAATCCTAGAATCCCATGAATCCCGGTGCAAATGACATAAATAGTGGATTGAAGATATCCACGCAGAGCACAGAAAAAGCAGGATACAAAATCCATGCGATATGAGAATATCCGTATTTATCCATGACAGCGCGCTCATTCGCAACTGCGTTGGAACCAGATCCCATGCCCATACCGATGAGACCGGCGCACATGCAGGCTGCGTTGTAGTCGCTGTGGTACATGCGGAAGCCGATAAAATAAGTAAAGAGAAGGGTTGCGATCGTAACACCAAACAGAACGATCAGCATACCGCCGATGGAGCCGGAGATTCTTGTGAGGTCCATGGTCATAATGGTGATCGCGAGGAAAATGTCGAGGGAAATATGTTCGATCGTTTCCACCTCATCCGTGTTGATTTTTACGTTGAATGCTTCCAGAACGTTTCTTGCAATGGCGCCTGCAAAAAGGCATCCGATGAAATAAGGCATCTCAATATATGGAATTTGGCTGAGGAGTAAGTAAATCGGAATGCCGCACATAGCGATGATGGTCATCATACATACACTGTTCAGAAGTGTCTTATGGTTTAATGGGGTAACTTCCTCTGTACCGTCGTTTAAGAACTCCAGATCTTTCGGATCTGCTTTAAGCTTATACCGTTTGATGAGAAGGACCGCCAGTGGACCGCCGGTCAAGCTTCCGATGATCATGCCGAGTGTCGCGGAGGAAACTCCAATTTCTGTCGCACCAACGGCTCCCATTGCTTCATAGACCGGTCCGAATGCAGATGTTGTTCCAACACCGCCGGCCAGTGCACCGGTTCCGATCTGGATGCCAAGAAGGGGATGCATGCCGACTGCCATTGCCAGACCGATTCCAAGAAATCCCTGGAGAAGTACGAGGAGCAGCACTGACAGTGCAATGCCGGCGCAGAATTTCTTGCCGCGCTCCAACAGGGTCTTGCTGAAACCAAACCCCACGCAGGTAAAGAATATGTTCATCAGGTGGCTGGAGAGTGAGGTGGTCCATGTGACAGAAAAGATTCCATTGGCCTTCAGGATACTTAAGATCAGAGCGACCAAAAGACCACCGATAACAGGTGCAGGAAGTCCCCACTCCTGAAATGGTCTGACACGCCGTACGATGCTTCTTCCAAGGAAGACCATGATACAGCCGACACCGGTGGTAGCTAAAAGGTCAAGAGTCAAAGTCATTGTTTCATAGTTAAAATTCATGCAGATGACTCCTTAAAGATATGTTTGTAACTAAGATATGATAGGAACCATTGTCCTGAAACCTAAAGATTGGAAGTTTTGCGTGAAATGAACGGAAAGCAAGGATTTTGTGATGGTGAAGAGGGCGGAAAGAAAAGAGCATGAAATAAAAAAGATGCCGGACCGTATGGAAGGTTTCGACATCTTTTTTTTGATGATTTTTATGTTTTTATACTCCGCCAAGACGAAGCACAATACCGATCACTGCAGATGCTGCGATGAAAGCGGCTGCATGAAGACCTTTTGTCTTCTTGCATTTTGCTGTGAAGTAGTAGAGGACGAGCATCAGAATGATATTCGGTATATTAATAAGATCCATGATGCTGCCTGTCAGAGCATATTTGTCCTGATTTAAAACTACAAGAGTAACAACGCCAAGTCCTGCTGCGGCGATCAGACCTGTGGAAGCCGGTCTTAAACCGTAGAATGCAGACTGCACATATTTGTTGTCCTTAAATGCTTTTAAGAAACCTGCAATGATCAGGATTACGATAATGGACGGTGTGATCAGGCCTAAAGTAGCGATGATAGCACCTGGGATACCGGATGTCGTATAACCAACGTAGGTAGCCATGTTAACACCGATCGGGCCAGGAGTGGACTCGGAGATCGCGATCATGTCTGTCAGCTGTCCATGTGTGAACCAGCCAGTCTTATCAGAGATATCATAAAGGAACGGGATCGTAGCCATTCCGCCGCCGACTGCAAAGAGACCGGCTTTGAAAAATTCAACAAATAACTGAAGATAGATTCCCATTACGCCTGTACCTCCTTATTCTTTAAGATAATACCTGCAACACCTGCTAAAATGACAAAAATTGTCGGTGCGATGTCAAAGAAGAAGGATCCGATCACAACGATCAGGAAAATCACCAGAGTCTTCTTATCCACAACGGATTTTTTCCAAAGCTTCATAACTGCATTAAATACCAGGACACATACGCAAACTCGGATTCCGGCAAATGCATTCTGAACAACTGCAAGGTCTGCAAAGTTCTGGAGGAATGCAGCGATCAGAGTGATAATGATCAGGGACGGGAATACAACACCGAGTGTTGCGATGATTCCGCCTAATGTACCAGCGGTACTCTGACCAACAAAAGTTGCTGTATTAACTGCAATGATACCTGGTGTACACTGACCAATTGCGTAGTAGTCCATCAGTTCTTCTTCAGTTGCCCAGCCGCGCTTTTCTACTACTTCTTTCTGAAGCATCGGGAGCATTGCATAACCGCCGCCGAATGTCAGGCCGCCGATTCTTGCAAATGTGAGGAAGAGGTCAAGATACTTGTTCATATTAACTCTCCTTTTTACATGTAAAACTTAATAAAAATACCATGTTCTACTATATCAGAATTGAGAAAAAAATCAATAACGTTTTTATTAATGACACATCACGAATTGGTGGAATTTAGAAAACTTCTTGTCAAAATCGGTGTGAACATTGTATAATGGGCTGGACTATACTATATCTGGAGGTTATCCCATGGCGAAGGCACAGTATAATGCTGACAGTATCACTGTCCTGGAGGGACTTGAAGCAGTTCGAAAAAGACCCGGTATGTACATCGGCAGTGTTGGCACGAAGGGCTTAAACCACTTAATATATGAGATCGTAGACAATGCGGTGGATGAGCATCTTGCCGGTTACTGTTCAGAAATCTGGGTTACACTGGAAGCGGACGGGTCTTGTACTGTGAAGGACAATGGCCGCGGCATTCCCGTGGAATTACATGCAAAGGGAGTTTCCGCAGAGCGAGTTGTTTTAGCGACACTCCATGCAGGTGGTAAATTCGACAATAATTCTTATAAGACCAGCGGCGGACTTCATGGCGTAGGTTCTTCCGTTGTAAATGCACTTTCCGAGCGTCTTACGATTAAAATTTCAAGAGATGGTTTTATCCACTACGACGAGTACGAAAAAGGAATCCCGGTGGTGGAGCTGAAGAACGGACTCCTTCCGACGATTGGAAAGACAAAAGCGACCGGTACGGAAATCAATTTTGTTCCGGATGCGACAATTTTTGAAAAAACAAAATTCAGAGAAGACTGGTTGAAGAGCCGTCTTCATGAATCTGCATACTTAAACCCGCGCCTATCTTTACATTTTGAAAATAAAAGAGCAGGCGAAGAGGAATCTGTGACATTCTGCGAGCCGGACGGAATCATTGCTTATGTGAGAAGCCTAAACCATGGCAAAGATCCGATTCACGAACCGGTCTATTTTAAAGGCAGTGTCGACAGCATGGAAATCGAAGTTGCATTCCAGTTCGTGGATGCCTTTGAGGAGAATGTTCTTGGCTTCTGCAACAACATTTTTACCCAGGAGGGCGGTACCCACCTGGTTGGCTTCAAAGCGAAGTTTACGAACTTAATCAATACTTATGCCAGAGAGCTTGGATTGTTGAAAGAGAAGGATAACAACTTCACAGGCCCGGATACGAGAAATGGTATGACTGCGGTTGTTGCTGTAAAACACCCGGATCCGATTTTCGAGGGTCAGACAAAGACCAAGCTTGCCAGCGCAGACGCGACAAAAGCAGTGAATGCGATCACTGGCGAAGAACTTGTCCTGTTCTTTGACAGAAATTTAGAGACGTTAAAGGGCATTATTGCATGCGCGGAGAAATCTGCGAAGATCAGAAAAGCCGAGGAAAAGGCGAAGACGAACATGCTGTCTAAGTCGAAATTCTCCTTTGACAGCAATGGTAAGCTTGCAAACTGCGAGAGCCGCGACCCGTCCAAGTGTGAAATTTTCATTGTAGAGGGTGACTCTGCGGGCGGTTCTGCGAAGATGGGCAGAAATCGTCAGTTCCAGGCAATTTTACCGATCCGCGGTAAGATCCTGAACGTGGAAAAGGCGTCCATGGACAAGGTGCTTGCCAATGCGGAGATTAAGACCATGATCAATGCGTTCGGCTGTGGCTTTTCCGAGGGATACGGCAATGATTTTGATATCAGCAAGCTGAAATACGACAAGATTATTCTGATGACCGATGCGGACGTGGATGGAAGTCATATTGATACACTGCTTCTTACATTCCTGTATCGTTTCATGCCGGAACTGATCTACAACGGACATGTTTATATTGCAATGCCGCCGCTTTATAAGGTAATGCCGGAGCGAGGCGAGGAAAAATATCTTTACGATGACAAGGCACTAGAGGAATATAAGAGATCTCACACCGGCGATTTTACGCTCCAGAGATACAAAGGTCTCGGTGAGATGGATGCAGAACAGCTCTGGGAGACGACTCTGAATCCAGAAAATCGTGTGTTGAAGCGTGTGGAGATCGAAGACGCACGTCTTGCGAGCGAAGTGACGGAGCTTTTGATGGGAAGTGACGTTCCGCCGAGAAGAAAGTTTATTTACGACCATGCCGATGAGGCAGAAATCGATGCTTAAGGAGTAACATAGAAATGGCAGAGAAGATACTGAGAACGGAATATTCCGAGGAAATGCAGAAAAGCTATCTGGACTATTCTATGAGCGTTATCACCGCCAGAGCGATCCCGGATGCGAGGGACGGTCTGAAGCCGGTTCAGAGACGTGTCCTTTATGATATGAGTGAGCTTCACTTAGACCACGATAAGCCGCATAGAAAATCGGCCCGTATCGTCGGCGATACCATGGGTAAATACCACCCGCATGGTGACAGCTCCATTTACGAGACCCTGGTTGTCATGTCCCAGGATTTTAAGAAAGGCATGGCTCTGGTAGACGGACATGGTAACTTCGGTTCCATTGAAGGTGATGGAGCGGCTGCCATGCGTTACACCGAGGCAAGGC
>JAFUMF010000181.1 GCA_017482945.1 Lachnospiraceae bacterium
ATCATGACTTACGGCTCCATGCCGTACATGAGCGCTGCATCTGCAATGCCGGCTGGTTTTAATGAATTCCCGACATCCGTGATTAAAAAGACCGTCAATATTCCGGTGATTGGTGTTGGCCGTTACAACAATATTTACGTGATCGAAGACATGCTTAAGAGCGAGCGTGCTGACTTTGTTGCCCTGGGAAGAGAGTCCCTGGCTGATCCGGAAATCCCGAATAAGGTGGCAGAGGGAAGAATCGGCGATATCGCTCCGTGTATCGCATGTACACAGTCCTGTATTGGTTATGTGAACTCTGCAAGACCGATTTCTTGTCTTGTAAACCCTGTGACCGGACATGAGGGCGAGTATGACCTTGGCCCGGCTGAGAATAAGAAGAAAGTGCTGATCGTAGGTGCAGGCCCGGCTGGTCTTCAGGCAGCGATGATCGCGGCAAAGAAGGGCCATGATGTAACCGTTTGTGAAAAGACCGGACATATTGGCGGACAGTTCAGACTGGCATCCATTCCACCGACAAAATCGGAAATCCTGATGGCGCTGAAATATTTCCTGAACACAGCGAAGAAGAATGGTGCGAAGTTCCTTCTGAACACAGAAGTGACAAAAGAAATGGTCGTAGAAGGCGGCTATGACAGCGTGATCTTAGCGACCGGTGGTGTTCCGGCGAAACCACCGATCGAAGGCATTGATGGTGCGAAAGTCGTAACCGCTGTGGAGATTTTAAGCGGCGCGAAGATGTACGGCGAAAACAACCTGATCGTTGGCGGCGGCGTGACCGGTGCGGAGACTGCAGATTATCTTGGTGAGCACGGAAAACGTGTAACTGTTCTGGAAATGAGACCGGACATTGCCCTTGATGAGGAAACTGGTCCGCGTTTCTGGCTGATGCCGCGACTGGCTCAGTGGGGCGTACAGAAGGTATGCAACGCGAAAGTGGATAAATTCGTAGAAGACGGCGTAATCTACAACGGCGGCCAGGAGCTGACTGGATTCGATACCATTATTCTTGCAATGGGCGTGAAATCTTATAATCCCTTAGAGGAAGAGCTGAAGGAGCTTGGTATCCAGGTTCAGGTTGTCGGTGATGCGGCGAAGCCTGGAAAAGCAAATGCTGCAACAGAGTCTGGTCTGGCAGCAGCATTGGCAATCTAATCGGCCAATATTGTCAAATGGAAATCCAATTGACAAAAAAGCCATTTAATGCTATGATTAGTCTAATATAGTATGTTACTCAGACAAGGAGGCATTCACTATACATAATCAACAAGGTGTGTTTATGTATTTGAATGCCTTTTTTTGTTTCTGGCGGAGAATGGGTTGTGCAGTATTCTTATATTCTGAGCCAAAACTGGTAAAAATACACTCATATACGTAAAACAGCCGAAGAAGAAAAGGAGAAACGAAAATGAAAGACAAAGTGTTCGGCGTATTGCAGCGTGTGGGTAGATCCTTTATGCTGCCGATCGCGATCCTGCCTGTGGCAGGTCTGTTACTGGGCATTGGTGGCTCTTTTACGAATGAGACCATGTTAAATGCCTACGGTCTTATGGGAATCATGGGACCGGGAACTATGCTCAATGCAATTCTTCAGGTTATGAGTGAGGCCGGTGATATTGTATTTGCAAATCTTCCGATTATCTTTGCCATGGGCGTTGCCATAGGTATGGCGAAAAAAGAAAAAGACGTTGCGGCGCTTTCTGCTGCCATCGCATTCTTTATCATGCATGCATCCATCGGCGCGATGATCACCATCAATGGCGGACCGGAAGCAATGCTCAGCGGTGCGACCGCATCCGTAGTTGGTATCACATCTCTCCAGATGGGTGTATTTGGCGGTATTATTGTAGGTCTTGGTGTTGCCGCACTTCACAACCGTTTTTACAAGATCGAACTTCCGCAGGTGCTTTCTTTCTTTGGCGGCACCAGATTTGTTCCGATTGTCAGCGGACTTACTTACGTGGTCGTTGGTATTTTGATGTTTTATATCTGGCCGGTGATCCAGCAGGGCATTTACGCAGTTGGCGGTGTTGTTCTGGAGTCCGGTTATGTGGGAACATGGGTATATGGACTGATGGAGCGTGCTCTGATCCCGTTCGGACTTCACCACGTATTCTACCTTCCGTTCTGGCAGACTGCTCTTGGCGGAACACTGGAAGTAAACGGTGTTCTGGTAGAAGGTGCACAGAATATCTTCTTTGCACAGCTTGCGGATCCAAGCGTAGAACAGTTCGCAGTTTCTGCCACAAGATTTATGTCCGGTAAGTTCCCGCTTATGATCTTTGGTCTCCCGGGCGCGGCTCTTGCCATGTACCGCGCTGCAAAACCGGAGAAGAAGAGCCAGGTGGCAGGTCTGTTACTGTCTGCAGCATTGACGTCTATGCTGACAGGTATCACAGAACCACTGGAGTTCACATTCCTCTTTGTAGCTCCGCTTCTCTATGTGATCCACTGTATCTTTGCAGGTGCGGCTTACATGCTGATGCATATTTTTAATGTGGGTGTCGGTATGACATTCTCTGGTGGTTTTATTGATATGTTCCTGTTTGGTATCTTACAGGGCAATGCGAAGACCAACTGGATCTGGATCGTGTTTGTTGGTATTGTTTATTTTGTCGTATACTATTTCTTGTTCTACTTCCTGATTAAAAAGATGGATCTGAAGACTCCGGGACGCGATGATAGTGAGGAAGTGAAGCTTTACCGCAGAGCGGACGTAGAGGCGAAAAAGAATGGTGGAGCAGGTGCAGAAACAGCAGGTGCAGTTTCTGCGGAGGATGCTCTTTCTGCTTCCATCTGCAATGGTCTCGGTGGAAAGAAAAATATTTCTGATGTGGACTGCTGTGCAACAAGACTTCGCTGTACAGTCCATGATTCCAGACTTGTCAGTGATGAGATTTTAAAATCCACAGGCGCATCCGGTGTTGTCCACAAAGGAAACGGCGTGCAGATCATTTACGGCCCGCGGGTAACAGTGATCAAGGCAAACCTGGAGGAGTATCTGGACAAAGCTCCAAATGAACTGTATCATGGAGAGACAGAAACAGTTTCTGTGAAAGAGGATTCGAAAGCAGGGCAGACGGAAAAACATGAGCAGAAACCGGTGAATTCTATCATTATTTCCAGCCCGTTTGACGGCGTAGCAGCGGATCTTGCGACAGCTCCGGATGAGGCATTTGCCGGAAGAATGATGGGCGATGGCGCGGTTGTGACACCAAAGAGTGATGTTGTCAGAGCACCGGAAGACGGTGAGATCTGCTTCGTATTTGATACCAAGCATGCCGTTGGCTTCATGACAGAGAGCGGAATCAGCATGCTGATCCATGTTGGTATTGATACCGTGAATTTAAACGGTAAAGGTTTTGAAGTTCTCGTAGAGAACGGCCAGAAAGTGAAAAAAGGCGATCCGATGTTAAAAATCGATCTGGAGTATCTGAAAGGACATGCTCCGTCCGTTGCGACACCGGTCATCTGCACAGAGCTTGAAGATAACCAGAAGATCCGGCTTCTGAAGGAAGGCGAGATCAAGGCCGGAGAAGCACTGTTTGCGGTGGATATTTTCGAATAAAGCGAAATGACGAGTAAAATGACATCGTTGCGCAGTCATAAAAAAGGGATGAATGGAAACGTAGTGTTATGTACAGAGTAAAAAAAGTATTGAATCACAATTCTGTGATCGCAGTAAAATCTGCAGATAACAAAGAATATCTGATCATGGGAAAAGGGGCCGGTTTCGGTAAGAAGGTCAGCGAAAGAATCGGAAAAAGGCCGGAGGATATGGTATATTCTCTTCAGGAAGTGACCGACCGTGGTGACGCCAGAGAGATGATCAAATCCATTTCTCCGATCTGCCTGGAGCTGGCCAACGAAGTGCTGAATCAGGCGGAGCAGGAGTTCGGGAAACTTGACCGCAGAATTCTTTTCCCGATGGCAGATCATATCGAATATGCTGTGCGGCGAATTAAAAATCATGAACAGATCAGCAATCCGCTGACGGAGGATATCCGTGTGCTTTTCTACAAAGAATATAAGGTAGCAATGTGCATGGAGAAACTCCTGATGGACCACCTTGGCGTGCAGATCGATGAGCATGAGGTCGGCTACATTGCCCTCCACATCCACTCGGCCATTGAGGATGAGAAGGTGTCCCAGGCAATGCTGATCGCGGGCGCGGTGAGAGAGTGTATCTCTCTTGTGGAGGAACATACCGGCAAGAAGATCGATGTGATGACACTTTCTTATAACCGGTTGATGAACCATGTACGGTACATGGTGGCACGTGCATTGAGCGGTGAAAAGCTGAAATTGAACATGAACGACTATATGGAAATTAAATTTCCAAAGGCCTTTGAGGTTTCCAGAAAGATCTGTGAAGAAGTGGGTCACAGCATCCGCCGGGAACTGGATGAGGTGGAAATTGGATATCTTGCCATGCATATTGAACGTGTTGTGAATGAGGAGATCGATGCAGGCGTTTAGTAAAAATGGTGTATGAAGAAATAGGGAATGAAGGAAAGGAAAAACGACTATGAAGACATTTAATTACGTAATCAAAGATGAAATCGGTATCCATGCAAGACCGGCAGGACTCCTTGCAAAGGAAGTAAAGGCATTCGAGAGCAAAGTTACCATTAGCAAAGGCGGAAAGTCTGCTGAAGCAAAGAAGCTTATGATGTTAATGGGACTTGGAGTAAAATGTGGTGATGAAGTAACGGTAACTGTGGAAGGTGCAGATGAAGATGCTGCATTTGAGGCGGTGAAGAAGTTCTTCGAGAATAACCTGTAATAGTGTCTGAGGGAGGGTTCCAATGAACGTATTATCGGGAAAATCGGTATATAAGGGAATCGTTATGGGCCCGGTAGTGGTTCTGAAAAAAGATGACTGCCAGGTGAAACGAACAAAAATAGAAGATGCAGAGGCAGAGATCGCCCGCATTGCGTCTGCCATAGAGAAATCGAAAGAGCAGCTTCAGGCGCTTTATGAGAAAGCGCTTGGAGAAGTGGGTGAGACCAGTGCGATGATTTTTGAGGTCCACCAGATGATGCTGGAGGATGAGGATTATCTGGATGCTGTATACAATATCATCCGTACGGAAAAAACAAATGCAGAGTATGCCGTTGCAGTGACCGGTGACAACTTTGCAGAAATGTTTGCCGGCATGGACGATGACTATATGAAGGCGAGAGCTGCAGATATCAAGGACATTTCCAACCGTCTGATCCGGAATCTGGCCGGATATGAAAGTGTGGATTTTGCCAATATGGAGCCGTCCATTATTATCGCGGACGATCTGACTCCGAGTGAGACTGTTCAGATGGATAAGAGCAAGATTCTTGCTTTTGCAACTGTTCATGGTTCTACCAATTCTCATACGGCGATTTTGGCACGTATGATGAATATTCCGGCACTGATTGGTGTGCCGATGGATCTGGAACAGGTGAAGAGTGGAATGACTGCGATCGTAGATGGTTTTGAAGGCACTGTGACACTGGAACCGTCCGAAGAGATCCGCGCGGTGACTGAGGCGAAAATCAAAGAGGAAGAGGAAAAGAAGAATCTTCTTCTGGAGCTGAAGGGCAAAGAGAATGTAACACTTGATGGAAAGAGCATTGATATTTTTGCAAACATCGGAAGTGTTGGCGATATCGGTTATGTACTGGAAAACGACGCGGGCGGTATTGGTCTGTTCCGCAGTGAGTTCTTATATCTTGGAAGAGATACGTTCCCGACTGAGGAAGAGCAGTTCCAGGCATACAAACAGGTTCTCCAGACCATGGCTGGCAAGAAGGTTGTGATTCGTACGCTGGATATCGGTGCGGACAAGCAGGTGGATTATTTTGGACTCGAGAAGGAAGAAAACCCGGCTCTCGGTTACCGTGCGATCCGCATCTGCTTAAAACAGCCGGACATTTTCCGCACACAGCTTCGTGCACTTCTGCGCGCGGCTGTTTATGGAAATCTTTCCATCATGTATCCGATGATCACGTCCACAGAAGAAGTCGTTCAGATCTACAAAATTGTGGATGAGGTGGAAGAGGAGCTGGCAAACGAGGAAATTCCATTTAAAATCCCGGAACAGGGAATCATGGTGGAGACACCGGCTGCTGTTATGATCAGCGATGAATTGGCGCAGATGGTGGATTTCTTCAGTATCGGAACCAATGACCTGACCCAGTATACCCTGGCAATTGACCGCCAGAATGAGAAGCTGGATGATTTTTATAATCCGCACCATAAGGCGATCCTCAGAATGATCAAGATGGTAGTGGATAATGCCCACAAAGCAGGCAAATGGGCCGGAATCTGCGGTGAGCTTGGTGCAGACCTGGATCTGACGGAAGAATTTGTCCGCATGGGCGTCGATGAACTGTCTGTGGCACCGTCCATGGTGCTGAAAGTTCGTAAGAATGTAAGGGAAATGACGGCAGAAATATAGTAGGAAAAATTGCTGGACAAACCTCCTGTTCGTAGTATACTTATATACGGCAGGAGGTTTTTATTATGCTGGAAATTTTGGTTATTTTAGCGTTTGTAGCTGTGCTGATGGCATGTGTGGTTCTGGATATCTCCATTGTTTACGCACTTGTAGTCGGTTATTTTATCTTTTTCTTTTATGGCGTGAAGCGTGGGTTTGGCGCGAAAAATACGTTTATGATGTCGGTGGCCGGCGTGAAGACGGTAAAAAATCTTTTGATCACTTTTTTGCTGATCGGCGTGGTGACGGCGCTCTGGCGTGCGGCCGGTACGATCCCGGTGATTATCTGTTACGCGTCGAAGCTGATCCATCCATCAGCGTTTGTAGTCATTGCATTTTTGCTGAATGCGCTGATTTCTCTTCTGACCGGTACGGCCTTCGGAACGGCTGCGACCATGGGCGTGATCTGCATGACGATGGCGCTTGCCATGGGGATTGAGCCTCTTTACGTGGGCGGCGCGATTCTTTCCGGTGTGTTCTGGGGAGACCGCTGTTCTCCGGTTTCGACCAGTGCGCTGCTGGTCAGTGAGCTTACGAAGACAGATCTTTATGAGAATATTAAGCGGATGGTCAAGACAGGAATCCTTCCGACGATCGTGACCTGTGTGATTTATCTGGTGCTGGGAATGGTTTCCGGCGGCAGTGGTGAGATCATGGACATGGAGGCGTTGTTTGCGAAGGGATTCGAGCTTCATTGGGCACTCGTTCTGCCGGCAGTCATGATTTTGGTTCTGGCGGCGTTTCGTGTGAAAGTAAAACAGACGTTGACGGTGAGTGCTGTATTGGCGGCGATTCTTGCGGTTATGATCCAGAAAATCGGATTGTTCGATCTTGTGAAGATCATGCTGCTTGGATATGAGACGGAAGTTCCGGAATTGGCGGCAATGATGAACGGCGGCGGAGTTTCGTCGATGGTGCGCACGGCTGTGATCGTTGGACTTTCTTCGTCCTTCTCAGGAATTTTCGAGGGAACCGGTCTTTTGAACAGTATGAAGAAGTATGTGGCGAAAATCAGTGATAAAGCGACTCCGTTTGGTGCCACACTTCTGGTATCGATTCTGACATCCATGGTGGCCTGCAACCAGACACTGGCGGCGATTTTGAGTCATCAGCTTTGCAGAGATGTGGAGCCGGATGAGAAGGAGATGGCGATTTATCTGGAGAATACGGTCATTGTGATGGCACCGCTTGTTCCTTGGTCCATTGCTGGCGCGGTTCCGCTTGCGACGGTAGGTGCGCCGATGGGAAGTATTCTGTTGGCTTGTTATCTGTACATACTGCCGATCTGGCAGCTGGTTCTGCATTTGATTAAGAGAGAGAAACATAAATAATAGGAAAACTGCCGGGAGTTGTCATTGCTCCCGGCAGTTTTGGTTTGGGGTTTTATAAATCTAACTTTAAGTCGCCGTCTTTGATCCAGCCTATTTTTCTAAGAATCTCACCGAAGATGTAAGTGAGAACAGCCGGAAGTACAAAGCAGATAAGAAGAATTCCGATCCACATGTTGGTACCGCCATCCGGCATTGCAGTCAGAATGCCGATCGGTCCAACGAGACCGCAGGTTCCCATACCGGAGCCGGCCGGGATGTTTTCCAGACGGAAGATACAGGTCGCGAGCGGGCCGGTTATCATAGATGTAAGAATCGGCGGGATCCAGATCTTCGGGTTTTTCACGATATTTGGAACCTGAAGCATGGAAGTTCCGAGGCCCTGTGCAAGAAGGCCGCCCCAGCTGTTCTCTTTAAAGCTCATCACAGCAAAACCGATCATCTGTGCACAGCATCCGGCAGTTGCGGCACCGCCTGCAATGCCATCCAGTGTCAGCATGATACAGATGGCAGCGCTGCTGATCGGAAGTGTAAGTGCAATACCGATCAGTGCGGAAACTAAGATTCCCATAAAGAGCGGCTGCATTTCTGTGGCCGTTTTTACAAGGGTTCCGAAGAAGTTCATGAACTGGGACACGCCTGGTCCTACAAACTGTGCAATCAGGACACCTGAGATGATGGTGAGGCCAGGTGTGACAAGAATGTCAATACGGGTCTCTTTCGATACGATCTTTCCGATCTCCGCAGCGACGATGGTGGCAACAAGAGCACCAACCGGACCGCCAAGTGCGTTGCCCGCAATACCAACGGTAGCAGCAGAGAACAGTACCAGCTGCGGTGCTTTTAATGCGTAGGCAATGGAAACACCGAGAGCAGCACCTGTTGCACTCTGGGCATAGCCTGCAACAGTTGTAAACAGTTCAATGCCGGTCTTATCACCGAGCGTTGAGAAGATGGTTCCGATTAAAAGTGATGCAAAAAGACCGAAAGCCATGGCGCCGAGGGCGTCAATGAAATAAGTCTGCGGTGTAATGCGGACTTGCTTTCGCTCTAAAAATTCTTTCCAGGTCTCTTTCTGTTTCTTTGTTGAATTCATGGTCTTTTCCCCCGTAGATGTTGTTAAAAATCTAACGTATATGTCAGTTACCGTATTCTGCCATAAAAATGGAAAAAAGGCAAGAGAAATTGACAACTTTGTCAAACAAATATCAATACAGGTGACAAGACACCTTGGAAAGGGCAGGAAATGGGCATATTTCTGTTTTTTTCGGGTTCATGGGGGGTTAGTTATTGCAAACTTATGGGGATTGTGATAAAATATGGAGCGTTCATTTTATGGATAGGAATTTGTGGAAATGATAGTTAGGAAGATTCTCGCGAAGAGATGCGGGAACAAATAGAAAGACAGGTAGTTCATTTGAGTTTATTTTGGAATATGAAGGGAAAGAAACGTAGGGGGACATGGCTGGTGATCGCGGCTGTGTTTCTTTTGTTTAGTCTGGCTGGCTGCGGCGGCAGTGAGACAGTGGAAGAAGTGGACAGCGGAAAACTGAAGATTGTGACAACGCTGTTTCCTTATTATGATTTTACCCGCCAGATCGCCGGGGATCATGTGGAGTTATCTCTGATCATTCCGGCCGGTATGGACAGCCATTCCTTTGAGCCGACACCGTCAGACATCCGGATGATCGAGGATGCGGATATCCTGATCGCAAACGGTGGACACATGGAGCATTGGGTGGAGGAAGTTGTGGATTCTCTTGGAAATGAGGATCTGCAGGTCGTGTACATGATGGACCATGTGGATGTGGTCGCGGAGGAAGTTGTCGAGGGAATGGAGCATAATCATGATCATTCGCACGTGCACGCCGACGGGGAAGAGTGCACAGAGGATCATGACCATGAATTGCTGCATGGACATGACGCGGAAACTTGCACGGACAAGAGCCATGATCATGATCACGATGAAGAGACCTGCACCGATGAGAGCCATGACCATGAGGATGAGAGTCAGTATGAAATTGAATACGATGAGCATATCTGGACGTCTCCGGTCAATGCCATGGAAATTACAGATGTAATTGCAGAAACGCTGAAGGCGGCGGATCCGGTGAATGCTGAGATTTATGATGGAAGAAAAGATGCTTATATCAAGGAGCTGGAGGCTATTGATGCAAAGTTTCGTGAAATTCGCGAAGAGGCGGTCCATGATATTATGATCATGGGAGATAAGTTCCCACTGCGTTATTTCGCGGATGAATATGACCTGCGTTATCGTGCGGCATTTTCCGGCTGCTCCTCCGATACGGAGCCGAGTGCCAAGACCATCGCCTATTTAATTGACAAAATGAAAGAGGAACAGCTTCCGGCCATTTTTTATCTGGAGCTTTCCAGCCACCGGGTATCTGAAATCATTGGCGAGGAGACCGGTGCGACGCCGCTTTTATTCCATTCCTGCCACAATGTTACGAGACGGGAATTTGAAGAGGGCATAACTTACTTACAGCTTATGGAACAGAATGTGATCAATCTCCGAGAGGGACTTTGTAAATGAGTGAGATTTTATTAAAATGTGAACATGTAGACTTTGGATATGAAAATTATGATGTGGTGAAGGATGTGTCCATGGAAATCGTGCCGGGGGACTATCTTTGTATCGTTGGCGCCAACGGCTCCGGAAAAAGTACCTTGATGAAGGGACTCTTGGGACTTTTAAAGCCGACAGGCGGAACCATCACCCTATCCGAAGATTTGAAAAAATCCGGAATCGGCTATCTTCCGCAGCAGACTCCGGCCCAGAAGGATTTTCCGGCGACGGTGGAAGAAGTGGTACTTTCCGGCTGCCTTGGCATGCGGGGAAAACGCCCGTTTTATTCGATGAATGAGCGGAAGATCGCAGCCGCCAATATGGAGAAGCTTGGAATTACTGATTTAAAAAAGAGCTGCTACAGAGATTTATCCGGCGGCCAGAAGCAGAGAGCACTGATTGCGAGAGCGCTCTGTGCGACCGATAAATTATTGATTTTAGACGAGCCGATCACAGGCCTGGACCCGTCTACGACTCAGGATTTCTATCGCCTGATCCGTCATCTGAACCGAGATGAGCATGTGGCGGTTCTGATGGTCTCCCACGATATTCAGAATATTGTGACTCAGGCAAATAAAATCCTGCATTTGAAGCAGACGGTGCAGTTCTATGGTCCGGTGGAAGAATATAAGAAGACACAGTACGGAAGAGAGTTTTTAGGAGGTGCGGAATCATGGCAGTAATTATGGAAATGTTGTCTTATCCGTTCCTTGTGCGCGCTCTGGTCGGAGGAATTTGTATTTCTCTTTGTGCCTCCCTTCTTGGAGTGAGCCTGGTCTTAAAGCGGTATTCCATGATCGGTGACGGCCTGTCCCATGTTTCCTTTGGCGCGCTTTCCATTGCGATGGCCTTTGGATGGGCACCGCTTGCAGTTTCGATTCCGGTGGTGGTCGTGGCGGCAGTTCTGCTTCTTCGGATTACAGGAAATGGTAAAATTAAGAGTGATGCAGCGATCGCAATGATTTCTGCGGGATCTCTGGCGATCGGTATTATCGTGACTTCTCTGACTACCGGAATGACTACAGATGTGAGCAGCTATATGTTTGGCAGCATTCTCGCTATGAGTAAGGAAGATGTGTTCCTGAGCGTTGTGCTTTCTCTTGTGGTTCTGGGCATGTATGTGATTTTCTACAATAAAGTGTTCGCTGTGACATTCGATGAGAGTTTCGCGAAGGCGACCGGCGTGAATGTGCCTGCATACAATACGATCATTGCAGTTCTGACTGCTGTGACCATTGTGCTTGGAATGCGAATGATGGGAGCCATGCTGATTTCCAGCCTTGTAATTTTCCCGGCGCTCACTTCCATGCGGGTGTTTAAAAGTTTCCGCGGCGTGGTGATTTCGTCCGGCGTGGTTTCGGTGGTTTGCTTTTTTATCGGACTGGTTTTATCTTACATGTATTCCATTCCTGCGGGAGCCAGTGTTGTTGTTGTAAATCTGGCGGCATTTGGAGTCTTCTTCCTCGTCCAGATGGTCAGACAGCGATAAAATATATCAATAGAAGATTTTTAGCAGAAAATGCCCTGTTTATGGGATTCTCCGGCCGATGCAGGTCTTGACTTTGAGGAAAAATGTGTTAAAGTTAATATCGGACAACTTCGCGATTCGCAGTTGTCTTTCACTATGGTAACTAATGTGTTTTTATAGAAAGAAGGAGTCAGTCATGACAAAAATTGATATCATCTCCGGTTTCCTTGGCGCCGGAAAGACAACATTTATTAAGAAGCTTTTGAAAGAAGCAATCGCAGGCGAGAAGGTCGTACTGATCGAGAATGAGTTCGGTGAGATCGGTATCGACGGCGGTTTTTTACAGGATGCAGGTATTGAGATCCGTGAGATGAATTCCGGTTGTATCTGCTGTTCTTTAGTTGGTGACTTTGGTAAGTCCCTGGCTGAGGTTCTCGAGAAATATTCCCCGGACCGTGTGATCATCGAGCCGTCCGGTGTTGGCAAGCTTTCTGATGTTATGAAGGCTGTTTGCGATGTTGCAAGTGAGATCGACGTGAAGTTAAACGGTTCCATCACAGTGGTTGACGCGCAGAAGTGCAAGATGTACATGAAGAACTTCGGCGAATTCTTTAACAATCAGATTGAAAATGCCGGAATGATCGTTTTAAGCAGAACTGATGTTGCAAATGCAGATAAGGTTGCACAGGCAGTTGAGATGATCCGCGAGAAGAATGCCAATGCAGTGATCGTAACAACTCCGATCGATCAGCTGACAGGCGCACAGTTATTAGAGATCATTGAGCAGCCGATGGATGATATGGCGGCAGAACTGATGAAGGAAGTAAAAGAGCATCACCACCACCATCATCATGACCATGATGAGCACTGCACATGCGGCTGTCATGACCACGATCATGAGCATCATCACCACGATCACGATGAGGAATGCGAGTGCGGCCATGATCATGACCACGACCATGAGCACCATCATCACCACCATGACCACGATGAAGAGTGCACATGCGGCTGTCATGACCACGATCATGAGCATCATCATCACCATGATCACGATGAGGAATGCGAGTGCGGCCATGATCACGACCACGACCATGAGCATCATCACCACCATCACCACCACCACGACCATGATGAAAACTGCACATGTGGCTGCGGTCATGATCATCACCATCATCACCACCATGGCCATGATGCAGATGAGGTATTTACAAGCTGGGGTCTTGAGACAAGCCGTTCCATCAGCCGTGAGAAATTAGATGAGGTCCTGAATGACCTTGCAAATTCCGAGAAATACGGCCAGGTTCTCCGTGCGAAGGGTATGCTTCCGGATGCAGAGGGAACATGGTACTACTTCGATCTGGTACCGGAAGAGGTTGAGATCCGTATCGGTGCTCCGATCTATACAGGTAAGGTTTGCGTGATCGGTGCGAACCTGAAAGAAGACGAATTAAAAGAGATTTTTGGCAAATAATCGGGAGACAGTATGAGAAAAAATAATGAGACAATGCCGGTATTTTTAATCAACGGTTTTCTTGAGGCAGGAAAGACTCAGTTCATTTCCTTTACACTCCAGCAGGAGTATTTTAAGGCTGACGAGACAACAGTTCTGATCCTCTGCGAGGAAGGTGATACGGAGTATGACCCGGAGATCCTTAAGCGCACAAAGACAAAAGTTGTGACGGTAGATAGTTTGTCTGAGCTGACAGAAGAGTTCTTTGCGAGCATTGAAGCGGCACATGATCCGTGCCGTGTGCTGATCGAGTGGAACGGAATGTGGCCGCAGGATCAGTTAAAGCTTCCGGCAAGCTGGGAATTATTCCAGCAGATCACAATCATCGATGGTGATACATTTGATTTATATTTAAACAACATGAAGCCGCTCCTTGGCCTTATGGTAAGAAACTCCGAACTGGTAATTATGAACCGCTGTGACGAAGTTTCTGATGAGGATATCGTAAGATACCGCAGAGGCTTAAAGGCATTGAATCCGCAGGCAGAGCTGATTTTCGAGGATGCTGACGGCGAAATCGAAATGGATCTTCTGGAGGAGGATCTTCCGTATGATCTGAAAGCCGATGTGGTTGAAATCAAGCCGGAACATTTCGGAATCTGGTATATCGACGCGCTGGATAATGAAGAGCGCTACAAAGGCAAGGTGTTCGAATTTACAGCGATGGCATTAAAGGCTCCGGAATTCCCGAAGAACTACTTTGTTACGGGACGTATGGCAATGACTTGCTGCGAGGCAGATATGACATTCTTAGGATTCATCTGCAAGGCAAGAGAAGCGAGACATCTTGAGACAGGAAACTGGGTGAAGGTGCGCGCGAAGCTGACATACGAATTCTGGCAGGATTATGACGGAATCGGCCCGGTGCTTTATGCAGAGAGCGTAGAGCCGGCTGAGGAGATCAAGGAAATCGTTCAGTTCTAAATTCGTTTATGTAACGACGAATATAAAAAAGGCTGGTATAGAGTGTAAGAAACACTTTATATCAGCCTTTTTATTGATAAGCATGCCAAGAAGCATACGTTGAGTGAACGTTTATCCTGGTGTCTGTCAGATGTGGGCCAAGATGAGAGTATAAGGCAGGCGGTAGCCGGATCGCAGCCCAAAATCAGAATGTCTGGAACTGACATTGGACACTAAGAAGTTCGGATTTCTCCGCAGGCGATCATGGAACCAGAATTTCCTGACGGTTGTGTTCGGAAATCGTCCGGATTCATATGAATGATTACCGAGCGGCCGAGAATATCGCGGATCGTAAACCGTTTGTCATAGAACGCCGTCCATGCATAGCCCTGATTTGCCAAAAGGGGAATCAGGTCTCCGGAATGGAACGGATGCATGGAACCGGGCGCACCCATGTGAGGGCCGACATTTGCAAAGTTATTGGCACAGTTCCCATTCTGGTGGATGTGCATTGCAAAAAAGCCGGTGGAACCTTGCTGGTTCACTCCCGGGAGATTAAAAATTTCTGCTTCTACGAGGATTCCCTGGTAGGGAGTCTGGTAAAATTTTACAAGACCACTGATGGCCGGATGGGCAGTACCACCCCGGACCCAGGCCACAGCTGAGGGCATTTGATTGGAAAGGATATACTGGAACGTGGAGCCGGGTGTCATCTGAGAATTTGCCATAAAAATACCTCCGTTTGTTCTACTTTAAGATATGAACAAACGAAGGTATTTGTTATTGTAAGAGAAGTTTACATCATCGGAACCGGAGTTGGTCTGTCACGGTCGAAGACGGTCGTTACGTCAAATAAGTCGTCCAGATATGTTTTTTCCGGATCAGTCTCCGGGAGATCGTAGTACATACGGTAACCGTCGAGGTTTCTGCGGCCCTGGCGCATGGATTCGTCTGTGATCTGGACCCAATATGGACTGGAATCCACATTGCAGAAGTAGCGGAATCCAAGATTATAAAGATACTCATATTTTGCATTTTCCATGGTATACGGTCTCCAGTCACCCACATCGGCACCGAAGGGATAGAGAATGATGTCGGTCTCGCCGATGAGAGACTCCACACGGCTTTCCCATTTATCAGCATCCGTCTTCACCGATGAAAAATCGCGGTCTCTCATATTGATATGGCCCCAACTGTGGGATGCCAGTTCCCAGCCATTGTCACGGAGACACTGTGCGACCTGGCGGGCAGCTTCACAGTCAGCCTCATAATTTGGATTGCTGTCTTGGTACTCCGGATCTGTGCGGTAGCCTAAAATGCCCTGATAACCGGTAAATGCCAGGACTGCGCGCGCTCCCTTATAGGAAAAGTCCGGGTGCTCGGCAATGAAATCCTCCAAAAGGGGAACCAGATCATAGGAGCCGACCGAAACACTTCCGTCGTCCATGACCATCTCGCAGGTCGGTTTCCCATCCTCGCCGATGATCATACGGGTCGCAAAACCGTCATCTTCCATGTAATCATAGTAACACACATCATCCTGAGACATGACAAACGCTTTTTTGCCCGGTGGCAGAAGAATGTTACCGGCAACAAATTTCGTTTCACCATTCTCGTCTGTCTCCTCATAGGCAATATCATGCATCTTCACCAGCACATAGCCACGGTCATACATCTGATTCAGAATCTCTAAAAATTCGCTTTTGGTCGTCATCACCTGATTGTAGCCGTCCTCATCATAATCACCGTCAAAAGCCTTGGCGTTGTCCATGACAAGAGAGTGGAAGAACACATGAGTGATCTCACCTGGATTTACACGGACAAGAGTAGATTTGATTTCTTCATAAGCCGCAATCGCATCTTGCACAGACTGTTCGTCACTGTATTCCTGTCTGGAATGAAGCAGTTCAATGGCCGCATCGTAATCATATGTGGCTGCCAATGTACTTGCCTCTTCCAACAGAGACTCCAGCTCACCATCTGCAAGGACAGGTTCAGAAATCTGGACGTTCATTTGGACATCCGCGGATTCTTGTGGAAGTTCGGAAGAGGGAAGACCAGATGTTTCGCCAAATATGGAATTGTTATTTCGGTTTTTCATGTACCAGACTCCGAAAACTGCTGCAGCAATTAGTAGTATCAATACAAGAATCAAAAGAATCATCCGCACCATCCGCTGCCGTTGTCTTTGTTTCTGGCGGCGGGATACATAGGCCCGGCGTCTGAAATAATTATCATCAAAACCCATAGATTCACCCCACAAAAAGTACTGTTTTCATTGTATCATACTTGCCAGATACTGTCATGCCCGATTTGTCCATTCCATATCCTTATCATAAGAGAATTCGCAAATTTGAAAGGGAATGGTAGAAAAGTGAAACGATGGAGAATAAGAATCCTGGCATGGATCCTGTCGGTCATCATGCTGTTAAGTCATCCGCTCTATGTATTTGGTGAAGAAGCGGTTGCGGCGAGTGGCCCGCAGATCGGAGCGCCATCAGCACTTCTTATGGAGGCCAGTACCGGAACCGTCATCTATGAGAAAAACGCCGATGATCCCAAAAATCCGGCCAGTGTCACAAAAATTATGACGCTGATCTTGATTTTCGATGCCCTTCAGTCCGGGCAGATCAAACTGTCGGATGAGGTAGTGACCAGTGCGTACGCAAAATCCATGGGAGGTTCCCAGGTGTTTCTTGAAGAAGGGGAGATCCAGACCGTAGAGACGCTGATTAAGTGCATCGTCATCGCCTCAGGAAATGATGCATCCGTTGCCATGGCTGAGTACATAGGAGGGGATGAAGGGACATTTGTGCGGATGATGAATGAACGGGCAGCAGGTCTTGGGATGGAACACACGAAATTTATGGATTGCTGCGGTCTCACGGAGGACCCGGCTCATGTGACCACCGCCAGAGACATTGCGATCATGTCCAGGGAACTGATTACAAAATACCCGCAGATCACCAATTACTCTACGATTTGGATGGAAAACATTACACATGTCACCAAACAAGGATCGAAAGAATTTGGCCTGTCCAATACAAACAAATTGTTGAAAATGGCCACGAATTTTGAGGTGACTGGCTTGAAGACCGGCTCCACGAGCCTCGCGAAGTATTGTCTGGCTGCGACAGCCAGAAAAGACGGAATTGAACTGATTGCTTCCATTATGGCAGCACCCGATTATAAGACGAGGTTTAACGATGCGGTAACACTATTGAATTACGGATATGGAAACTGCAAGCTTTATAAAGACGAAGAACCACCGGTATTGAACCCGGTCCCGGTGATAAACGGAGTGGAGGAAACGGCAGAAGTACAGTATAGGGAGCCGTTTACCTTCCTTGGTCTTCACGGGGAAAACTTTAACGGAATCGAAAAGGAAGTACTGTTGGAGGAACCACTCACGGCACCGATCATGACGGGAGATGTGCTGGGATACCTGATCTATCGGTTGGACGGGGAGGAACTGGGACGAGTGGCCATCATCGCCTCTCAGGATGTGGCAGAGGCTGGATTCTTTGATTATTGGACGAAAGTGTGGAAGAAAATCGCTTTGTGAAGTTCTGGATCAGAGCGCAAAACAGCAATCAATGCAGTACAAAAGAGAAACATGTCTGGACGAAATAATGAGATAGGAAACGGACGGAGTATGTGGCCCCGTCCGTTCATATATTATTTGTAAAGTAAATCTTCGCAGTAGCGGTATACCCACTCGGTCGGTGTGATTCCCTGTTCTTTGGCACCGTTGAGGGAAAGGATTGTATTCGCCGGCATGATTTCTTCGATTTTCTTTCTGAGAGATTCTTCTGTACCGTCATAGAGGTATTCCTCTGCACCACAGATCACTCCTGCAGTGTTATGCCACCACTCTACCTGATAGAGGATTCCTTTTTCTGCAATCAGCTTGGCAAGGCGGATTTCCTCCTCCTGGGAAGATGCTTTGAGGCCATTGTTGGAAGAACCGAAGATATATTTGCAGTCCAGTTTCGGGATGGTCTCATCGTCAAAAATACCACCGATGGCGCATGGGCTCAAGATATCCACGTTCTGGAACAGAATTTCAGATACCGGGCATGTTTCGATCTGGTGTCCAGGATGCTCGTCAATGAATTTCTGGACAGCATCGGCGTTGATGTCGGCGATGATCAGTTTAGAAACACCGCCGTCCAAGAGATATTGGCCCATATACCAGCCAACGGCACCGAGACCCATGAGGGCAGCAGATTTTCCGGCCACACTCTTGACTCCTTCCTGGAAGTTGATTGCCTCAAGAAGTGCCAGATAGACACCATAAGCAGTCGGTGTGCCGGTCGGACCAGTCTTTGCTTTCATTCCGCCTGTATACTGCATGGAATAGCCCTGCTCGATCATAACGTCAGACATTTCAACCGGGAAGTTCATATCCGGGCCTGTCATGTCGCGGCAGCTGTCGAGTGCAAATGCGAGGAAGCCCATGATCTCCATGTTTTCCATATCCAGGGGATTCATGGTAACGGTTGCTTTACAGCCGCCGAACTGAAGATGGCCTGCAATGTTCTTGAAGCTCATGCCGCGGCCAAGATTCAGACCATCGATGATGACCTCAATTTCAGGTTCTTCATATGTGTGACGGCGGATACCACCGGCCATGATCGCATGGCTCTTATTCAGGACACCAAGCTTTCTGCTGTGCTCATTCATCATAAAGCGGATGTCATATTTGTCATAATAGTAAATATCGATTCCAAAATGTTTTCCTGCGCGGAGAAGGTCAATGACCTCCTCTAAGTATTCTTTCTGTCCGTACTGTTCAAACATTGCCCAGACTTCTTTTGTATTCATGTACCGAGCGTCGTCAGTGAAGATGCCATCAATCCACCATTCGTGGTTGTATGCAGAAAAATCGAAGTCCGGCTCCCATTCCTTCGCGGCATAGAGGCGAACAGCTCCTGTTTTAAAATCATAGCGGATTTTCATGGTTGTCAGGCCTTCTTCGCGAAGTGGAATAAATAAACTGTTTTTCATTTGTTTTCCCCCATAAGTATAATATGAATTTAATTATAAAGGGCGTTGGAAGGGATTACAATTCACATATTCTGATTGTAAAATAAGAAAAACTTATGAAAGGAACATTAGAAAAGATTTATCATAGAATAAACCATCAGAATTTTCTGGAGGAGAAATATGAAAAAAATCATTTGTGGTATTTTGGCCGGAGGTTTGTGTCTTGCTTCACTTACCGGCTGTGGAAAGGCCGAATCCGGGAATACGCCGGTGACGCTCAATGAGGTGGCACACTCTATTTTCTATGCACCGCAGTATGTGGCTATTGAAGAAGGATACTTTGAGGCGGAAGGCATTGATCTCACGCTGGTAAACGGCGGCGGTGCTGACAAAGTCATGACAGCCATGGTGTCTGGCGAGGCAGATATTGGTTTTATGGGCTCGGAAGCATCGATTTACACATATGCCGGTGGGGAAGAGGACTATGCGGTGAACTTTGCACAGTTGACACAGCGGGCCGGAAATTTCCTTGTGGGCAGGGAACCGGAAGAAGACTTCCAGTGGGAGAATCTGATTGGAACCAAGGTACTTGGAGGCCGGGCAGGCGGTATGCCGCAGATGGTTTTTGAGTATATTTTAAAGAAACATGGCATCGACCCGAAAACAGACCTGACCATTGATCAGAGCATTAACTTTGGCCTGACTGCAGCGGCATTCACCAGTGATGATTCGGATTACACCGTGGAATTTGAACCATTTGCGACCAGTCTTGAACTGGAAGGAAATGGTTATGTTGTAGCGTCGTTAGGTGAGGAATCCGGCTATGTTCCGTACACAGCGTACTGTGCAAAGAAGAGTTATATGGAAGAGAATCCGGAAATTATCCAGAAATTTACAAATGCCATTCAAAAGGGCATGGATTACGTGAATTCCCATACTGCGGAGGAAATCGCGGAGGTGATCCATCCGCAGTTTAAGGAAACACCGATCGAGAACGTAGTGAAAATCGTGGAGCGCTATAAGGCACAGGATACCTGGAAGCAGGATCTGGTGTTTGAGAAAGAAAGCTTTGACCTTCTTCAGAACATCCTTGAGGAGGCAGGAGAGCTCCCGGCACGAGTGCCTTATGAAGACCTGGTGACTACGGAGTTTGCGGTGAAAGCGGCTGAGTAGGTGGTCAGGGCCTTCGTCACCAATTGATTTTACCTAGTCTTGTCGTTTGACTTTTATGTAGCACAGCGCTGGTTTAAGAGTTCACTGTGTTTGGCAACAGTAAGATTTAGTACGTTGATGTCTGATTTTATCGCGTGAATTTCGTCCGCAGCTCTGCTAAATCGTCTGACCTCGGGAATGATCATTTCACACATCAGTTCTAACTGTGGGCGAATTTCTTTCTCGATGGTCAGATTGATGTCGCGTACATCATTCTTCAATTGTGAAATGTCAGATTCAACATGAGCAAGTCTGGAATCAAGTCTTGCATGGTCCATTTCCATCTGTTCTTTAAGCAGAGATGTGTTTTTGATCATCTCGCCTCGGAGCTGCGTAATGCCAAG
>JAFUMF010000182.1 GCA_017482945.1 Lachnospiraceae bacterium
CGGAGAAGGAAGGCTACTATGTATTCCATTCCGGAACAAAATTCAATGAGAACGGACAGTTCATTACAAACGGCGGCCGTGTCCTCGGTGTAACTGCAAATGGTGCGAGCTTGAAAGAAGCGAGAGCAAATGCATACAAGGCGACCGAGTGGGTGCAGTTTGCCAATAAATACATGAGAACCGATATCGGAAAGGCAATCGATGAGGCTTGATCAATACTTCCCGTATGGATCGAGGTAAGCTTGTAAAAGGAAAGGCGCATGGCGGAGTCTGGGAAACTTAAGAAAATAAGTTTTCTGTCTTCGTTTATGCGCCTATTTGCTAAAGAGTGTAAAGAAAAGTTTAATTTCCTGAATAAGGCTTTACAGAATCATTTATTTTTATTAAAATAGAAAAGAATGATATCATAGGATTTTGTCGTTAAAACGACTAGGAAGAGAAAATCCCGAAAGGAGAAAACAAATTATGAAGTGTCTCATCATTGACAAAGTTTACGCTGGCATCGCTGAAGAGCTCAGCAAATACATGGAGGTTAAAACGGCAGATAACCTTCCGTCCAGCAAAGATCAGGTAATCGCTGACATCGCAGATGTTGACGTATTAATCATGCGTGTAGACCCGAAGATCGATAAGGACATCATCGACGCTGCAAAGAACTTAAAGGTTATCGGTGTTTGCTCCGTTGGTCTTAACCACATTGATATGGAATATGCAAAATCCAAGGGCATCCAGATCTTCAACGCACCGGGCTTAAATGCTAACGCAGTTGCAGAGTTAACAATCTCCAAGATGCTTGACATCTCCCGTGGTACTTTCACAGCTAACTACGATGTAAAAGTAAAACACGAGTGGGACAAATATAAATTCAACGGCCGCGAGTTAAGAGGCAAAACTCTCGGTGTTATGGGCTTTGGCCGTATCGGTCAGCGCGTAGGTGAGCTTGCACGTGCATTCGGTATGACAATCGTTGCTTACGATCCGTACCTTCCGGCACATGTATTCGGCGAGCAGTGCGCAAAGAGCGTTACAATTCCGGAGCTTCTTGAAGTTTCTGACTTCATCTCCATCCACCTTCCGTTAACACCAGAGACAAAGGATCTCTTCAACAAAGAGTCCCTCGCTGGTATGAAGAACGACGCTGTAGTTCTCAACATGAGCCGTGGTGGTATCGTTAACGAGAAAGATATGTATGAGGCATTAGTTGCTGGTCAGATCGGCGGCTACGCTACAGACGTTATGGAGAACGAACTTGCAGGTGACGGCCTTACAGGTAACGACACATTCGCAAGCCCGCTGTTCGAGTGCGACAACTTCATCGTTTCCCCGCACATCGGCGCACAGACTGTAGATGCTGCTAGAGATATCGGTATCCACATCATCGCTAAAGTTAAAGAGGTTATGGGTCTCTAATTATTGTACATAATTGGCGGTTCCGGCTTAGGCCGGGGCCGCTTTTTTGGCTCTTTGTCAAGAGTGGGGGTAAAGATTTTTTCAATTGCCAGGAAAGACCTTGTCACGCTAATGCACAAAAGATCTTCCTGGGAGATCAAAATGTTTAATATACAGTTTCCATGACCCTGCATGGACGGGGGAATCATGACTTCGCCTTGCAATTTCAGGTAAATCAAGTATAATAAAAGTAGCGTCCACGTAGTTCGCCGTCGGGAGGTCGCGGGCAGTGGACAGAGGATACGAAAAGTCGCAACAGAGGGGAGAAAAACAATGAGCTTAAACGAAATTTGCGGAAAACGCCAGTTGGAATTTATGAAGCAGTTCACCTACATCCGTGAGGCTGGTACAGAAGGCGAACTGAAAGCCGCTCTTGCAATTCAGGAAGAGTTAAAGAGCTTTGGCGTTGAGAGCCGTCAGGAAGAGTTTGAAATTGATACATGGAAGATTCTCGAAGCTGAATTTACAGTGACTGAGCCGTTCGAGAAAACATACAAGGTTGCAGGCTATGGCCGTTGTGGAAGCACACCGGAGGGCGGAATCGAGGCTCCGTTCTTATATGCAGAAAACGGTGACGACATCAACCTTTCCTTCGCAAAAGGAAAGATTGTTATGGTAAACAACCCGGTCAACGGAGACATGTACAAGAAGCTGGTGAACGCAGGAGCCGTTGCATTCCTTTCCATCACAGGAACACCGATCGATGAGGGCGAGGATCAGCTGTTATTCACACGCGCCGTTCCGAAGGTTGGCGAGACACCGATCCAGGGCGTTGTGTTACATCACAAAGACGCAATGGAAATCGTAGACGGTGGCGCATCCCGTGCTCGCCTCACATTAAAATCAGAATTAAGCAAGGCAACATCCCGCAACGTGATCGCAAGAATCGAAGGCACAGAGATCCCGGAAGAAGTTCTGACTCTCACAGCGCACTTTGATACTGTTCCACAGGGCCCGGGCGCATACGACAATATGGCTGCATGTGCAATTATTTTAGAGCTTTGCCGTTACTTTAAAGCGCATAATCCGCGCAGAACAATGGAATTCGTATGGTTCGGTGCCGAGGAGAAAGGTCTTCTTGGAAGCCGCAATTACACGACTGTCCACAAAGAGGAGCTGAAGAATCACCAGTTCAACATGAACGTGGATCTTGCAGGCCAGCTTGTTGGCGGTACTGTGATCGGCGTGACAGGCGATCCGGCGATCTGCAGCATGATCGAGTACATGGCGCATGAAATCGGCATCGGCATGGTAACAAGAAATGCGATCTGGGGCAGTGACTCCAACTCATTTGCATGGAACGGTGTTCCGGCCTTGACTGTAAACCGCGATGGCTTCGGTATGCACACAC
>JAFUMF010000017.1 GCA_017482945.1 Lachnospiraceae bacterium
ATGCGGAAAAGAAAAGACAGAGCTTACGATTTCTGTCGGACATGATTCCAGACTGACAGCGGGAATGATCAAAGCCGGTGTACTGGAAGGAATTCAGGTGCAGGGAAGTAAGGGAATCGATTGTGCCCTTTCCTCCACGCCATCCATGTTTATGTCCACAATTCTTCCGGAATTAAATTACGATGGTGCTGTCATGATCACAGCAAGCCACCTTCCATTCAATCGAAACGGTCTGAAGTTCTTCTTAAAAGAGGGCGGACTGGAGAGCAAGGATATCAAGGTGCTTTTAAAGAGAGCTGCTGAGATTGCAGAAAACGGAATAGAGGCAGGAGAAATTCAGGAAATCGAATGCGTGGACCTGATTTCTCACTATAGTGCAAATCTTCGCCAGATCATCTGCCGAGAGATCGGTGCTGTTGAGGAAGAAAAGCCGTTAACTGGTATGCACTTTGTTGTGGATGCCGGAAACGGTGCAGGCGGATTCTTCGCGACAAAGGTGTTGGAGCCGCTTGGTGCAGATATCAGCGGAAGTGTCTGCCTGGATCCGGACGGAACATTCCCGAATCATGTTCCGAACCCGGAAAATGCAAAGGCTATGGACAGCATCCGCAAAGCAACTCTGGAAAGTCATGCTGATCTGGGCATTATTTTTGATACAGATGTAGACCGCGCGGCGACCGTATTTGCAAGTGGTAAAGAGATCAACCGCAATGCGCTGATCGCTATGATGGGCGCCATCGTGGCAAGAACCAATCCTGGCAGCACAGTCGTAACGGATTCTGTTACATCTGACCAGTTAAAGGAGTTCCTGGAGACGAAGCTTGGCCTTGTACACCACAGATTCAAACGCGGATACCGCAATGTGATCAATGAGTCAGTGCGTCTCAATAAAGAGGGAATCGAGAGCTGCCTTGCGATCGAAACATCCGGACATGGTGCGTTAAAAGAAAACTATTTCCTGGATGATGGTGCATATATGAGTGTGAAGATTCTCTGTGAAGCAGTGCGTGCAAAACGCGCAGGCAGATCCATCGAGGATATGCTGGCCGGTCTTAAAGAGGCTGCAGAGAGCAAGGAATACCGCTTTGCGATTCGTCTGGACGAGTTCAAAGACTATGGCCTCAAGGTGTTGGATGAATTCAAAGAGTTCGCGAAAGGAGACGAGCGATTCCATATCGTTGAACCGAACTACGAAGGTGTTCGGATTTCCTTCAGTGATGAGGAAGTTCAGGGCTGGATGCTGATCCGCATGTCCTTACATGATCCAATTCTTCCGATGAACATTGAGACAGAAAAAGAGGGCGGCGTTGCAGTGATCCTAGAGAGACTGAGACCGTTCTTTACGAAGTGTGAGCATTTGGATTTAAAGGGAATTTTCTAAAAGTAACGAAACGATACCGGCGGCTGTTTGATTCTGGAAATCAGACAGCTGCTTTTTCTTTGGCCGGAGATGTTTCTGGCATGAGAAAAATAGTTTGGAGTTTTGGAGAAAGTGTATAACTTTAACAATTCATTAACATTCATATGATATAGTAAACTAGATAAAGTTTGTGATGAGAGCAATTCAGAATGGAGCGATGATATGTTTAAGATTCTTTTGGTGGAAGATGATAGAGAATTAAATAAAACGGTGTGTGCATATTTAAATCAGAATGGATACGAGGTCACAGGATGTCTGAATGCGACAGATGCCTACAATGAAATGTACGGCAATATGTTCGATATGATTATTTCTGATATCATGATGCCTGGAATTGATGGATTTGAATTTGCCCAGACAGTGCGTGAACTGAATCAGGATATTCCGATTTTGTTTATGACGGCAAAGGATGATTTTTCGTCCAAGAAAAAGGGATTTCGCATCGGAATCGATGATTATATGGTGAAACCGGTGGATCTGGATGAGCTGCAGCTGCGAATTGAAGCATTGCTTCGAAGAGCGAAGATTGCAACGAAGCGTAAATTGGAGATTGGCAAACTGGTTTTAGATGTGGAAGAGAGAACTGCTTATGTGGGAGACGAGGAAGTCAATCTGACCGTGAGAGAATTTAATCTTCTTTATAAGCTGCTTTCTTATCCGAAAAAAACATTCACAAGATCCCAGCTGATGGATGAGTTCTGGGATGTGGAGAGCGCGTCAGGTCCTCGTGTTGTGGATGTTTATATGGCGAAGATCCGGGATAAGTTCTCAGAATGCGAGGATTTTGAAATCGTTACGGTTCATGGACTGGGATACAAGGCGGTGATTAAATGAAGGCAATAAGGCAGTTTGTGGTTTTCTTTGTTCTGGTGGCATTTGTTGTGACCTGCAACTTCCTTCTGTTCCTGAATTCTATTGACTTGGACCGGGCAGAACTGGATGCCGCGGCGCCGATCACTTTTTTTAATATCATCCTTTTGTCGGTCATTTTTTGCCTTGCCGACCAGATTAGAAGATATTTTACTGTGAAGCGGCCGCTGAAACGAATTCATGAAGGAATGGAGCGAATTATTGGCGGTGATTTTGAAACCAAAATTGAATCACTCCACAGCGAATATAGTTACAATGATTTTGATGAAATTGTAGAAGGCTTGAACAAAATGGCGAAGGAGCTGGGTAGTGTAGAGACTCTGAGGACTGATTTTATTTCCAATGTATCTCATGAGATGAAAACTCCGCTGGCAGTGATGCAGAATTTGGGCACATTGCTTCAGGCACCGGACCTTTCTGAGGAAAAACGTCTGGAGTATGCAACCGCGATCACAGAGCAGACAAGAAGAATGTCCAGCTTAATTACCAATATCCTGAAACTCAACAAACTGGAAAACCAGCAGATTTATCCAAATGTGACAAAATATAATCTGGGTGAACAGCTTTGCGAATGCATGCTTGGATTTGAGAGTGAGTGGGAGAAGAAGGAAATTGAAATCGATGTGGATATTGAAGAGGATGTTTTGGTAAATGCAGACCCGGAACTCTTAAGTCTTGTTTGGAATAATCTGTTATCCAATGCGATTAAGTTTACAGACCATGGTGGAAAAGTAGGACTTGCACTTACGACTGATGGGGATAAAGCAATTATTCAAGTCAGCGATACCGGCTGTGGAATCAGTCCTGAGACAGGAAAAAATATTTTTCAGAAATTTTATCAGGGCGACACGTCCCATGCGACTCAGGGAAATGGTCTTGGTCTTGCTCTGGTAAAACGAGTGATTGATATTTCCGGCGGTGAGATCAGCGTCAGCAGCAGAGTGGGAGTTGGCAGCATTTTCACAGTGTTTTTACGGAGGGAAGAACGTGAAACGAATGAAACTTCCTAACGAGAACACGTCGGCAGCGAAAGACCGCCTTCATAAAATACTATTTCCCAATCGATTCCTGATTTTTCTTCTGTTCAATCTTTCTGTGGTATTGTTGGTATATTCCCTTGGATATCAAGATGCGCGGCCTGAAATACAGTATGGTTCTTACCTGCTTTCTGCATATACACTGGTAATCGTATGCGCAAGGATACCGGAAATTATCAGGTGGGTCAGGAAAATGCTTTATAAGAATACACTCACGTCCAGATATCTCAGTGAGCAGCAACTGAGAGATACCGTGTCTTTACATACCGGTTCCGGAGTGGACACCCTGTTCGCCATGGTAAAACTTGGATTTGGTATCTATTTTCGCTCATATTGGCTGATGGCAGTAGCCGTGTATCACATGGTGCTGAGTGCAATGCATATGATGCTGCTTGTGAATTCGCGGAAGAAGGAAAAAAATGAGAAGCTGAATCGATTAAAACAACTGAAAAGCTATCGGCTTTGTGGTATCATGATGGTATTTTTGAATATTGCCATGTCGGGCATGCTGGTGCAGATGATCTGGCAGGGACAACGAGTTGAATATCCGGGATTTCTGGTCTATGCGTTTGCGGCATATGCATTTTACTGTCTGATCATGGCTGTTGTGAAGGTAATAAAATACTGGAAGGTAGAGAATCCGATTTTCTCTGCTTCGAAAAGTATACGAATGGCGAAAGCGCTGATGTCGTTGTTCACATTGCAAACTGCACTTTTAGCTCAGTTTAACACAGAGGGAGAAGAAGCGTTCGAAATGCTTATGAATACGCTGACTGGTGGCAGTGTGTGCGTACTGGTGTTAATCATGGCAGTGCTCATGGTCAGAAAAGCAAATGGGGAAATTGAAAAATTGAAACAGGGAGTCATATAAAATATGGACAAAGACAAACTTACAAAAGAAGAGACCTTTGAATTTACATACTCAGCGAAACGACAGGAAGAAATCGAGAAGATCCGTAAAAAATATCTTCCGGCCGAGGAAGATAAAATGGAGCAGCTCAGAAAGCTGGATAAGAGCACAACGAAGCTTGGGACTGTTTATGCCCTGATTTTGGGTGTGGTCGGCACATTGATGTTAGGAATCGGAATGTGCTGTACCATGGTTTGGGCCGAGCAACTGTTTGTTCCGGGAATTGGAATCGGACTTTTGGGGATTTTCCTGATTGTGATCGCATATCCGGTGTATGCAAGAACGACGAAAAAACAGAGAGAAAAGCTTGCACCACAGATTCTCGCGCTGACTGAAGAATTGAGTAAATAAACGAAATCCCAGGTGTCCAAAATGGATACCTGGGATTTGTTATATCATTGATTCAATTATCTGGATTGATTATACAGCCGCGCCTTTAAAGATAATCTTCTTAATAGAAAGATCTTCTTTATTTAAAAGAACGATACTAGCTTCTTTACCAATCTCTAAGCTTCCGCAGCGATCATCGATCTTGATCTGCTGAGCCGGATTGTAAGAAGAAGCACGAACTGCATCAGCGAGCGGAATACCATACTCAACTGCTTTGCGCATACAGCCCATTAAGCTTGTAACAGAACCTGCAAGTGTCTCCGGATGACCTGCGATTGTTGCGCGGTTTCCGTGAACTTCGATTTCCTGGCCGCCAAACGGATAAATACCATCCGGCATACCAGTTGCTCTTAAGGAGTCAGAGATGATGACCATGCGCTCTTTGCCGAACATCTTAAATGTTGTACGAACAACGCTTCCATGGATGTGAACGCCATCACAGATCAGCTCTGCTTTTACATGCGGAGCGTCACATGCAGCACCGATCACGCCCGGTTCACGGTGAAGGAAGGACGGCATACCATTGTAAAGGTGTGTTGCATGGGAAGCACCAGCTGCATAAGCCTGGCTTGCAATGTCGTAATTAGCGATCGTGTGTCCAAGAGAAACGGTGATGCCGTCTTTGGTAGCTTCGCGAACGAATTCAATACCATTCGGCTCTTCCGGAGCAACAGTCACTAATTTTACGCAGCCTTCAGAAGCTTCATTGAGACGGCGGAGCATTGCAACGTCCGGCTCATGTAAGAATGCTTCATTCTGAGCACCTTTCTTTGCTACGCAAAGGAACGGTCCCTCAAGGTGAATACCAACAACTTCTGCACCGCTCGGATTACTCTTGCGGTGTTCAGCAGTAGTTTTACATACTTTTGTTAACTGATCCTCTAAGAGAGTCATACCTGTCGGGCAGATGTAAGTAACGCCCTGGGACAGCTCGTAATCTGCGATTTTCTGAAGACCTTCCGCAGATGCATCACTGAAGTCCTCACCCACAGCACCGTGGAAGTGAACATCAACAAGGCCCGGAATGACATAACAATCAGCAGCATCGATCACAACATCGTCACCGCTGTTCTCAGAAATCAACATACCATCTGTGCAAAGTTCGCGCTCGACAAATCCTTTTTCTAAATCAAAAACCTGTCCGCCGATTATTCGCATACTTTAACCCCCGCTTCAACAACCTTGCTTAAGGAAGCTGTATCACCAACAACAACTACGTCCGGGTGAAGCTGAAGGATAGAAGCCGGGCAATCCGGTGTGATCGGACCGCAGATCATTTTGTAAAGAGCGTCTGCTTTAGCTTCGCCGGAAGCAATAAGAAGAACGCGGCGAGCAGCCATAATGCAGCCAACACCCATTGTAAGAGCCTGACGCGGAACGTCATCAGCTGTTGCGAAGAAACGAGCGTTTGCGTCGATTGTGCTCTGTGTAAGGTCTACAACATGAGTTGCTTTTGTGAAGTGAGTATCCGGCTCATTGAAACCGATATGACCGTTGTTGCCAAGGCCGAGAAGCTGAAGATCAGCATAGCCGAGGGAAGCAACAAGTGCATCATAGTTCACACATTCAGCCTCTGCATCTTCTGCAAGACCGTTCGGAACGTTTGTGTTTGCGATGTTGATATCGATGTGGTTGAACAGATTTTCCTGCATGAAGTAACGGTAGCTCTGATCATGTGTTCCAGCAAGGCCCTTGTACTCGTCAAGGTTTACGGATTTTACTTCTTTGAAGCTGATCTCGCCGTTGTTGTATTTCTCGATTAAGCCCTTGTATGTAGCGATCGGTGTGGAACCTGTAGCAAGGCCAAGAACACAGTCCGGTTTTTTGATCACTTCTGCAGCGATGATGTTTGCAGCACGTTTGCTCATTGCAGCATAATCTGCTTCCATATAAATTCTCATAGTTAAAATCTCCTTATTAATAAAAGATGATACTAAATAATATATGTTACATTGCGACGAACCTGCCACAGGAAGACAGGTTCGTCGGTATAAAAATTTCTAATAAATAATTATTTCAGTTCTGGTAAGCTTGCAACTGCCATGGACTGACCAACACGACGGAAGTACTCATCCGGTAATGTTAACTGGAATTTCGCAGCAACTTCCGGATACTCATCGTTGAGGACTTTCTGGCATGTTTCCATTAACAGGTCACCGCCCTTACCGCTCATTACACGGCCAAGGAGAAGAACATAACGGAAGCCATATGTCTCATAGTAGTAAGCGAGAGTATGTCCAAGGTAGCAGCCGATGGATTCGTAGATCTTAGCAGCGCGCGGATCATCCTCAGCCATAAGAGCCTGAACAGCTTTTAACTTCTGAGCCGGAGCAGCAGACTCGTCTAATTCGATACCTGCAGCCGGAGCAAGTTTGATCACGCCGTCCTGGGAGAAGTACTTAACACCACATCCGATATCGCCGGCCCACTCATCGATCATAGCATCCGGGTTAGCATCAACCGGAACGAATGCCAGCTCGTTTAACCAGCCAGTGATACGGCCTTCTTCGTCAACATAACCAACGGCTTCACTTGTACCCATAGCGATACCAAGAACGTTGTTGTCCTTTAAGCTCATTGTACCAGCGAGAGCGGAAACGTCACCATCGTTAGCAACTGCGAACGGAACATCACCAAATGTGTCTTTTACGGCACGAATGTAGATATCTTTTACCTTCTTATCATAAAGCTCCTTCGGAACCTTTAAGAAGAGGGAAGCTGTCATGGTACGGTTGTTGATGAAGATACCTGCGGAAGAGATACCAACAGCATCAACTCTCGGCATATGGGAAGCAGCAGATTTGAATGCCTCTACGATTCCGTTGTAGTGATAATCCGGATCCTCAGTGATTTTCGGATACCAAACAACTTCCTCAGAATAAACTGTCTCGCCATCGATAACAGCAGATACCTTACGGTCAGATCCGCCTGCGTCAAAACCGATACGGCAGCCTTCTAAGTTACCGCCCATTTTAATCGGAGCATCTTTTGCTTCCGGAACGTTTTCTGTGTAAACAACTTCGAATTCATGCTCATAGATGTTTGCCATGAAATCATAGTCGAATTCACGAGCGCCGCCTTTGCAGTAAACACTGCTCAGGTAATCATACATAGCTTTATCATTCACATAAACCTTAAAACCACCCTGAAGCCAAAGCATTGTCTTTACCATTCTGTCGATATAGTAGCAGTCAGCCTCAGCCATTTCTGGTGTGCCATGGATCTTCGTATGGGTTGTGGCCATCTGTCCATCAGCTCTTTCCACTGCAATGGAAACCGGTTTAGTAGCATTCTCTAAAAAAGCACGATTAAACTTTAAGAGAGGAGTGAACTCCGGATCCAGTACAGGAACATTTTTTACTTGTACGTCAATACCATAACGATTCATAACTTTGTCCTCCTAAATATTTTTAGTATGCGTCCTCCCCTGCGTACGCACATACTTGTCTAGTGTAAATATTGTACCACGTTCTGCCATTTTTGTCACTTGATTCTGTGAAAATTGATGAAAGATTAAAATTCACAAGGAAATGGTCAATCATTGACTTTTTATTCACGATTAGGTATAGTTTTATTAGGTCTGGATGATCAATAGGAGGTATGGCTTATGCAGATAAATCTTAAATTTGGTGAATTAAAAGGAACTGTCGATACCCATGGTGCAGAGCTGATTTCCCTGCAGGATGGCAATGGAAAAGAATACATCTGGTGCGGAGATCCGGCATTCTGGTCCGGACGCAACCCGAACCTGTTTCCGGTCGTTGGTAATTTAAAAGATGGAAAAGTAAAAATCAATGGAACAGAATATGAGATGGGCCGTCATGGTTTCGCAAGAAACAGCGAATTCTCCGTTGCAGAGCAGGGCGAGAACTATGTGGTGTTCGAACTTACCGAGAGCGAGGAGACATTAAAACGCTATCCGTTCAAATTTTCCTTCCAGGTAATCCACAGACTGACAGAGAATGGATTCAGCACAGAGTACAAAGTGAAGAATACCGGCAATGAAATCCTTCCATATTGTGTTGGTGCCCACACAGCATTCAACTGCCCGATGGAAGAAGGCGAGAAATTTGAGGATTATGAGCTTGTATTTGACGAAGAAGAAGATGCTTCGACTATTCTTCTGACATCTGCCGGTTTATTCCAGAACGGTGATACAGAGCCCATGCTCACAGGAAAGATCCTTCCCCTGGACTACAGTGTTTATGCTCGTTTGGATACCGTTGTATTCCGCGGCTTAAATTCCAATGGCGTAAGCTTGAAACACAAAGAGACAGGACACGGTGTTCATATGGAATTTGAACAGTTTCCGATGATCGCATTCTGGACAAAGGGAAGTGCAAGTGCTCCGTACATTTGCCTGGAGCCGTGGCATGGTTGCGCGGCATACGAAAACGAGACCGGCGATATTCTTGATAAGCCGCATGTGATCTGTCTTAAGCCGGATGAAACTAAGAACTTAAAATATACAGTGACTTTGATCTAGCACATTATATATAGAAGAAAGACTGGAGGATATGGAATGGGAATTTTAAAAGTTGGCGCAGGTGCCGTTAGCAGCGTTCTGGCGGATCAGTGGCGTGAATATTTTTACTGTCCGTCTCTGGAAGAAGATGTTCTCGTAACAAAAGGTGTAAAAAGAAGTTCCAAAATTAGCTTCAACACAAAAGGAAGTGACAATCTGATCACCAATGGTTCGATCATTGCGGTGAACGAAGGCCAGTGTATGATGATTGTTGATCAGGGTGCGATCGTGGAAGTATGCGCGGAAGCAGGAGAATTTGTTTATGATTCTTCCACAGAACCTTCTATTTTCTATGGAAGCTTAAAAGACAGTATTGTGGGAACCTTCAAGCAGTTCGCAAAGCGCGTAACTCTGGGCGGTGACACAGGAAAAGATCAGAGAATCTACTATTTTAATACAAAAGAGATTCTGGGCAATAAATATGGAACAGCCAATCCGGTTCCGTTCCGTGTGGTAGACCAGAACATCGGACTTGATATTGATATTTCTATCCGATGCCACGGTGAGTACGCATACCGGATCATGGATCCGATTCTCTTCTATAAAAATATCTGCGGAAACATCGAAGCAGATTATACAAGAGACCAGATTGACTCTCAGCTGAAATCTGAAATGTTAACAGCACTTCAGCCGGCATTCGGAAAGATTTCTGCAATGGGAATCCGTTACAGCGCACTTCCGGGCCATACAATGGAGCTTGCAAATGCACTGAACGAAGTGCTCGCAGAAAACTGGGCAAAGAGATATGGAATTGAAATCAGTTCCATCGGTGTGAATTCTGTAAAAGCACCGGAAGAAGACGAAAAGATGATCAAGGAGCTGCAGAGAAATGCAGTATTCCGCAATCCGGGAATGGCAGCAGCACATCTGACCAGCGCGCAGGCTGATGCAATGAAAGCAGCTGCATCCAATACGAGCACTGGACCGATGATGGCGTTTGCAGGAATGAACATGGCAGCAGGTGCGGGTGGAATCAACGCGGGCCAGCTGTTCCAGATGGCAGGAAACCAGCAAATGGCAAATCCGCAGCCGGCAGCTCCGGTGGCACCGGCTCAGGCAGCAAATGGATGGAACTGTTCCTGTGGTCAGACCGCAAACGAAGGAAAATTCTGTACCAATTGTGGAAAACCGAAGCCAGTGGCTGGCGGATTCTGGACATGTTCCTGTGGAACACAGAATAAAGGAAAATTCTGTATGGAGTGCGGAACAAAGAAACCGGCGGATGCGCTTCTTTATAAATGTGACAAGTGCGGTTGGGAACCAGAAGATCCGAAGAAACCGCCGAAGTTCTGCCCACAATGTGGAGATCCGTTTACTGATGCAGACATCAAATAGAGTACTTTGGGGATGTTAATATGAAAAAGCTGCCAATGGCGGTTAAACGCTATTTTTATTTGCTCAATGGATTGCTGCTCCTGCTTCTTTTAGGAGTGGGATACGCCTGGTCAATCTTCGTTGGTCCTTTGGAATCATGGTTTGGCTGGAGCAGAACGCAGACCTCTCTGGCATTTACAATAAACCTGATTTTCTTTGCGGTCGGAGTTACAATCTGTGGTATCCTTTCGAGGCATTTTCATTACGAGCGAATTGCCCAGTTTGCAGGAATTCTTCTTGCAGGTGGATTTATTCTCACGACAAGAATTACAGAAGTATGGCAACTGTATCTTACGTACAGTGTGATCTGTGGAACCGGAACCGGTATGTTGTATTCGGCGATCGTTTCCACGATACCGCTATGGTTCCGTGATAAAAGCGGCATGGCAACAGGTATCCTGATCATGGGATATGCGCTGTCAACAACGGTATTAGGACCGGTCTGCCAGATTCTGCTCAGTAACTATGGTTGGAAACCAACATTTCTCGTGTTGGGAATCGTTGATCTTGTGGTGATGCTGACTGGCGGTTTTTTCATCCGTTTTCCAAGAGCCAAAGAGTTTGAAGAACTTCCGCAGGGACCGGAGATGTCAAAGGATGAAGCTCATAATGTAAGCACTGCAGAAATGCTGAAAAGCCCAATCTTCTATTTGGTGTTTATTTACATTATCACCTTAGGAAGCGTTGGACTTGTGATCATCAATCATATGTCGCCGCTGCTTACGAGTGAGTTTGGTCTAAATGCTGCAACAGCCGCGATCATTGTGAGCATAGGGTCTGTGTTCAACGGTGTGGGAAGAATTGCAAGCGGAATCGTTTTTGATAAAATCGGAAGCATTCCGACGACTCGTTTGCTTTCGACCGGCAATTTGATATTGGTCCTATTGCTGTTTTTGACTTACCGTTTTAAATTGGTTACCGCAATGATAGTTCTTATGTTTGGACTCCTGTTCTTCTTCGGGGGACATTCCTCAATAATTCCGAGTGTAACACGCGGACTTTTTGGGGACGAGCATTTTGCATCCAATTTCTCGGTGGTATATCTGAATTCACTTTTTTCGGGAATTCTGACAAGCATCGTAGGAATGCTTCAGGCTAGTAATGGAACATACAGATACACATTTTATTTACTGGCCATATCTGCATTGATCGCAACTGCTTGTGCATGGAGTGCCAGAACAAAAAATACATAGTAATAATGATAGAGTGGTGCATCTTGTGTCCTTTGACACAGGTGACCACTCTATATTGTTATTATTGTGCAAGCTGTTAAAACAATTCAAAAAAAGATAAAAAATTACAAAAAAAGGTGTTGACATTTGGCGAAACAGGTGGTAAGATAACACACGTCCTTGAGAAACAGGACTGAGAACGAAATCAGGAACGGTCGTGAGAACGGCCGGAACTGAAAAAGTTCGAAAAAAGATGAAAAAAGTTGTTGACAAGCGAGAAAAGCTGTGATATATTAATCTGGCTGTCGCGAGAAACGACAACAACGAACCTTGAAAACTGAACAGTATGTAAAACCCTGAAAATTCTTATAAAAATGGCCAAAGGTTTTAAGGCCATGAATGAGAACATTCAGAACAAAACCTAAAAACAACAGTAGAACGGTTTAAAACTAGCCAAGCTAAGTTTTGGACCGGGATGCAAACTTTAACATG
>JAFUMF010000183.1 GCA_017482945.1 Lachnospiraceae bacterium
CGTAGTGCACATGCCGGCTGCGATGGCGGATTCCAACGGATAGAAGCCCACCAGCTTTCCAAGGAAAGCAGCAGTCAGCGTGATCACGGTCACTACCAGGACCACAGAAATCAGATACAGTGGTGTCAGTGTCTGTAAAATAGTGCTCAGGTCGATCAATGTAAAGCCGATTCCTGCCAGTGCCGCTGCGGTCCAGCTGTGGATCGCGAACTGGCCCCATTCTCTGGCCGCGTCTTCCAGCTCCTCAGACATGATTCCTGTGCCTTTCACAACGACCACCGCGATGATCATCCAGGCATAGGTCGGGATAATTTCTACGAAATTGTGGAGCAGTGCACCAAGCTGGTAAAATGCGAACGCGATCACCATACCGGTACATAAATTTGCAAAGGTCGGTTTCATCGGCGGTGTCTTCTTCACCGGTTTACCGTCATTTACCAGCATGCCGTTTCCGGTCACTTCCGGGTGCTTATTTCCAAAGTTATTGAGGAGTCCGCCATAAACGATCGCCACAATATTTCCAAGCACTGTCGCCGGAGCCATTTTCGTCAATACTTCCGATGCGTCCACATGTAATGCCTGGGAATAAATGCCGGAAAGCGGAACGGTTCCCGCAGTCATGCCGCCGCTGGTCATCGGAACGCCAAGATAAAGAATGCCTCCCCAGAATCCTTCTCCCAGGATGATTCCTAAAAGTCCGGATGTCAAAATTCCCAACGCCAGGGAAATTATCGCCACCGGAAGCAGCTTCACCGTCGCACGGAGCAGCAGGTTTCGGTCAATATTAAACAAACTGCCTGTAATCAGAGCCGCGATATAGAACACTAAAAATCCACTGTCGTTGACAAAGTAGTCTAACGTCTCATAGGTCTGCTGCGGAATCACGCCAGTCGCCTGAATCGCCGCCGCACCGAGAATACAGATTACAGAACCGCCCAGATAAGTTTTTACCACAGGCACGGTCTTTCCAATGGTATTAAGACCTTCGCCGAAGACCATCAGCACCAAAAACGCCGGTACCAGGCTGTTTGGAACACAGCCGGTCACCATACAGGCAACGGTCAGTATAAATACGATCGCATACAGGGGCATCGGCAGTCCCAGAATTTTCATTTCTTTCATAGGGATCCTCCACTTTCTTTTACACTCCGAAGCATTCTGCGGCAGACTTCTTCCATCCGCCGCTCTGGAATGTATTTCTTCTTTCATCTTTTTGCCTCATATTAATAACTGCGAAGCGCTGCACTTCCATCATCCACAGTCTTTTCAATCCGCTTGATGACCACATCATAGCCTGCTTTTTCGTTGATCATCACATGCACCCGGTCGCCCACCTTGTGGCCGAGAAGCGCCCTTCCAAGCGGTGACTCCGAACTGATCATATTGGCCAGGGAATTTCCGCGGATGGATGTTACGATCTGATAGGTCTCGGTCTCATCATCGTCCTCAAAATAGACATCCACCGTATTGTAAAGTCCGACCTCGTCATCCTTCGATTCATCCGATACCACCTTTGCGGTACGGATCACTCTCTCCAGATAGCGGATCCGGCTCTCATTCTTGTTTTTGTCACGCTTTGCCGCATAGTACTCGAAGTTCTCACTCAAGTCACCCTGGGCACGTGCTTCTTTTACCGCTTCGATGGCTTCCTTGCGGACCACCAGCTTGCGGTATTCGATCTCTTCCTCTATTTTCCTGATATCATTTTCTGTTAACTGCTCCCGCATATTTTCTAACCTCTTTTCTTATCAGACGGAGACTGTCCCTTCTTACCGGGAACCGGTTCTTTGCCAAACAGCGCTCTCTTTCCCAGCCGGGCATCTTCTACAGCTTTCGCTTCCTTTTCCGGAAGATTATCAAACAGATATGTGCCCTTTTTCGTATTCTTATTCAAATACGTGC
>JAFUMF010000184.1 GCA_017482945.1 Lachnospiraceae bacterium
AGATTACTGTCTTTAGCGAAAGTGACCCGGATGATATTGCTGCCGATGGGGCTGATCCGAAGAACGCCGTAGGAACTCTGCAGATAGAGTCCATCTGTATGCTTGGCGGTCCAGCGGATCGCATGATCTGTTTTGGCGTGTCCGAGCGGCCTGAGAAGTTCGTTCATCGGCATGCTTCCGAATGCAAAATCTGCCTGTGGGGATCCGGACCGTGTACCTGATTTCTGTGCCGCGTTTTTTGCTTCCTGCGGTTTGAGGCGTTTGGAAGCCAGAAGCTGCATGGTATCGGTTCCGGATTGTGGTTCTTTTCGTCCAACTCTTTCGATCCTGGCAACTGGTTTAAGGTCCGGTTTTTCCTTCTCGTTGTCGGTATGATCAAGAACCTGCACCGTCGTCTCCGACACAGGATCGCTGATGAGCCCAGTCAGATTGCCGGTGTGCAGGACGCAAAGCTCATGAAGTGCACGCGTCGCCGCAACATAGAGAAGCTTGGCATGTCCATCGTCCACCGGATAGTCGTCCCTTGTCGGATCCAGGATCAGAACCGCATCAAATTCCAGACCTTTCGTAAGTTCCACCGGCAGCACCATGATCCCGTTTCCGAATTCCGCGGTTTCCAGAGGACCATCCATGATTTTAATAAACTGTCCCAATTCTGCCGTGGTCTTTTCAGCAGCTTCCGCGTCTCGGCAGATAATTGCGATCGTGTTAAGACCTTTTTCCTGCCATGTTTTGCAAACAGAAGCTGCTTTGCTGAGTAATCGCTCCCGTGTGTGAATACCTGTGCGGTCAGCAACTTCAATCACCTGCGGCTCGTCTCCATGGCGAATGATCGGTTCCACCGGGTACACATTGAATTTGCCATGGTGAAGAATATTGGTAGCAAATTTCGAAATTTCCACAGTATTTCGATAACTCTTTTTCAAAATCCCAAAGCTGGCCCGTTCGTTTGTTATGTACAGTTCCTTCAGCTCCTCCCAGTCATTCAGTCCATAATCAAAATGAATGTTCTGGGAGACATCGCCCATGATCGTATAAGTGCAGTCTTTGATGCAGAATTTCAGCACACTGTATACCATCATACCGAAGTCCTGCGCCTCATCGATCACGACATGGTGGGCCTCACTGATGACCTCCGTCTCTTTTACTCGCTTATAAAGATAAGCCAGAGCGGCCAGATCATACACATCGAATTCATCATCTGCCACATCCACATCCAGCCCTCTCGCCATCTGCTCATTCAGAAAATCCCGGTACAGGGAATAAATCGATGTTTTCCAGACACGGGTACCATAGCGGCCATGATACGCCTTTAAAATGGCTTTCATCTCCGCTTCAGTGTAGGAAACTCCTTTAATCAGAAACTCATCTTTGATCCTGGTTCTCAACCGTTCATTGAGCATATTGATCTTGCTCTGAATGGATACTGTCTGGTTTTCGCGAATATACCGCTTCACAGCATCGCTGTCCATAAGAAGGACCATATCGCCGGAATCAGCCGGTTGCTCTCCGCTGCGGTCATGAACACCGGTCTTGCCATCAAGAAATCCTTCCACGAACTGCAGGCGGTTCAAATAGACGGAGTCTGTCGAAAGAGTTTTCCATTCCAGCCTGCTACAGAAGTCTTCCAGATCTCGAAACCAGGAAAGACGGCCTTTGACCACGTTTCGTTTATCGGCAGAAGCAGAAGTTTTGATGCGATATTTTTTCTTGTCCCAGTCCTCATACAGAAGCCGTACAAACAGTTGCTCCATGGTCATCTGCCGCACGCCGTACACATCCAGATCGGGAAGTACGCTTGTAATATAATTGAGCAAGATCCGGTTGCTGCCCACAATATAAAAATCCTCCGGACGGAACCGGTCCGCATAATTGTATAAAATGAAAGAAATCCGGTGCATGGCGACAGTCGTTTTACCGGAGCCGGCCACTCCCTGCACGAGACAGTTATGATACGGCGACTTTCGGATGATTTCATTTTGCTCTTTCTGAATGGTAGCAACAATTTCCCCCAGCACTGCCTGCTTGTTTTTCGATAAATAACTGGTCAGAAGATCATCATTGGCAATGACTTCTGTATCGAACATATTCAGAAGGGTTCCATCGGAAATCTCATAGGTCCGCTTCAACTTTAAATCAATCGGAAGCTCGTCTCCCTCCGGGGACTGGTAACTGCATGTTCCGAGTCCGTTCTCATAATAGACATTTGCCACCGGCGCCCGCCAGTCGATCACGACCGGGTGTGTCGCGTCCCTGGAAATGCCACACTTGCCAATGTAGAATGCTTCCTCCGAATCCAACGTCTCATCATGGAAATCGATCCGGCCGAAATAAGGCTTTTTCAGGGCCCTCTCATTGCGCGCAAGCGTCCTGCCCAAGAAATCATACATGGTGTAAGTATTTTCCAGCGTATTGATCAGTTCCGGGTTATCATCGTGAAAATGCGCCTGCATATCATCGATATCTTTGCGCAATGTGGAAACTTCTTCACTGTACTTGGCAATGTTCTTCTGAACAACCTCCAGAGTTTCCTTCAGGTGTTGTTCCTCGGCCTTCCTGGAAAGGCCCGGCAATTCTTTTTTTGGTACCACGCTCATGTTTCTTCTCCTTTTCATCAGATCCGCTCCTGCGGGTGGCACTGTCATGCGGCCCATCCCCTGCCGATACAGTATTGGTTGACCAGTTGTAGTAATACCTATTTTATATGAAAAATAATAAATTAATAGACTTTTCTTTTGTAGTGTGGTAAACTACATAATGAAGTGTGCGTATAAGAAAGCCGATGTCAGGATCGAATATTTTGACATCGGTTTTTTATTATGAGCGTATTTCAACTTGAATTTCGCAGATTATATTGAGATGTATTTGAACCCAGATTTCATCCAGAGGAGTTGGCGAGTATGTTTTCAGAGATAGGGAAAATTATAGAATCTTTACAAAGCTATTTGCGTAGAACCTCATCAACATTGCTTGCAATGCGAATATACCCATGCTAAAATGTTAATAGCATAAAGTGCGTGAGGTGAACAAAATGAATCGAATCAATGATACCAATAAATATTTATTTGAAGAGCTGATCAAGCAGATCCAGCGTCAGTACAATGCTGCGGGTATTGCAGTTGCGGTGATTGACGACGAGGGCAATACTGCGTATGAGAATTATTTCGGATATCGGGATGTGGCGAACCAGATTCCGTTAAATGAAGACACGATTTTTGGCATGGCGTCAGTGACGAAATCGTTTGTGGCATTGTCGGTAATGCAGCTTTGTGAGAAGGGACTCATGGATTTGGACGATCCTGTCAGCAAATACATACCGGAGTTCACAAATAAAAATCAGAAGACTGTGCGCGTGCGCCACTTCTTAAATCACAGCGCAGGTTTTTACCCAACAAAACGTACCCAGATCAAAGAAACAGCGGCGGAGTATGGTTTTAAGGAAGAGGAGTGCGGTGACCTTGCATTTGTGACAGAGCTTGCAGATATCGGTGTGAAGCTGGTTGCAGAGCAGTTGGATGAGCAGACTCTGGAGTGCGGACTCAGTGGTGCGCCGGGCGCCTATATGAGCTACTGCAACGATGGTTTTGGCTTGCTCGGTGAGATGGTGCGAAGAGTCAGCGGCGAGAAATCGTTCTCTGATTATGTGAAAAAGAATATTTTGAATCCACTGGGCATGGACCGCAGCGGCTGTGAGTATCTGAGACCGCGTCTTGAGGAAAATTCTTCTATATTATATAGCGTTTCAAACGGAGAACTGACTGGTACCAGGGATTTTTATAATTCCGGTTTCGTTCTCAGCGGTGCAGGCGCGATGCGTTCTACACTGGCGGATATGAAAAAGGTAGTCGGCATGTACCTGAATCATGGAAAGACTGCGGATGGCAAACGACTTCTTTCCTGGGAAGGAATCCAGACCATGTGCCGTCCGGCAATTGAGTATCGCCCGGAGAGCTGGTACTGTATGGGCCTGGCGACGAAGAAACTGGATGATCTGACTGTTGTGGAGCATGGTGGCAGCCAGCTCGGCGTTTCTTCCAATATGTCCTGGTCCTATGATGCAGGCGCAGGAGTGATCGTGCTTTGTAATACTTCTGACGTTCCGGTCAGTGCAATTGCTGACGCAGCGATGCGTATGTACCATGGCAGAAATCCGATCGATATGCGTGAAGTGTACGAGGACAACCCGTGGACAGAGAAGACGGTGAAAGCAGCAGTCGGAAGCTATGCGACCAACGAGGGTCAGGTAGAGAACTCCGTTGTGGAGATCTGCATGGAAGATGGTAAAGTCTGCCTGCGTGCGGACGGAAAATTACAGCCGTTTATTATGGTGAATGAGACCGTTGGACTGGTTCGTGGATTTGTGAAAGACGGTTATGTGAAACTGTTCAAGGATGGGGACGGAGACGTGTTTGCGATTGGTTATGGCGGCAGAATGTTGCCAAAGCGTAAATAAATTAATTTATTCTTATGGAGGGAAAACAATGGCAATGTATGAGAAAATTAATCAGCTGGTTGATGATGTGACAGCGGAACTTGTGGCGACACGTCGTGATTTCCACAAATATGCGGAGTCTGGTTGGTTCGAGATGCGTACATCTTCTATCATCGCCCGCAAGCTGACAGAGATGGGCGTGGATGAAGTTCTTGTTGGTGACGCAGTTTGTAAGAAAGAAGCAAGAATGGGCGTTCCGTCCGAGGAAGCTCTTGAGGCAAGCTATGAACGTGCAGTCGAGCAGGGCGGCGATCCGGAGTTCTTACCGTACACAAAGGGCGGTATGACTGGCGTTATCGGTATTATTAAGTGCGGCGAAGGCCCGACCGTTGCGATGCGTTTCGATATTGACGCGCTCGGCGTAATCGAGGCACAGGACGACGGACATCGTCCGGCAGCAGAAGGCTTTGCATCTGTAAACCATGGAATGATGCACGCATGTGGACATGATGCTCATGCGACCATCGGTCTCGGTGTTGCGAAGACTCTGATGGCAATCAAAGATCAGCTTCATGGTACAATCAAATTGATCTTCCAGCCTGCAGAGGAAGGTGTTCGCGGTGCGAAATCCATCGTTGAGAACGGTCATCTGGATGGCGTTGATTTCTGTATCGGTTCCCATGTTTCTGACTTGAGAAGCGATGATGCAGAAGTGGCAATTTCTCCGGGAAGCCATGGTTCTCTGGCTACAACAAAATATGATGTTTACTTCCATGGCGTTTCCGCACATGCAGGCGGTTCTCCGGAGAAGGGCAAAAACGTTATGTTAGCAGTTGCAACAGCGATCATGAACCTTTATGCAATCCCGCGTCACTCCGGTGGTACAACACGTATCAACGTTGGTACTGTGACAGCAGGCAGCGGCAGAAACGTAATCGCAGACGTTGCAAAAATGGAGATCGAGCTTCGTGGTGAGACAACAGCACTCAACGATTATGTTGTAGAGTACGCAACAAACGTGATCGAGGCAGCAGCAAAGATGCACGGCTGTACTTGCGAAATGGTAGTAATGGGCGGCGCACAGTCCATGACATCCGATAAGGCAATGATCGATCGTGTAAGAGCAGGTGCAGAGGCAGTTGGCTTGAAAGTTTCCAAGGACGACAGCAATAAGAGCGGCGGCAGCGAGGACTACTCCTACATGATGACTCGTGTACAGGAGCAGGGCGGCATCGCAACATTCATGCGTGTACACTCCAAACAGTCCGCACCGGGCCACAACAGACGTTTTGATATTGACGAAGTTGCAATTCCGAATGCAGTGAAGACATTCTGTGCAACAGTTTATGATATTGTGAAATAGTGAGAAGAAAAGCAGTAAGCCGCAGGGGCCGGATGGTTCCTGCGGCTTTTTCTCAATAAGAGCAAACTATATTAGGGACATCATCCAAATTCAGGAAAATCAGGAGAATTCTGGCGAAAAATTGAACAAATCTCGTTTCCATTTCCTTAATAATTTGTTCACAATCCATAAAAAGTGTGTTATAATGAAGTCACCATCTAACGATAAGCTAGAAAATGGAGAAATATGAGCAGCAAGAGGTGATATCGTGGTAAGAAAAGAAATGATAGCGATGCTGTTGGCTGGCGGACAAGGCAGCCGTCTTGGCGTACTTACTCAGAAAGTTGCCAAACCTGCAGTATCTTTTGGCGGCAAATATAGAATTATCGATTTTCCGCTGAGCAATTGTATTAATTCTGGCGTGGATACAGTCGGAGTACTGACACAGTATCAGCCATTACGTTTAAACGCGCATATCGGAATTGGTATTCCGTGGGATTTAGACCGCAATGTTGGTGGTGTGACCGTTTTACCGCCATATGAGAGAAGCAAAGGCAGTGACTGGTATACCGGAACTGCGAATGCGATTTATCAGAACCTGGAGTACATGGATTCCTATAATCCGGAGTATGTTCTGATTCTTTCCGGCGACCACATCTATAAAATGGACTATGAAGTAATGCTTGAGTATCACAAGGCAAACAATGCGGACGTTACGATCGCTGCAATGCCGGTGCCGATCGAGGAAGCAAGCCGTTTCGGTATCCTGATCACAGACGATACAAACAAGATTACTGAATTTGAAGAGAAACCGGCGAATCCGAGAAGCAACCTGGCTTCCATGGGTATCTACATCTTCAACTGGAAAGTCTTAAAAGAAGCATTGATCACACTCGCAGATGTACCGGGCTGTGACTTTGGTAAACATGTGATCCCGTATTGCCACGGAAAGGGCGACCGGATTTTTGCATATGAGTTCAACGGATACTGGAAAGATGTTGGAACACTTGGCTCCTACTGGGAAGCGAATATGGAGCTGATCGATATTATTCCGGAATTTAACCTCTACGAGGACTACTGGAAGATCTATACAAAGACAGACCGTATCCCGCCGCAGTATATTGATGCAGACGCAAAAGTCGTAAAGAGCATCATCGGTGAAGGCACAGAAATCTACGGTGAAGTAACAAACTCCGTCATTGGCGAAGGTGTTACAATCGAAAAAGGCGCTGTGGTAAAAGATTCCATCATTATGCAGGATACCGTGATCGGTGCCGGCGCGATCGTTGAAAAGGCTATCATCGCCGAAGACGTTAAAGTGGGTGCCAACGCACACCTTGGTATGGGAGAATATGCGGACAGCAAATATGACCCGAAGGTTTATCAGTTCGATATCGTGACCGTTGGTGAGCACTCCGTGATTCCGGAGGGCGTGAAGATCGGTAAGAATACAGCAATTTCAGGCGTAACCGAGCCAAATGACTACCCGGATGGACAGCTTGAAAGTGGCGGCTACATAGTAAAGGCAGGTGGAAACGCATGAGAGCAGTCGGTATTGTTTTAGCTGGTGGTAACAGCAAGCGCATGCGCGAACTTTCCAGAAAAAGAGCGATTGCGGCAATGCCGGTCGCAGGAAGTTTCCGCAGCATTGACTTCGTATTAAGTAACATGAGCAACTCTCATATCCAGAGTGTTGCAGTTTTGACTCAGTATAATTCCCGCTCTTTAAATGAGCACTTAAGCTCCTCTAAATGGTGGGATTTCGGTAGAAAACAGGGCGGTCTCTATGTGTTCCCGCCGACAATCACAGCGGAGCACAACGACTGGTACCGCGGTACCGCAGACGCTCTCTACCAGAACCTGGACTTCTTAAAGAGAAGCCATGAACCGTACGTTGTGATCGCAGCCGGTGATGGTGTTTACAAACTGGATTACAATAAAGTCCTGGAATACCACATCGAAAAGAAAGCGGACATCACAATCGTTTGCAAGGATATGCCGGCCGGTGTCGATGTGACAAGATTCGGTATGGTGAAGACCAACGCAGACGGAAGAATCACAGATTTCGAGGAGAAGCCGATGGTGGCTGACTCCACAACGATCTCCTGTGGCATCTACGTGATCCGCCGCCGCCAGCTGATCGAGCTCTTAGAGCGCTGTGCAGGCGATGATCAGTACGATTTCGTAAAAGACATCCTGGTTCGTTATAAGAATCTGAAACGGATCTATGCATACAAGATGGAGTCCTACTGGAACAACATCGCGTCCGTGGATGCTTATTACCAGACCAATATGGATTTCTTAAAACCGGATGTCCGCAATTACTTCTTCAGAGAGTATCCGGACATTTATTCCAAAGTGGACGATCTGCCGCCGGCAAAATATAATCCGGGCGCAGTTGTCAAGAACAGTCTTGTTTCCAGCGGATGTATCTTAAATGGTAAGGTTGATAATTCCGTACTGTTCAAGAAGGTATTCATCGGAAACAACTGTGTGATCAAGAACTCGATTATTCTGAATGACGTTTATATTGGGGATAACACCGTCATTGAGAACTGTATTGTGGAAAGCCGTGCAACGATCCGGGCCAACACAACATATATCGGGCAGCCGGACGACATTAAAGTTGTTGTCGAAGAAAACGAAAGATATACATTATAAAGTGGGGTTCATAGCAGGCTGATATGGATTTAGGGGAGGTAATTTATGCAGGTTACAGATGTACGAGTGAGAAAGATTGAGAAGGAAGGCAAGATGAAGGCGATCGTTTCCATCACACTGGACAACGAGTTTGTGATTCATGATATCAAGGTCATTGAAGGGGAAAAGGGCCTGTTTATCGCAATGCCGAGCAGAAAGGCAGCAGATGGTGAGTACCGTGATATCGCTCATCCGATCAATTCCGGAACACGCGACATGATCCAGAGAGTGATTCTTGACAAGTACGAGACAACAACTCTCGAAGCAGCTGCATTAGCTGAGTAGAAAATGATAAAATTATTCAACAAGGGCGCAGATTTGTCTGTGCCCTTGATTTTTTTTGCCCTTTGGGAATACAATACAAGGAGTTAGATTGAACTAACAAGAACAGGGACAGAAATTTGAGGTAGCACATGAATACGATGGAGTATAAAGAATATTCATTTTCCAACCCAGTTGGGGAAACGAAGTTAAAGGTATACCAGATATTTCCCGGTGTGGAACTGGTCTATTCTTCGGTACATATGGACAGTTATGACCTGGGTGACTATCAGGATGGTGTGATTGATAATCTGATAGAGATTCACCATTGCCGCGAGGGCAGGGTCGAGCAGGTGTATGACGATGAGGTTTTTTACTTATCGCCGGGAGATTTGGCAGTAGCCATAAGAAGAGAGACCAACCGAAGCTACAGTTTTCCGACCAATCATTACCACGGATGTACGGTTATGATCGATACAACGCGTGCGCCCAAATGTTTTTCAGAGTTTTTAGAGGATGTCCGGGTTCAGCCGATGGAGGTGGCAAAGAGACTTTGTGGGCCCAGGAATAGTTTTTACATTAGGAAACAGCAATATATCGAGCATATCTTTTCAGAGCTTTATACAGTACCGGAGAATCGGAAAAAGGGATATCTGAAGGTGAAGATTCTGGAGCTGTTATTGATCCTAAGTATGATCGATCCGGACAGAAATGAAGCGCCGGCGCGTGCACTGCCGAAATCCCAAATGTTTTTGGCAAAACAGAGCGCGGAATATTTGACCACACATATGGATGAGCATATTACGATTCCGGAGCTGGCAAAGGAATTTAGTGTTTCCGAAACAACACTGAAAAATGCGTTTAAAGCTGTCTATGGAGTTCCGGTATATTCCTATATTCGGATGCAGAAAATGCAGATGGCCGCCCAGCAGTTGATTCACAGTGATTTGGCGGTCGCAGATATTGCTTACGATCTCGGATATAAAAACACGAGCAAGTTCGCAGACGCGTTCCGTGGAATTATGGGAGAAACTCCCAGTGAGTTCAGGGAAAGGAACAGGAGGTAAGTGGAGACTAACTTTTGCCTTTTTGGAGCATTCCTTTTCCTGTTTCGGAGTTGATAGAACTAGTGAAAATCTTTATGATAAAAAAAGTCAGAAATTTACTGGCTTAAATTTTGCACCGTGGATTAGTGAAAGCTAACCGATTTCGCAAAATTGATTTATCATAAAGATTTTTTTGTTAGAAGGGAGCATCTTTCGAGTCTATGTTAAAAAGATTGCTTGATAAAGGGTGGCTCAGTACCATAATTCTGGCTGTTCTGCTTGTGATTTGCAGCGTGATGTCGCTGTTTGTCGGTGCGATTGATATTGATCTTGCTACAGTACTTGCCGGCGGAGATGGAATGGAAATGAAAATCTTCTTACTTGGAAGAATTCCAAGACTTCTTGCTATTCTCTGTACTGGCGTGGGAATGAGTGTTGCGGGACTGATCATGCAGCAGCTTTGTATGAATAAGTTCGTTTCTCCGACTACCGGCGCGACGATCCAGTCAGCGCAGTTGGGAATCGTACTTTCTATGATCTTTGTTCCGACCATGGGACTGGGAATGAGAACGATTTTCGCGTTTGCTCTGGCAGTTGCCGGCACGCTGTTCTTTGTATTCTTTGTGCAGAGAATTCAGGTCAAGGATACAGTTCTGGTTCCGCTTGTAGGTATCATGTTCGGTAATATTATCGGAGGTGTCACAAACTTCCTTGCTTATCAGGCAGAAGTGACACAGCAGCTGTCTACTTACTTTTCCGGATCCTTCGCTCTGATCCTCAAAGGAAATTATGAGCTGGTGTATCTGGTAGTGCCGCTTGTGATTCTGGCGTTTATTTATGCGAATCACTTCAATATTGTCGGAATGGGACAGGATTTCTCTAAGAACCTTGGTGTGAATTATAACCTGATTCTGATTCTTGGTCTTTCCATTGCGGCAGTAATCACAGCCAGCGTTATCGTTATTGTCGGCCAGATCTCTTATATTGGTCTGATCGTGCCGAATTTGGTGACCTTATTTAAAGGTGACAAGATCAGAGGAACGCTGTTCGATACAGCACTTTTTGGAGCATTGTTTGTGCTGATCTGCGATATGTTCGCGAGAATTATCATTATTCCTTATGAGATTCCGATCGAGCTTGTTGTAGGCATCGTTGGCAGCAGTATTTTTATTGTCATGCTGTTCTACAAGCTGAAGCATGGTAAGAAAGCCATTCGTTTTAGACATCGTGGCAAACACGGTCATCACGGCCATCATAGCAAACATGGTCACCACGGCCATCATGGCAAACATGGTCACCACGGCCACCATAATCATCACGGTCATCATGACGGAAAGAATGAGGTGGCAGCGAATGAGTAATACGGCAGTGAAAACAACAAAAAAGGTAAATGTACATAGAAGAAATGTGATCCGATTGATTCTTTTGACGGTGGTGGTCCTCATTGCGGTGGTGTTCTATCTGCTGATTAATTCCCACCCAGAGAAGCCGAGTCTGTTCAAGTATATTTTAGGCCTCCGCTTACCGACATTGGTCTGCATGGTCATCGCGTCCATCTCCATTGGAGTTGCGACCTTGATCTTCCAGTCGATCGTCAACAACCGCATTGTTACGCCGGCGCTTTTGGGAATGAACTCGATTTATTCCTTCCTGCATACAGCGGCAGTATTTGTCCTGGGAACAGGAAGCCAGCTGTATCTCAATGCAAACCTCGCTTTTGCGGTGGACCTTGTTACCATGGGCGTTGTGGCGACCTTGATCTACTGGTATCTGTTTAAGGCGACCGGCCATAACATCCTGTATATCATGTTGATCGGTACGGTGCTGTCCTCCTTATTTGGAAGCGTACAGTCTGCGATGATCCGAGTGATGGATCCGAACGAATACGATGCTCTGCTTGGCACGCTGGTGGCAGATTTCAACAACGTCAATGGCGAGATCATTTTATTTGCCGTTGGCATGCTGTTTGTCATCGCATTTATTTTGAGAAAAGAACTGAAACTTCTGGATGTGATCACACTGGGCAGAGACCAGGCGATCAACCTTGGTGTGGATTATGACACAGTCATTCGTAAATTGCTGTTTGGAGTCGTGCTTTGTATGGCGGTGGCGACAGCGACCATCGGCCCGGTTTCATTCCTGGGACTGATCGTAGCAAACCTGTCGCGTCAGGTTTTAAAGACTTACAAACATTCCCATCTGATCCTTGGAGCGTCCCTGATGGGCATGCTGGCACTGATCGGAGGACAGTTGATCGCGCAGCATATTTTCCACTTTACTGTCCCGGTGAGTACGTTTGTTACGATTGCAGGTGGCATTTACTTCCTCTACCTGCTGCTTGTAAAGAAAGGAGCGTATTAATTCTCAATGAATGTTGTTGATTTGATAAAGAGCTATGGTGATAAAACCGTAGTAAATGAAGTTAGTTTCGAGGTGCCGAAGGGCAAGGTATTATCCC
>JAFUMF010000185.1 GCA_017482945.1 Lachnospiraceae bacterium
GAGGATCATGACATATGTTTGATTTTTTATCAGATATGGATTTGTGGAAGCTGAACACGGTCACAGACTATCTTATGTTTATTGGCGCAATTGCGGCTGGTCTGCTCGTTTTTGCAGTGATCGCACGTTATTACGGCGGCTTGAGAGATCAGAATAAGGCAGTGAAGCGAGTAAATAAACGTCTGAAAATGCTTGCAAAGAAGCCGAGCCAGATTTACGAAAACGTAACACTCCGTCTGCCGGATGGCAATCAGACTTTTGACGGTGTGCTGCTTGACAGAAGCGGTATTTTCCTTATTAAAACATATGGATGGGGATTGAAGATTTCAGGTACTCCGGATGGTGAAACCTGGAAACGAACGGACAGAGAGCGCGAGGAGAGATTCCCGAATCCTCTGATCGACTTAAAGAAGGGCGTTGAGGGAGTACAGAAGGTTCTCGAAGACAAGGGAATTCACAAAGTAAAAGTAATGCCGATGGTAGTTTTTGCAGACACGATGGATACTCCGCAGCTGTACCTGGGATACGGTTCTTATTCTACAATTTATCAGGAGATGAAGAACTGGTATATGAAGCAGTCTGGCGTAAGTACTGTACAGTATGACTTTGAACGAGTACATGCTGTAATGAAAAATGAAGTTATTATAAACAAATAACATATATAATGTAGGAGGGGTTTACAATGATTAACGAAAAGAGACTTCTGGACACTTTCCTTGAGTACGTTCAGATCGACAGTGAAACAAAGAATGAGAAAGCAATGTGTGACAGAGTAAAGGCTGATTTAGAAGCACTTGGTTTTGAAGTTCAGACTGACAAAGCAGGCGAAGGCTTTGACTCCAATGGTTATAACGTACACGCTTATATGCCGGGCGAGCTTGGCGGCGAGCCGACAATCTTCTCCGCTCATCTGGATACAGTAAAACCGGGCAACGGAATCAAACCGATCATCACAGACGGCGTTGTTCACACAGACGGTTCTACGATCCTTGCAGGCGATGACAAGTGTGGTGTTGCTGCTATTATGGAAGCAGTTAAGATCATCAAAGAAAACAACATTCCGTGCAGAAATACTGAGATCCTCTTCTCCATCGGCGAAGAAGGCGGTATGAACGGTATCAAGAACATGGACTGGTCCATGATCAAAGGTAAAGAAGCAATCGTTCTTGACTCCAGCGGAGACGTTGGTAAAGTTATTACATGCGGCCCGGGCCAGATCAAGATCTTCGCTACAATCATCGGTAAGACTTCTCACGCAGGTCTTGCACCGGAGAACGGTATCAGCGCGATCCAGGTAGCTGCTAAGGGTATCGCTAACATGAACCTCTTAAGAATCGACGAAGAGACAACATGTAACATCGGTACAATCAAGGCAGAATTCGCTACAAACATCGTTCCGGATAAGTGCGAATTCATCGCTGAGGTTCGTTCCCGTAACCTTGACAAGTTAAATGCTCAGGCAGCTCACATCAAAGATTGCTTACAGGCAGCTTGTGATGAGATGGGTGCAACACTTGAGTGCGAGCTTAAGACAAACTATGTAAGCTTCAACGTTCCGGAAGAGGATGACCTTGTTCAGAGAATCAAATCTTCCTGCGGCAGACTTGGCTATCACTTCCATACAGCTAAGGGCGGCGGCGGATCCGACCTGAACGTAATGGCTCTTCAGGGCGTAAAGGGTGTTGTTCTCGGCGTTGGTATGACAAAAGTACATACAACAGAAGAGAGCATTAAGATTGATGATTTAAACAAGACTGCACTTCTTTGCCTTGATTTAATGACTCACTAATTTCTGAATGTTTTGACCGCCCTGGATTTTTCAGGGCGGTCATTTGTTTATGGATATAAGTTCGAAATAGCAGGGAAAACCTGTTAGAGAAGGGTGACGAAAAATGGATAAAAATATTGTAAGAGATTTAGTAAAAAAATATGAAGAAACTGTAGTGAAGCATTATCAGTGGCTCCACGCTCATCCGGAACTTTCCAATCAGGAGAAGGAGACGGCTGCTTATATTGCGGCGGAGCTTCGAAAGATGGGCCTTGAGCCGAGAGAAGGTGTTGGCGGTTATGGTGTGATCGCTGTGATCGAGGGTAAGGGACCGGGAAAATGTGTTGGTCTTCGTGCGGATATTGATGCGCTCCCGATGACAGAGAATACCGGTTTGCCGTTTGCTTCCCAGAACCCGGGTGTGATGCATGCTTGTGGCCATGATGCTCATGCGTCCATGTTATTGGGTGCTGCACTGGTGCTGAATGAGATGCGCGATTCCTTCGACGGATGTATCAAGCTGATCTTCCAGCCGTCAGAAGAGAACTCCGCGGACAGTGGTGCAAAGAGAATGATCGCGGACGGTGCACTGGAGAACCCGCATGTGGATGCAATGATCGGACAGCATGTGGATCCGACAACCAATATTGGTGTGATCTCTTCTGCTCCGGGACCGATGTCTGCCGCATCTGACCGTTTCTTTATTACCGTAGAAGGAAAGAGCAGCCATGCTGCAAGACCGCATACTGGTATCGACGCGGTCGCAGTCGGCGCGCAGATCGTTTCTACTTTAAATACGATCATCTCCAGAAATGTGGATGCTTCTAAGAGTTCTGTCATGACCATCGGTAAATTCAATGCCGGAGACCGTTACAATGTACTTGCTGGCCGCGCGGAGATGGAAGGAACCTGCCGTAACTATTCTCCGGAAGTTCGCGCGCTGGTTGAGCAGAGAATGAGAGATATCGTACATGGCGTTGCAGAAGGCATGGGCGCTAAGGCAGAGTTTAAATATATCCATGGTTTCGCTCCGTTGATCAACGATGCCGGAATGGTAAAGATGCTGGAAGAGATCGCGATCGATCTTTGTGGTGCAGAGAATGTGGTGATCCCAATGGTACCTGGTATGGGCGGCGAGGACTTCTCTTTCTTTGCAGAGAAAGTACCGGCGGTATTCTATCGTACAGGCTGCCACAAAGAGGGCGAGAAGGTTTGGCCGGCACACAATGAGAATATGGTAGTTGATCCGGGTTGCTTCCCATACGGAATGCAGATCATGGTCAACTGTGCCCTTACTTATTTAGAGGAAAACGCATAAAGGTATATGGCTGATTTGGCTGGTTTTTATCTGAAATCAGAAACAACTTTATAAAGAAAAAAGAATGCAGCACCGCTGAAGGTCACGGATTATACGGTCTTTCAGCGGTGTTGTTTTTGGGGCGGAAACTGATGGATATGAGGGCGTAAGGCGCATGTAAAAGAGTGAACGGTATTCGTATAATATTGGGTATGGATTATATGAATTGGTGCCAAAATATTGTTAAAATAAGGCACTTTTTATGTGGA
>JAFUMF010000018.1 GCA_017482945.1 Lachnospiraceae bacterium
AAATGGAGAGCACAACATGGTAGAAGTTAAATTTTACGATCAAGTGGCAGATGAACAATTGCGCTTTGCGGTTATCCTTTCCAAGACGAATGGGAAATGGGTATTTTGTAAGCATAAAGAAAGAGATACATACGAAGTGCCGGGCGGTCACAGAGAAGCAGGAGAGACGATATTAGAAGCCGCGAAGAGAGAGTTGAGGGAAGAAACTGGAGCGATTGACTTCGTGATTGAGCCGGTATGTGCATATTCTGTAAAAGGTAAAACGAGAATTAACCAGACTGAGGATGACGAAAACTTTGGTATGCTGTTTGTGGCAGACATTAAGTCATTTGAGACAGAGCTTCATAGTGAAATTGAGAAAATCCTAATTACGGATCAGTTGGTAGAGAACTGGACATACCCGTTGATTCAGCCAAGGCTGCTTGAGGAAGCGGAACGGAGAGGATTTTTATAGAAGAGGATGTTATATGAATTTTGTTATACGAGAATGTACATTTGATGATGTAGATTATATATACAAATTGAATTGTATTGAAATGGGATATGATTATCCTATCGAAAATACCAGAAAACAATTGAAGATGGTTTTGTCGAGCTGCCGGGACATAATTTATGTTGCTGTTTTAGATGAAAAGATAGTTGGTTATGTACATGCGAATGATTACAATCTGATTTATGCTCCGCCAATGAAGAATATCATGGGGATTGCTGTCTCGGGTGAATATAAGAAAATTGGAATCGGAAAGGCATTACTTAATGCGGTAGAAAATTGGGCAAAAGCTGATGGAGCGAAAGGTGTACGCCTTGTATCTGGTGCAACAAGAAAAGAAGCTCATGAATTTTATAAACGATGTGGTTATTGTGGTGGGAAACAACAGTTGAACTTTAAGAAATATTTTGAGGAATCTGAAGGAGACGAAATGTACATGAAAAAGGAATTGACTTTTTGATTTGGTTGTAGTAACATTTGAAAAAATATTTAAAGGCGATGAAAAGAAAAGTAGATAGTGAGGTATGTCACAGAGAGCTTGCGTTTGCTGAGAGCAAGTACAGAAGGTGCTATTGAAAATCATCTTGGAGCCGCGCACCGAATACCTTATGTGTATAGACTGCGACGGGAGTGCCCGTTATAGCACCAGAGTATCGAATGTTATTCCGTACTTGTAGAGGTCTGTGTTGTGAGACGCAGATGAATTAAGGTGGTACCACGAAGCGTTTTGCTATCGTCCTTGAAATAAATGTCAGGGAGGGTAGCTTTTTTATTTGTAGAATGAACAATTTTTTGCTGATAGACGTACACTTTGAGAAGTGTTACAATAAAAGGTAAGTCGAAGGACAATATAATGGATATTTGAGGGGGATTATTATGATTATTACACAGGCGACTTTACAGGATATGGACGGCGTATTCGCGATTTTAAGAGCGAATCATGTCAGCAATGTTCCGGAGGAAGAGAAAAAGAACGGTTTTGTGACAACGAATCTGACTGAGGAACAGATGAAGGCGTTAATTGAAAAAGAAAATGGCGTGACCATCGCGAAGGACGATGATGGAAAAGTGGTTGCATTTGCACTGGCGGCATCCTGGGAGTTCTGGTCTGAGTGGCCGTTGTTTGCATATATGATCGAGGAGCTTCCGAAATTTACATGTGAGGGCGAGACTCTGACTGTTGAGAATTCTTATCAGTATGGCCCGGTCTGCATCGATAAATCTGTGAGGGGAACCGGTGTATTTGAGAAGGTGTTCTTTGCTTCTCTGGCAAATTATGCGGACAAGTATCCGTATATGGCGACCTTTATCAACCAGATCAATCCGCGTTCTTATGCGGCACATACAAGAAAAGCGCTGATGACAGAGGCCGGTACCTTCCAGTTCAATAATAACAATTATTATATGATGGTATGTCCGACAACTCCGGTGGAAGAAAGATAGAATCATCGTGTGAGAATATGAACTGCGACAGACTGGGATGTGGACGAGTGCCGGAATGCGTGGTACAATGGAATCTGGAAAAAAGAACAAGGAGATTTTAGACATGGATTATGTAATGTATATTCAGAATGGTGGAAATTTGGGTCATGCGGAATTTGAGGATCATGATCAGGCATATAATGCGATGAAACTCTTAGTTGCACGTCACATCGGTGTGGCTGCAAATATGCTGGATGGTATGATGGACGCGAGTGGAGATGGCCCGTTCTTCTATCTGCATCGCGATGATGCGTTTGTGGAGTCCAACGGTGGTGCCGGAAGTCTGTCCATTCGAATCGATGAAGTGGAGGCGCCGATTCTTGCATATGCAGAGTTGAATATTGAAAAGACTTATATCTGCTTAACGCTCATGGACCAGTTCTATACGGCTCTGGATGAATGTAAGGAAAAGCTGGCTGATCTGGAGATGGAGCCGACAGAGGTCCTGACTCTGATTGGTAAGCTGAAAGGAATTTATGAGTGCCTGAAGGCTGTGGAGATTGACCTGGATGAAGAGACCGAGAAGGAATATCAGAAGTTTGATAATACTTTGAAGTTTTATCTGGGAACTGAGGAATAATGAGTAGGAATCGATGAATTGGATTCTTTGTGAAAAAACCGGGCGTTCGCCATGCTGGTATGCAGCAGGCGGTGGCCCGGTTTTTGTTG
>JAFUMF010000186.1 GCA_017482945.1 Lachnospiraceae bacterium
GTGGATCATCTCATTGCCAAGGCGAGGGCCGAGTGTTCGAATCCCGTCTCGTTCTTTTTTATTTTGCTCAAAAACGTTGAAGAACCAATGTTTTTGGGCATTTTTTGTGTATGAAAATATGAAGACAGATGAAGACAAGGGGGCAGAGTTGGGGGAGACTAGAGGGACAGCTTGGTGTGCTTTCTGGGTTATTTCAACTCGTATTTGAGTATTAAAAAATGAAATGGTATAATTGGTGAAAAGGGACGAAAATTATAATTTAGCAAAGGAGAGTATTCACATGAAAGATTATCAGAACTTGATTGGTGAAATTGTTATCGCTGTCGCTATTGTTATTGCAGGAATTTTGATTGCAAACGCTATTGAAGTTGGTTGTGCTAGCATTTGAAGTCAAATTGCTTCGGCAATAGCAATTCAGTAAAAATTCTAAGTTGAAGCGAGCGTTAGTAGCATGGCTTTATTTTATCTTGTAAGGCATGGAGAGCCGATTTATAATCATATGTATGAGAAAGGCTTTTTCGGGTTTGGCAGAGATTTTGCACCTTTATCTGAAACTGGAAAAGAACACATACATTGAAAAAATGCAGCCAGCAGAAATTATAGAGTGTATATATTATAAGGGACAAGAAGACTGTGAATATTCCTTTGTATAGAGATATCCATATATTGAGGAACATTTAAATAAAATCTACACCGGCGTATACTGGGATTCTTCGAAGATGGCAGTAACAAAAACTTACGAATATAAATTATCTGTGCTATAATCAAAGTCGGAATTTTAGTTTTTTATTTAGAAAGAGGAAGTGTCAAGGAGTGAAAGAGAGAACAAAAACTTCGAAAATTACAGATTTCACCAGTGGAAGTATTCCGAAGCAATTGATTATATTTGCAATGCCGTTGTTTTTATCGAATATGTTACAGGTCGTGTATAATATGGTTGACATGATTGTTGTGGGGAATGTGCTGGGGCCGGTCGGTTTGTCGGCGGTTTCGGTCGGCGGTGACGTGACGAACTTTATGACATTTATTTCCATGGGATTTTCCAGTGCCGGCCAGGTCATTATTTCTCAGTATATCGGTGCCGGTCAGAGGGAGAAGATTGGCCGATTTGTCAGTACTATGTTCTCGTTTTTGATGACATGCGCGCTTCTCATCAGTGTTGTCTGTATTTTGCTTCGTTCGCAGATTCTCAATTGGATGAATGTTCCGGCGGAGTCTTTTGAGCAGGCGCTCGGATATTCAACTGTATGTATGACCGGACTGGTATTTATTTACGGTTATAATATTGTCAGCGCTGTTTTGCGTGGCATGGGAGATTCGAAGCATCCGTTTATTTTTATCAGCATGGCGGCGATTTTGAATTTGGTTCTTGATATTATTTTTGTTGCATTTGCAGGAATGGGAGCCGCCGGAGCTGCTTTGGCGACGGTGATCAGTCAGGGAGCAAGTTTTCTCGCATGCGTTGTATTCCTGTTAAAGCATCGAGAGGAATTTGAACTTACGTTTTCAGCCAGGGAGTTTGTTTCCTGGAATATGGACATGCTTTCCAGTCTTGTGAAGCTTGGCACTCCGATGGCGATTAAATCTGCTTCCGTCAATTTTTCAAAATTATTCGTAAACAGCTGGATCAACTCCTATGGCGTGGAAGTTTCTGCATTTGCGGGAATTGCCAATAAGGTGAACAGTACGGCAAATCTGGTATCCAACGCGTTAAATACAGCCGGATCCAGCATGGTGGGACAGAATATTGCTGCGAAGAAGCATGACCGTGTGACGAAGATTTTATTGAATCTGTTTGCGATTACATATTCTGTGGCGGCAGTGATTTCTGCGTTACTTTGGTTATTCCCGACACAGATTTTCAGTATTTTCACGCAGGAAGAGGCGGTGCTTGCGATTTCGTATGACTATCTTCCAATTGCAGTCCTGCTATTCTTTGGAAGTGCATCTCGTGCTGGCATGAACGCGCTGATCAATGGAAGCGGAAACTATAAATGCAACTTTGCAACGGCGATTTTAGATGGTATTGTCATGAGGATCGGTCTTTCCGTATTATTTGGTCTTGTGCTGGATATGAAGTATCTGGGATTCTGGCTTGGTGATGCGCTGGCCGGATTTACGCCGTTTGTTATTGGACTGGTATTCTATATATCCGGTGCATGGAAGCGTGGACAGATCGCGGAACGAAAAGAAGTAACATAAAAAAAGGGATCACGACCGAAATTGTTCGGAAGTGATCCCTTTTTGATGCCAGGACGGTGGGCGATTGTCCTGGGGTGAAAAGTTTTTAGTTCAGGATCTGGAAGAAAGCAGCAGTCTGGTTGATTTTCTTCATCAGATCATCGAACATCTGCGGTGTCAGTGACTGAGCACCGTCGCAGAGTGCTTTCTCTGGATTGTTGTGTACTTCGATCATGAGACCATCTGCACCTGCTGCGATGGCAGCCAGGGATAACGGCTCTACCATGAACCGGATTCCGGCCGCATGGCTCGGATCTACGATGACCGGTAGATGGGTTCTCTGTTTTAACATTGGAATCGCAGAAATATCAAGAGTGTTTCTTGTGGAAGTCTCGAACGTGCGGATTCCGCGTTCGCAGAGGATGACTTTTTCATTGCCGCCGGCCATAATGTATTCGGCGCTCATTAAAAGCTCATCCAGGGTGTTGGCAAGGCCGCGTTTTAAAAGGATCGGTTTATCGACTTTGCCAAGTTCTTTTAAAAGTTCAAAGTTCTGCATGTTGCGGGCACCGACCTGGATGACATCTACGTCTTCAAATAAGTGGATGTGTTCTGCGCTCATGATCTCTGTTACGACCGGGAGTCCGGTTGCTTTTTTTGCCTCCAGCAGCAGATCCAGTCCCTGCTCATGGAGTCCCTGGAATGCGTACGGAGAAGTTCTCGGTTTGAATGCACCGCCGCGAAGGAGGTGCGCGCCGGATTTTTTTACATCTTCAGCGACTTCAATGATCTGGTCCTTTGTTTCAATGGAACATGGGCCTGCGATGACCTGGAAATTGCCGCCGCCGATTTTTCTTCCGCAGACATCGATAATGGTATCGTTCGGGTGCATGGAACGGTTTGCTTTTTTGTATGGTTCACGGATTCTTCTTACGCTGTCCACCACATCAAGGGCACGGAGCCAGTCTTCATGCAGGTGGGAAGTATCACCGATAACGCCGATGAGGGAAGCAACAGTACCTTCAGAAAGGTGCAGATTAAATCCCTGTTCAATTAAATTCTGTTTCAGTTCTTCAACTTTTGCCGGATTTGCATTTTGTTTCAGAATAATGATCATAAAAATTTCCTCCTGGGTAGTATTAAATGTAAGTCATTATTTATGAGCCTTAACGAGCAAATAAAAACGGTGCCTGCTGGGTAGCAAACACCGGCTCCTGTTTATATGGCAATTCTGGCTTTTCAGCCGGAAATCGGAGAGGTTTGTTTTCCACAGCAAAAAGAGTCCACACCATAATAATAGCCCGGATAATAATAGAAGAAATAGGAAATTGCAAATGTATCGTTCTTCATATTCGCATACCTCTCTGAAAACTTGTTACTGTCACAATCATAGCGCACCAGAATGGTATTGTCAACCGGAAAATTTCACAATTTAAAGTTTAACACTTTTAATTACAAAAGGATTCTCTGCTATAGAGAATCCTTTTGGTGAATTGTTTAGAGTGTAACTAAAGCGGCAATCAAGTCCACACATGTATCAATACCCAGCGTTCCGCTGTTTAAACACAGGTCGTAGTTCTTTGGTTTGCCCCATTCGTTGCCGCTGTAATACTGGTAGTATTCCTTGCGCTTTTTATCAATGGCCCGGATCTGAGTCTCTAGCTTTTTCGAATCTGTACCAAGGCTTTCTTCGAGAGAGGTCAGGCGCTCCA
>JAFUMF010000187.1 GCA_017482945.1 Lachnospiraceae bacterium
AGATGTTTAAATATTGTTAATTTTACGAAAAATATTCTAGCACTGTATGGTGTATTTGTCACTAGAAACTTTTGAATTCAAAATAATTTTTTACATAAAGAAAATCCCTCCTGACGCTGATAATCAGGAGAGATTTAAATTGATACCTATTTTTCAGTTTTAAGCTTAATGGTCTTCCATTTACCGCTCTTATATCTTGCAAAAACAAGCGCTGTTCGGAGCATCTGATCAGCTGCAAGCGCTGCCCATGCACCATAGAGACCAAATCCTGCGTTTACGAGAATCATTGCGGTGATCGGACGTACCAGAAGGACAGTCACAAAAGTGATCATAGCAGTCGTTCTTGTATCACCGGCACCGCGAAGTCCGCCGGCAATGATGAACTGGGAGCCCTGGAACGGCTGAAGCAGCGCCACGATCAGCATGATCTGTCCGCCGATGCGGATGATTTCCGGATCGCTGTTGTAAAGGCCGACGATGTTTTTACCGAATAAAACAAAGACAGCCGCAAGGATCATGGAGAATGTAAAGCCGACCGTTCTGGTACGGCTCGTATAGGCCTGTGCCATATCCGTTCTTCGTTTTCCGAGGGACTGGCCCATGAGTGTGGTCGCGGAAACCGCGAACGCCTGACCTGTCATAAAGGAAAGCGCCTGGATGTTCATGCAGACCTGATGAGTCGCATATGCAGTGGTTCCGAGGGATGCAACAGTCTTCGCATAAATAATAATTCCTGCACGCATCAGAAGCTGTTCGATCATAGCCGGGAAACCAATATTTAACATATCGGTGAGAATGGTCTTATTCGGCTTAAATCCATATTTGAACTCCAGTTTCAGGAAACCGTTGCCTCGAAGGATAACAACAAGTGCGATAATAAAAGCAACCAGCTGGCCGAGTACAGTCGCAAGAGATGCTCCTGCCACGCCCCATTCCGGGAAACCAAGATTTCCGTAGATCAACAGCCAGTTAAAGCATACGTTCACAATATTCGCGATCATGTTGTAGATCATGCAGGTTTTGGAGTCACCGACCGCACGGAGCGATGCCGTAATGGTACTTGTGAGAGCCATAGTAAGGAAACCGGCCATCTGGATCTGCAGGTACTGCGTTGCCCACACGGTTACTGTTTCCTCTGTGGATCCCATGAAAATAACCATCGGACGAGCAAATACTACGCCGAGGATGGAAAGAAGGATCGTCACGCAGAAGGTAAAAAGTAAACCCTGGCGCACAACCAGATTTGCCTTTTCTTTGTCGCCTCTTCCTTTATATCTGGCGATCATCGCGGTAACACCGGTATTCATGGATACAAATGCCGCCATCAAAAGGAACTTTTGCTGCGTGGTAAGACCAACGGCTTCGAGGGCCTGGGTACCAATTTCCGGATTTGCGGCACCACCCATGGAGCCAACCATCATCAAATCGACCATGGATGCCAGCTGAGTTAATAAAAGCTCCACAAAGCTCGGCCATGCGATTCGGATGATGTCCTGGTAAAGCTCACTGGATTTCACACCATCCGGCAGTTTTTTATCGACTTTCAGATCGCCTTGAACGGTCTCATCACCATAAGGAAGGCGGTCCAATGTTGTTTCTAGTCGTTTATCTGTTTTCATGTATTTCCCTTTCTATACTTAATACTCCCATTTCACATAATACTGTTCAGTATCTCCATCCACATAAAACTGTTCTTCGGATGAGAATGTGATCGTCATAAACTGACGTCCGGACATATCAAGAACGTCAAATTCCATCTCACCATTCTCATTCTCTCCGAGATAACTGAGATACCCCTCGTATTCGGGAATTGCCTCTGCTGTATATGAAGTAAAACCCTTCAGTACATCCATGTCGATGCTCACATCATCTTCTTTTCCATGAAGGAACCAGGTTCCTCCTGAAATTTTATATACGTCCTTATCTTCGGCTACCGTTACTGCCGCAGTGGAAGGAGCTTCTGTTGCTGTCTGTGCAGTCGTTTCCGGAGCCGCTGTTTCATTGCCGCATGCAGCGAGAAAAACACTCATGGCAGCTGCCAGCACTACGACCGGAATCTTTTTGTATCTCATACTGAAAAACCTCCTCAATGCTGTCGTACTTTTTCACTAACGATTATTGTACCACATTGAGAAGGTCACTTCCAGTATTTTACTTCATTGAATTTTTAGATGTAACAATTACATCGATTTCTGTAACAGCAGCCGGAAGATCAGCAACAAGCCACCGTAAACGCCAAGCACTCCAAGAAGCACTTTCAGTACGAGCACACTGATAAAACCGCTTACCATAATACCGATGTATAAGCATAAGAAAAGAGAATAGCCAGCGTATGCCCAGCATTTTGTACCAATCAAACGATTTCTTTCATCGCCCTCTTCCACTGCTCTCTTTTTCTTAAGTTCCTCATTTTTTAGAAAACGAATGTTTTTGATTATGATGACCATGCCAGCCACCATCAGGCCAGAACCAGATCCAGTATAAAAGCCTTTGATAAACTCTATATGTTTAGGCGCATCAAGAAATACTTTAGGAATCGCATCATAATTGATGGACGCCACAAGCGCGATCATTCCCAGAATGATCACGACAACGCCCACAACGATCCTCTTTTTACAACGTGATTCAAAATTATATGGAGTCCCTCCACTGAACATTTTATCTAAGATCATATTCCTTCCTCCTCGTCAAACAGAAAAACGTCTTCGATCGAACATGAAAAATACTTCGCGATTTTATGAGCCAGTAAAAGTGAGGCGTTGTATTTTCCATTTTCGAGGGAAATAATCGTCTGCCTGGTCACTCCAACTGCCTCAGCCAGATCCTCCTGACGGATTTTTCTTAACTTTCTCAGCTCCTGGATGCGATTCTTCATTCCATTCCTTCTTTCTGATTCATATGAATTTCTGTGCGCGCAATGTAAAAGTCCCTTTACATTTATAAGTATAGTTTACTTTACATTTTGTGTCAAGTATATTTTACATTTAGCAAAAAAACTCTCCATCATTTCGAATCAAGTGATGGAGAGTTTTTCTAAGACTCTTAATTACAAGACATTTGCATTTATCAATTCCATGGTATCCGGATGAGCCTTAATTACAACTTTTGTAATATAGTTGGTCTCGTAAGTAGAAATTTTATGTTGTTTCAGATCATTCAGGATCATATCTTTGTTTTCCATGAATGCTCCAAAATCGTTTCCCAAATTCTTCAGACCTAAATATAATCTCACAACATCAGGCTCTTCGTCTGTGCCGTCATCGCTGCTGTCATCCCATAAAACAGGACGAACGCGCTGTTCATTATAGGTCACTTCATATTGAATGATTCGATCAGGCATTTCAGAATCTTCCATCAATTCCGTTATGTCTGATTGCTGAACAGAGCTGCTTCCAAGAATAATCTTCTGAACCTCATCAGATATTTCATATTCCAGCGTTTTTGTGACAAGATTTTCTTCACCGATTATTTTATGTCCTCCATAATTCAACGATGAATATTCAATCAGAGCCGTTCCGATTCCAATTCCTGTAAGAAGAACACCAAAAGCAAATACACCCAGCAAAATTTTTTGTATTTTACGCATGTTGACCTTCCTCCGTTTCTGCAATGACCTGCTTATTCTTTTCGTTCGATCTGCGCCATAAAAGCGTCCATCCCAAAGCAGCACCTGCAAACAGACACAGCACCAGACCAAAACAACCAACCGTAAGACCTGCCAGCGGATATCCCTGCATCCAGAGAACCGCAAGCACTCCGGTTGTAAATAAGAACATCATACCGAATCCGGCAATCACTAAAGACACGCCGCCCACGCAGCAGTTCCAGAAGAGATACATACACCAAAGTGCCGCACGTATCATCCAATCCCACAAATTTTTCAGTGTATTATATAGATTTCTTCCGATTCTGACGATCAGGCTGTCTGTATGAATGTTCCTGTTCGGAATCTCTTTCGCAGGTTCCATTTTAGTGGATGTTTCAGACGAAGAAATACCTGGATCCGCTTGCTGTTCACTCGTTCTGATCGCTCGCTGTTCTCTCCAACCCGTAACTTTCAATTTCATCCACTGAAACGGCCGCATTACCTGACGCCCAAGCCAACTGAAACATTTCCAGAGCCACTTCCAAAACATACTCAAGAAACAATAAATTCCCTTACAGATTCTACAAATCCAATCATATATCATTGAAAAAACATTGATTTTCGCTTTTGTGACTGTGTTCGCATTACTTTCCGGCTCTTCTGGCATGTCATGATGTGAGTCTCCCTTATGATCTGTGTCTTCCGCCTTGTTTGTCTCGGAATCATTTCCATCAGACGAGCTATATTCAGCACGTACATGATATGCCTCTAAGATTTCAGCCGCAAGTTCTTTCACATTGCCAAAGTCGGCGATCGCCTGCTCTACGGTCTGACCTTTTTTTACTTTTATGTCAATGTGCTGCTCATATTCTCCTATAATATCTTGTAGTTCTTCTTCTTTCAAAACTCTAAGAGACTTTCGCAGCTCCTCTAAAAATGTCTTCTTATCCATCAAGTCTCTCCTTTGTATATCGATTACTCAGGCCAATGGTCACGATTTTGTGACTCCCATCCTTTTCGGGTTCTCCGTTCTCCTTACCTGAGTTCAAAAACACCCAGACACGGTCCGCCAGCTGCGTCCATTCTCGTTCCAACTCATCACGGTATAGAACGCCGGCTGCCGTTAAGTGATAATACTTTCTCGGAGGCCCCTCTGTTGATTCACGCAGATAGGTTTCAAAATATTTTTCGTTGGTCAGACGTTTCAAAAGAGGATAAATCGTTCCCTCATTTACGTCGACTACTTTGGAAACTTCTTCAACAAGCTCGTAACCATACATGTCCTTTTGCCGGACTGATTCCAGCACGATCAATTCAAGAACTCCTTTTTTAAACTGTGCATTCATCGCTCTTCCCTCCTCTGGTTATATATTATACCAACTACTATGTAATGTCAAGTACTAGAATTATTAAAATACTAGACGCAGATCAAACTATCCTCAAATGCAAAATATCCCCATCCCTTATTACAAAAGGATGGAGACATTTCCATATTCTTACTTCATAATTGTTTATTCCATTGAGAGGATTAATTCTTCAATATTCACTCTCTCCTCGATCATTGCATTCTCATACATGAAGACTTCTGTCTTCTCCATTGCTTCGATGTCGGACTCTTTGATGTCCATGTCGAAATCGTACATCGGATACATCTCTGCTACTGCCTCCGGTGTCAGTTCTGTCTCGATCGCAGTTGCTTCCATTGCAGCGTCATTGTTTTCATCGATGTAATCAAGAACAGCCTTCTGTGCCTCAAGGAATGTCTTCACTTCTTCCGGATGAGACTCCGCGTACTCACCGCTTGTTGCTACTACGATGGTTGCTTCTGTCAGGCCTGTACCGTCTGTTACAACGTAGAAACCGTCTTTTTCCATGTTATAAGCAGTCGGACCAGCTAAAAGAGCTGCGTCAACACTTCCGCCTGCAAGCGCTGCCTGCGCATCCGGGATTCCCATGGAAAGGAATTCGATGTCGGCTTCTGTCATGTTTGCAGATGCAAGGTATGCTACAAGGAGCTCATGAAGGATCGTTCCTTTTGGTCCTGCTACTTTTTTGCCTCTCAAATCTTCCGGAGACTGGATCGCATCGTCCTGAGCAAATAATTTGAATGCCTCCGGGGAACGGCTGTATGTGCTGATGATCTTAATATCAGCTCCGTTGGATGCAGAAAGGATTACAGATGTCGCTCCAACTGCATATAAGAACTGAATATCGCCGGATGCCAGCGCCTGAGTCTGCTCCGGACCTGTTGTCAGATCAGAATAAACGATCTCGTCATATCCAAGCTCAGCAAACGCCTCAGCAAAGATCTGCTGATCCTTTTCTACGATGGACGGCACATTGAGCGGGGATTTTACATATGTCACAGCGATTGCGCCCTTAGACTCCACCTCTTTTGCAGTTGTTTCTGCTGCTGTAGTCTCTGCTGCTGTCGTTGTTTCGCTTGCAGCCTCAGTTGCTGCTACTGTTGTTGTCTCAGTGTTTCCTGCACATCCTGTCAGTGCGAATGCTGTCATGGACATTGCAAGTGCAAGTGCTGTTAATCTTTTTTTCATAACCATTTTCTCCTTATGTATAAAATTTTATCATAATGTGGTCGTAGAGATTTGCGATCACACTGATTAATCCATTCCGATCTGCTGAGTAATTTCCTTTTTCAATTCAACCAAGGTTCCGTCAAGAAGATCTCTTGGGTAAGACACATGCTCCAGCGAATATTCCTTTTTGCAAACACCATGCTCCAGGATCACGATCTTTTTTCCAATCGTCATCGCTTCATCGATGCTGTGTGTCACAAAAAGAATGCCCTTTTTCTCTTCGCTGTGAATCTTTAGAAGCTCTTCCTGCATCTGTTTTCGCGTAAAATGGTCAAGTGCCGCGAAAGGCTCGTCCATGAGAAGATACTCTGGCTCATATGCCAGGGCTCTTGCCAGAGCAGCACGCTGCTGCATGCCTCCGGACAACTGGGACGGAAATGCCTTCTCAAAGCCACTAAGACCGGTAAGTTCGATCAGATGCTTTAATTTTGCATGTTCTGTCTTCTGTTTCCGTTCGCTCTTCGGAAGACCGAATAAAATATTATCCGTCACGTTCAGCCACGGCATCAGGCGCGGTTCCTGGAAAATGATACCGGTTTTTCCCACATCTCCGATTTCACCGGAATCGGCATGCTCCAGACCTGCGATCAGTCTGAGAAGTGTCGTTTTGCCGCATCCACTTCGTCCAAGTATAACGGTTATACCATGGTCATCGATATTCAGATCTAGTTGATTCAGGACATCCAGCTTTCGGCCGGAGACCTGGTAGCTTTTACATAAATTTTGAATTTCCATATCTCTTATCTCCCGGTATTGACCGCTTCGTTTTCGCTGTTCGGCAACGCCTGTCCTGTCATTTCTCGTCGGATGACCTTCGTTATCAGAAGTTTAAACAGCCAGTCACTTAAAATTCCCACCAGGCCGATAGTAATGATTCCTGCGATGACTTTATCGGATCTTGACATCTGCTGTGCATCGAGGATCAGATAGCCAAGGCCCTTCGACGCCGCGATCATCTCGGCTCCGATAATGGCTCTCCAACTATATCCAAGACCTACACGCATGCCTACAAGAATATCCGGTATCGCCGCCGGCAGAACGATCCGGTAAAACGTCTCCCATCGGTTCAGACCAAACACCGAACCAACCTCCAGCAGCTTATGGTCAGTCGAAACAAAGCCTTTGCTGATGTTCAGGTACATCGGGAAAAATGATGCGAGTACAATGATGATGATTTTTGACACTTCACCAATGCCAAACCATAAAATCAACAGAGCAATGAGACTGATCGGTGGTACATTTCTCATAAACTCAAGAACATCACCGTAAAACTCTTCTAAGGAAGGAATCCCGTATGCGATCACTCCGCCAATAAACGCAAGTGCAAATGCAATGGTAAATCCCTCAAGAACACGCTTAAAGCTTACCATGATATGCTGAAACAGCACCCCGTTTTCAATCATGACCCACAGCGCCCGGCCGGTCTTTGCCGGTGATGGGAGCACATAGGCGCTCCAGATTCCTGACATGGAAGCCACCTGCCATGCGGCTAACAAGAGCAGGATCACAATTCCAGTCTTGATCCGACGCCGCTTTTCTTTATTTTTCAATGAAATCAATCCTCTTATCCGTTATCTTTTGTAAGTATTCCCACTTTTAGTTGTCAAGAAGCGCTGCAATCGCCGGGAATGGTTCCACACTGCGCTTTAAGATTCCGTGTACATGAGCAATCAGAATTCCGTAATTTGTCATGGCGATGTTCTGGTCCTTTGCCCATGCCTGGCGGTATTTCATTTCTCTCTCATTGAGCATACATGCACCGCAGTGGACGATCATTTTGTAAGATGATAAATCTTCCGGGAACTCCCCTCCAGATGTAAAGCAAAATTCCACGTCTTTCTTCACGTAGTCACGAATCCATCCTGGAAGCTTTACCGTTCCGATGTCGTTACACTGACGATGGTGGGTACAGCCCTCGGAAATGAGGATCTTATCTCCTGCTTCGATATGGTCCAGCATACTCACACCAGCCACCGCCTGCTCAAGATTTCCCTTGTATCTGGCAAATAAAATAGAAAATGATGTGAGCGGGATCTCCTTCGGAACGATCTTCGACACTTTTCCAAATGCCTGGCTGTCTGTGATCACAAGATCCGGTTTCTCAGGAAGTTTTTTCAGCGCATCAGCAAGCTCTGTATCGCGCACAACCATTGTCATACAACCATGATCGAGCAGTGCACGGATCGTCTGCTGCTGCGGCAGGATCAGGCGTCCTTTCGGTGCCGCCTTATCGATCGGTGTCACCAGAATGACCATATCGCCCGGTTTTACGAGACCTTCCAGCAGATCACGTTCCTCATCAGCCTTTTTCATGGTACCGATTTTTTCTTTCAGTTCCTGGATTCCTTCTCCGGTAAGAGCGCTGACTCTCATGACATGTGCCAGATCACTGCTTGTATCTTCTGCTCTTTCACCGACAAGATCCGCCTTATTGAATACCACCAGATACGGAATATTCTTCTTAACGAACAGCTCCTGCATCTCCAGATCTTCTTTTTTCATTCCCTCTGATCCGTCAACAACCAGAATTGCAATATCGGTCTTATTGAGCACCTGGCGGCTCTTCATCACACGAAGCTTGCCAAGCTCACCCTCATCATCAATACCTGGTGTATCGATCACCATGACCGGTCCAAGTGGCAACAATTCCATGGTCTTATAGACCGGATCCGTTGTGGTTCCTTTTACATCGGATACCACCGCAAGATTCTGTCCTGTCACTGCATTCATAACGCTGGATTTTCCGGCATTTCTGCGTCCGAAAAAGCCAATATGGATTCTCTCCGAAGCCGGAGTCTGATTTAATGCCATGTTCTAACCTCTCTTCCTGCCCGGTCACCGCGATCGAGCGAAATCTCATAGCCAATTTTTTCCATTGTGTTTCTTAAAATCTTCAGTCCCTCTGCCGCCTCTGAGCCGGTGCAGAGTTTGTTATCATATAATAAGTAGTTTTCCCTCACATTTTCCGGTGAAAGGTTCGGCATCACAACGTTCGCGCCCGCAAGAACGCCCTTTTCTCTTCCTACCGGGTCAAGCGTTCCAAGTGCTGTTGTAGCCGGAAGAAGAACTTTCGGAAGCAAATGTCTTGTGATCGCAAGAATTCGCACGGTCATATCCACGGTTCCGGCGCTCTCATTTGCAAATGGAGTCGCATGGTGCGGGAGGAACGGTCCGATTCCGACCATATCCGGCTCCAGCTCCTTCATAAACTCAAGATCTTCTAAAATATGATCCACCGTCTGCCCAGGAGAGCCAACCATAATACCTGCACCCACCTGATAACCGATTTCTTTTAAATCCCAAAGACACCGTTTCCGATTCTCGCAGGACATCTCCTCCGGATGAAGAATTCGATAATGATCAGGATTTGCAGTCTCGTGTCTTAAGAGGAAACGATCTGCTCCTGCATCATAATACTTCTGGTAAGATTCCCGACTCTTTTCACCGACGGAAAGTGTAACTGCACATTCTGGATAAGCCGTTTTGATCGTTTTCACAATATCAACCAGCCGTTCATCCGTATAAAAACCATCTTCGCCGCCCTGAAGAACAAAAGTCCTAAATCCAAGCTCATAGCCACTGTCACAGCAAGACATGATCTGTTCCTTTGTAAGTCTGTACCGGCATGCCTCTCGATTGCTTCTGCGAATACCACAGTAATAACAATCGTTTTTGCAGTAATTGGTGAACTCGATCAGCCCACGTGCGAAGATTTTATTTCCATAATGTTCTTTCTGAATCTCCCTGGCCGAAGCATAAAGTTCTTCAAGAATCTTCTCATCCTTTGTCAAAAGTAGTTCTTTCCACTGATTTTTGTTTCCAATATCAATCATATCTATCAGCTCCTATTGAAATAAAAAATGCGCCTTCTATTGGCGCACTGACATTATCTTCTGCAGATATTCCCGGATTTATTCTTTCGATGAATATTCACAAACGAAAACGATATCCATCAATCGATCCGAGTATATAGTATTCCGGTAATTGCCTTATCATTTGGAACGAATCCTCATGTCAGTGCCTGATTCCTGTTTTATTTGACGTTCTCTTTGCAGAAAGTTTGTCTCGCTGCGCAGATATTAGTAACTATTCCTATTATAGCATATGATTTCTACTTGTCAACCCTTGCTGGTAGTTTTTTCTAATTATTATAATATTATCTGAAATATGCACAATTAAAACACATTTTATTAGATAAGTCCAAATTATTTTTGAAATATTTTAAAATCAGTATTGACAACCACTTTGTTATGTGCTAATATAATCACAACAAAACAAAAACATATAAAAAAACGAAAATGAAAGAAAGAGAGGTACGGTCCAAAGAAATATTAAGTTATCCTCAGGAAACAATTTTTATAAATGTCAACTTATAAAAATTTAAATTAAAAAATATGATAATTGAGGGTATTATCAAAAGTAGTTGAAAGTACTACACTATTTAAATTTAAATAGATGAAAAACAAAAACGAAACTAATAAAACGAGGTAACTATCCAATGAACGAAATGTTTTAAGGAGCGGGTATTGATAAATGTAGATCAGTATCCGCTCCTTTTCAGTTGGTTTCACTTCTTCTCTCCCATCAATCTTTTTGACATTTTTCTTAATTTTCTCCCTATATTCTGAATATTTCATTACTTTTATTGATTGTGTTATTTTTTTATGATACGTTATAGATAGAGAATTTGATTTGTGGGAGGAGGAATATTATGAAAAAGAAAGTTCAGTTGTTTTATCTTCTATTGATGATGGTTCTTTCACTGATCGCATGCGGAGGTTCTGCAAGCTCCGATACATATGTGATGGAGACTACTGCCGCCGCTGCTTTTGTTGAAACCGCCGCTGATACGCGCGCTGTTATGTACAAAGAAGAAGCCGTTGAAGAGGAATTTGAAAGCGGAGATGTCCTGACCGGAAATTCCGAGGTTTCTGTTCCGCAGAATACAGGAAGAAAACTGATCCGTACTGTCAATCTCTATGTAGAGACCGATGATTTTGACAATTTACTTACAAAGCTCCAGGAACAGATTGCAGCACTCTCCGGCTATATTGAGCAATCCGATGTTTCCGGAAAAAGCATGCAGAGTGATTATTCTCGAAGACATGCCTTCATGACAGTCCGTGTTCCGAGTACGAGTCTCGATCAATTTGTTTCCTCGGTAGAATCCAGTGGAAATGTCACCAATAAGTCAGAGACTACCACCGATGTAACACTCAAATACAGCGATCTGGAGAGCAAAAAGAAATCCTTGACCATCGAGCAAGAGCGGATTTTTGAATTATTGGAGAAGGCAGATACTCTCGAATCGATCATTGCCCTGGAAGAACGTCTTTCTGAAATCCGATATGAGTTAGAATCCATGGAGTCACGATTAAGACTTTACGATAATCAGGTAGAATATAGTACGATTCATATCGATATTGAAGAAGTGAAGGTTTATACGCCAATGGAACCTGAATCCATCGGTCAGCGCATTGAAAAAGGTCTTTCACGCAATATTGAAAACATGAAAGAATCCTCCGTTGACATGTTCGTCTGGATCGTTTCCTCCAGCCCAATCTGGATTCCGGTCCTTGCAATTGCGCTTGTAGTTCTTCTGATCATTCGCAAAAAAGCAGCAAGAAAAAAAGTAAACCAAATCATGTCCGGAGTGAACGTTTCTCTTGATCAGGAAAAGAAATTTGAAGGATCCGATTCTTCAACGGATACCGATAGAAAATATTAATAAAGATGATATTGATAACGACGATATTACAAAGAGCAGGTCTTGCAGCCTGCTCTTTGCTTATGTTCTATGATTTTCGCTGCGCTTCTGTGCCAAGCGCTCAATGTCTCATACGATCGATATCGCACGATCTTTCTGAATATTCTCGTTAACAAAATGAAACAGTGAAAGCGCAAGGATATTTTGCGCCGGCCAGTATGTGTAAGAACAAAGAATCCATGTGATGCGTCCCCCGTCTCCAAACATATTGATCGCCAGCATCAGGTCGGAAAACCAGAACATTGCACTACCAAGTAAAATCAGCCGTCTAAAAGTACTTTTCTTTACATTAGAAATCGCTTTTCCCAACATACATGCAATGATAACGGCATATCCCATCAGCAGTTTTTTCATGAAGGGATCTTCGATTCGAATAAATGGAGTTCCTATCACTACAAAAAGAGAAACCGCTGCGATCGGGGCAATGATCAGTACATCTTTCCGCTGGAATTTCTCCAGAGAATAAAAGGAAATCAGATAAAACACATGTCCCAGCGCAAAGAACAAAATTCCAAGGATAAACTCAACTCCCAGCAATACATCCGCGCACATTCCGAAGAAAAGCCCCAATTCAATTAAGACCAAGCTGCGTGATTGTTCCAGTTTCATTTTTCGTGCATAGATGAAATTAACCAATCCCAGAAGCACGAACCAGGAGCTGGTCAGTCCTTTCAGCCATAAACCGCGATATAAGTCGTAACATACTAAACAAATCATCGCACATATAAACAAAAGGACATTCCAAATATAAAAAGTTTTCGTTCTCTTATTTGACATAGATGATGATTCCTTTCTGATTTTTGACTCCTAAAGCTGCAATCAGAGCGATTCCGCCTTTCTTTTCATGTGCTACTCTCTTTCTGAATAGTTCTCTTCCCAAATGCAGCATAACAGATTCCAAACAAAAGCGCGGTCGTGTGGTTCATCCATATCTCCTCGTTTATGCTTCAGATAATGACGAAGGCCAGAATCAATGTAGATATAGGTATCCATTCCCTTTTTCCAGTTATTGGCACCATACTTATTGGCTCCTTCTTCATAATGGATTCCAACCTCTAAAAGCATTGTCTCCATCACGCCACCATAATATCGATCACAAAAATTCCTAAGTGCATCATATAAATGCTCCGTATTCCCATCCTTTTGGAATTCTCTCACACTCTGCAAGATGGAATCTTCATCCATAAGCTTAGAAGCAACTTCCAATGGAATCAGATCAATTCTTCCTTTTCCGGTTCTTGCATCACGATGTGCACCGGTTGAAAATTCAGTGGTACTTCCACTATCCTTGATTACTCGTTTTTGTGTGTCTTCCATATTGCTCCCTCCTCCAAGTACTAATTTATCAACTACGCTCATTATATCACTTTTGTGACAAAAAAGGAACTGCCTCGGCAGCCCCTGATTCATTGTATATCTTATCAATTCCACTTTTTCAAACATTGCAGCCAAATAAAGGATATCGTAACTCTTAACATTCACCAAGTAAAATGCCGCCACAGCCTAAGACTGTGACGGCACCGAATTCAAGCAATATTAACTTCTTAAAGTTTCGCTGATTCCTTCGCTGAATGTCGGATGCGGATAAATGACAGCCGCCATCTGCTCAATTGTCAGTCCATTTACAATTGCAGTTGCGAACTGGCTCACCATGTCAGTCGCACGGGCACACATCATGGTAGCACCGAGGATCTTATGGGTCTCTGCATCAGCAACAATTTTAATAAATCCACGCTCCTGGTTGGATAACAGGGATTTACCATTTGCAGACATCGGATATTTCTTGGAAATCACGCTGAGACCTGCTTTCTTTGCATCGTCTGCAGAAATACCAACGTTACCAATTTCCGGATTTGTGTATACACAGCCCGGAACCTGGGTCATGTTAAATAATGGCTTCTCTCCTGCGATGTGCATGATCGCATTGATTGCTTCAGCGGTTGCTGCATGAGCGAGCATAATTCCGCCAATCACATCACCTGCTGCGTAGATATTCGGAACGCTTGTCTGATAGTTTTCATTAACAAGAATACGTCCACGCTCCATATCGAGTGCAAAACCTTCGCCAAAGAGACCTTCTGTATTGGTACGGCGTCCTACAGCAACAAGGATACCATCAGAAACAACCTCTTTGATCTGCTCTTTTTCACTGTAACGGCAAACAAGCTTGCCTTCTTCGCCTTCAACGATCTCTTCTACACGTGCACCTGTAAAGATATCCACGCCTTTCTTCTTAAGAAGCATCTTAAGGCTCTGGGAAATTTCCTTATCCATATTCGCAAGGATACGATCGAGGAATTCCACTACAGTAACTTTACAGCCAAGTTCGCTGTAGATCGCTGCGAATTCCATACCGATTACGCCGCCGCCAATGATGGTAAGGCTCGGATAAACATCCTTTTTATCCAGCATTTCATCGCTGGTCAGTACATTCGGTAACTGTACGCCCGGAATCGGCGGTACAGACGGAACGGATCCGGTAGCAATCAGGATATTTTCTGCCTCTAATACAACAGTTTCCTCTCCTGCCACCTGTACATGATTCGCATCCAGAATGGTACCTTTCCCCTGGAATACAGTTACTTTGTTCTTTTTCATAAGTCCCTGAATACCAGTACGAAGCTGTGTAAGCACTTCTTCTTTACGGTTCTGGATCTCTTCCATGTTATATGTTACTTCACCGGCATGAATACCGATTTCAGCACTCTTTTTCATTTCTGCATACAGATCTACGGAATGCAGAATTGTCTTTGTCGGGATACATCCTCTGTTTAAGCATGTTCCGCCGAGCTCTCTTGCTTCAACAAGCGCAGTTTTCATGCCAAGTTTTGCAGATTCGATGGCAGCTTCATAGCCGGCCGGGCCGCCGCCGATAATTACCACTTTGAACTGATTATCCATTCAGTACCAGTCCTCCCTTCAGGCTGATAGTTGAGTTTTAAGTAAACTTCCGATGTCCTGCTTGATCTGCAGGTCCAGTTCGGATTCAAAATTGATCGCATCCAGCGAAACAGTCAATTCTTTTAAATCATAGGAACATCCGCGCCAGGAATCCATGATCTGTTTTGAAAGATCTTGCTCCATTGCATCCGAATAAACCATAACATCCTTTATTACTCCGCCGGTCACATGAAGATGAATCTCAACTTCTCCCCAAGTGAAGCGCTGTGTCATGGAGTGTTCGAACGGGATTTTTCTGCCGTATTTCCAGTCCTTGGAAGAAAACTTTTCTTCATTTACACCGATCTCCGTCCAGTCAAGACGTTCATCGGGAATCAGAGTAACCGGCAGAACCGTCATCTCACCGGATGCAGACATGCCATACACCTCGCCCAATGCCTCGATCAGGCTTTTTTTAAGGAGCTCTATCGTCAGCTGTGGATTTAATTCTTTCAGGTTCACTGTCCTGGACCGAACCGAATCCACTCCTTTTGAACGGAGCTTAGCTTGGGAAACATTCAGATATTTCTGCATCTGTCCCTGATCCACATCTACAAGGAGCGTTCCATGGTGATAGCAGCATCCTTTCGATTTGTAAAATGCATTTCCGGAGAATTTTCTTCCGTCTGCGGTTATATCATTTCTTCCTGTTTTAATCGCGTCGATCCCAAGTTTTCTGACTGCCCGGAGGATCACATCCATCTGGCGGTCCACATCATAGTCTTCCTCTCTTACACAAAATGTGAAGTTGAGATTTCCCAAATCATGGAACACTGCCCCACCACCAGAAAGACGGCGGACAAGATGTCCACCGTCCTCTTCCAGTTTGTGAACGTTACATTCTTTCCAGGCATTCTGGTTCTTTCCGATCACCACCGTATGCTTATTCTGCCACAAAAACAGAATGCATTCGGATGGTTCAACGTGAAAGGTCAGAAATTCCTCAATGGCAAGGTTTTTGTATGGGTCAACATTGTCAGTAATATACGCACTTAACCTCGTAACCATTGCATCACGCCTCTGTTTCGTTTTAATTATTCAAATGTATAACGAAGTACCGGTTTTCTTGCAGCACGTACTTCATCCAGTCTTCTTACCGGAGTATGAACCGGACACTCATGCATTGCTGCCGGATTCGCCTGTGCATCTTCGTAGATCTTACGGAATACTGCAATTGCCTCATCCAGAGTTTCTTTGCTCTCTGTCTCAGTCGGCTCAACCATCAGTGCCTCATGTACGATTAACGGGAAGTACATTGTCGGCGGATGGATGCCGTAATCTAAGAGTGCTTTTGCAACGTCCATTGCAGAAACATCGATGTCATGTTTCATCTTTTCAAGGCACATTACAAATTCGTGCATGCAAACAGTATCGTAAGCCATCGGATAGATGTCTTTTAACTTGTTCATCATGTAGTTAGCATTGAGAACCGCATTCTTAGCTGCAGCCGGAATTCCTTCCTTACCAAGCATAAGAATATAAGTCATTGCTTTAACAACTACAAGGAAGTTGCCGTGGAATGCTTTTACGCTGCCAACGCTGTTTTCCGGAGCTACAAGGCTCAGAGCACCGTCTTTTTCAACCGGCTGAAGTCCCGGTAAGAACTGTGCTAAGAAGGACTTACAACCAACCGGTCCGCTTCCCGGGCCGCCGCCGCCGTGCGGAGTGGAGAATGTTTTATGGAGATTCAGATGGATTACATCAAATCCCATATCGCCCGGTCTAACAACACCCATAACTGCGTTCAGGTTTGCGCCATCGTAGTATACGAGACCGCCTGCTTCGTGAACGATGGAAGTGATTTCCAGAATGTTCTTATCGAAGATACCTACTGTATTCGGGTTTGTAAGCATAAGACCAGCTGTATCCTCACCAACAGCTTCTCTTAATTTTTCAATATCAACACAGCCATCTGCTGCGGACGGAATGTTAACGATATCGTAACCTACCATCGTAGCACTTGCCGGGTTTGTTCCATGAGCGGAGTCCGGAACGATGATCTTTGTACGTTTTACATCGCCTCTGCTCTCATGGTAAGATTTGATCAGAAGAAGACCTGTGAATTCACCGTGTGCACCGGCTGCCGGCTGTAATGTCATTGCATCCATACCGGTAATTTCGCACAGCATCTCCTGTGTCTGCTTTAATACTTCGATACAGCCCTGAACAGTGTGTGCCGGCTGTAACGGGTGAACGTTTGTAAATCCCGGAAGAGCAGCTGCCTTCTCGTTCACCTTCGGATTATATTTCATTGTACAGGAACCAAGCGGGTAGAAACCATCGTTCACACCGTGAACCTGCTTGCCGAGTTCTGTGTAGTGACGGCTCAGTTCATTTTCGGATACATGCGGAAGGTGGAGTTTCTTCTCACGCTTCGGGGCAGCTAATGTAACCTGCGGTACGTCGCATGCCGGCATTAATGTACAAGCCTGTCCTTCTTTGCCACGTTCAAAAATCAGTTTCATTAACCACACACCTCCTTTACGATTGCTGCAACCTGATCCATTTCAGCCTTTGTATTCTTCTCAGTTGCACACCAGAGGATTTCCTTGTCATTTAACGGATAACCGCCAAGGATTCCCTTCTTCTCGAGTGCTTCAAGAATTACTTTGGAGTTCACGTCAGATACGGTTACGAACTCATGGAAGAATGGGTGGTTGTATTTCGGCTGTAAACCAGCTTCAGCTAATACACCCTGCAGATAATGAGCCTTGGATACGCAAAGTTCTGCAGCCTGAGTAAGTCCCTGCTCGCCCATTGCGGACAGATATACACCAACAGTCAGTGCACAAAGTGCCTGGTTGGAACAGATATTACTGCTTGCTTTCTCTCTGCGGATGTGCTGCTCTCTTGCCTGTAATGTCAGTACGTAAGCTCTCTTGTCATCACGGTCAACTGTCTCACCAACGATTCTGCCCGGAAGTCTGCGAACCATCTTGTCAGTTGCTGCCATAAAGCCAAGGTATGGACCACCGAATGCAAGTCCAAGACCAAGCGGCTGACCATCACCAACTGCAACGTCTGCGCCGTATTCTGCCGGAGTCTTTAATACTGCCAGAGACATCGGGTTGCAGCCCATGATGAATTTAGCACCTGCAGCATGAGCGATCTCGCCCAGTGCGTCACAATCTTCAATATTTCCGTAGAAGTTCGGCTGCTGTACATAGAAGCATGCACTTGATGCGCCCATTGCTTCTTTCAGAGCTTCTGCATCTGTTAAACCATCTTTTTCCGGAACCATAACTACATCAATACCATTGCCGTAGCAGTAAGTCTTGATAACTTTGATTGTCTCCGGATTGGATGTCTCAGAAATAAAAGCAACGTTGCGTTTACGCTCCTGGCACATTGCAACTGCCTCAGCTGCTGCTGTGGAACCATCGTATACGGATGCGTTGGAAGTATCCATTCCTGTGAGTTCGCAGATCATTGTCTGGTACTCGAAGATGGACTGAAGGATACCCTGGCTGATCTCAGCCTGGTATGGTGTGTATGCAGTTACGAACTGCTCTTTGTTTACTACACTGCCAACGATTGCCGGAATATAGTGATTATAAGCGCCGGCACCGCGGAAAATGTGGCGGAATTTTACGTTTTTGTCTGCAAGCTCTTCCATATGATCCATTGCCTGCAGTTCGGACATGCCCTCAGCAAGGTTTAAGTTTTTCAAAAGAACCTGCTCCGGGATATGGCCAAACAGCTCTTCAAAGCTGTTAAAGCCGATCTCATTCAACATCTGAAGCTGTTCCTGCTCAGAATTTGGTAAAAAAGATCCCATAGCGCTGTCTCCTTTCCTGTTTGTTCAAACAGATTTCGTTAATTAAGCCTCTTCGTTCTCGTAGAACTCGATGTACTCTTCTGCTGTTAACAGTTCTTCTTTCTCTGTGATGTTCTCAACTTTGATCAGCCAAGCACCGTACGGATCTTCGTTCATTTTTTCCGGAGCGTCGATGAGCTCTTCGTTTACTTCAGCAACAGTACCGGATACCGGAGAGAATACGTCAGAAACTGCCTTTACGGACTCAACGTCTGCGAAGGACTCGCCTGCTGTTACGTCGTCGCCTTCTTCCGGAAGGTTTACATATACTAAATCACCAAGAGCGTCCTGAGCGTAGTCTGTAAGACCGATCAGTGCTGTTGTCTCATCGATAAATTTTACCCATTCATGAGATTTGCTGTACATAAGTTCTGCTGGATGTGTCATAGTTTTAATCCTCCTGATTTAAAATATTTTATATTATCTCTTGCTCTTATAGAAATTGTAAGTCATAACTTCTGCCGGGATTCTGCGTCCTCTAACGTCAACCTCAACAGCTGTGCCAAACTCTGTATACTCTGCATCGATGATCGCCATCGCATATGCGCCGTTTAAGTACGGAAGCTTTGTACCAGATGTAGTTTCGCCGATTTTCTTATCACCAACGTAAACATCACAATGCTCACGAACGATACCCTTGCCAGTTACTTTCAGACCGATACGTTTCTTTGTCGGCTCGCCTTTTTCGATCAGCGCTGCCTTACCGATAAAGTCTTCCTTGTCCATTTTTACAAAGAAATCAAGGGATGTCTCATACGGAGTAATATCGTCTGTCATTTCATGGCCGTATAACGGAAGTCCTGCTTCAAGACGAAGTGTATCACGGGAGCCAAGACCACAGCAGATCAGGCCTTCTTCTTTACCTGTCTCTAAAAGAAGTTCCCACATTTTTGGTGTATCTTCTGCTGCAAGGTAGATCTCGTATCCACGCTCACCTGTGTAACCAGTACGGGAAATCACAAATTTCATACCGTCGATGCAGCCGTCATATCTTGCTGTGTAATATTTGCTCGGAAGATCCTCTTCTGCCATGAGTTTCTTCATAACATCAATAGCTTTCGGACCCTGGATAGCGATCTGGCCAACCTGCTCGGAAATATTTGTAAATACTACATCACCGAACTGATGAGCTTTCATCCACTCGTAGTCTTTTGCAATATTGGAAGCATTTACTACAAGAAGGTAGGAATTTTCTTTTACTTTGTAAACAAGAAGATCGTCTACAATACCGCCGTTTTCATTACACATCGGCATGTACTTAACCTGGCCGTCATACATTCCTGCGATTTTGTTCGGCATTAAGTAGTCCAGGTTCTTTTCTGCATCCGGACCTGCGCAAAGAATTTCGCCCATGTGGGATACATCGAATAAACCACATTCTGTACGTACTGCCATATGCTCAGCGATAATACCTTTTTCATACTGAACAGGAAGCAGGTAGCCTGCAAACGGTACGATCTTACCGTTGTGCTGTACGTGGTTTTCGTATAATGGTGTTTTCAGTTCCATATTCCCTCTCCTTTCTTTAACTGTCGCGATAAGACAATTGAACCGATCAACAGATCTTTTCACCACTCAGATGACTTTGTAGATAAAAAAGAGACGCACAAAACATTACAGACATTAAAAATGCCGTAACTGCATGTGCATCTCTGTCTGTTTACCTGAAAGATTACTTTTTCATCATATTAGGATTATAAAGTTTGCTTCTTCGGTGCCAATTGGCTTTCCAGAGTGTCGTCCGAATCTGATCCCCTTTGCCTGAGAGTTTACCGCGACTTCCCCTTCGGCGCCGTCCAACCGGACAGTCTCTCTCAGATTCATCAACCGACATATGAAATTTTCATTTTTATCTGATTATAGAATAACTGATTATCATTTATTCGTCAAGTTGTTTCTATTTGTTTTGTTTTTAACATTTCTTTTGTCAATTTTCACTAACCATAGGAATAGAAAAACCCCGTATCGACTTTTCGATACGGGGCCAGATTCTTCATATATGATAGATCAGATATTAGTTCTCTTTTTTCACTTCGATCGGGCGGTTCACTCTGGAAGCGATCTCTGCCTTGATATTGGAGATGAAATCAGCCAGTGCACAAGCACCTTCATCGCCTTTGAAACGGCTTCTTACTGCTACTGTGCCATCAGCTTCTTCCTGCTGACCAACAACGATCATGTACGGGATCTTCTTCATCTGTGCTTCACGGATCTTGTATCCGATCTTCTCAGAACGCATATCGATCTCAGCACGGATGCCAGCCTCATCAAGAGCAGCTTTTACGCTGTTTGCATAAGCTTCGTACTTCTCGGAGATCGGAAGAACCTTAACCTGTACCGGTGCTAACCATGTCGGGAATGCACCTGCAAAGTGCTCGATTAAGATACCGATGAAACGCTCGATGGAACCGAAGCATACACGGTGGATCATGATCGGTCTGTGTTTCTCGCCGTCTGCACCGATATACTCGATCTCGAATCTCTGCGGAAGCTGGAAGTCAAGCTGGATCGTACCACACTGCCATGTTCTGCCGATCGCATCTACAAGGTGGAAGTCGATCTTCGGGCCGTAGAATGCGCCGTCGCCTTCGTTAACGATATAATCAAGTCCAAGGTCGTCTAAAGCGCCTCTTAAAGCGTCTGTAGCGATCTCCCAGTCCTCATCAGAACCCATGGAATCTTCCGGTCTTGTGGAAAGCTCTACATGGTACTCAAATCCGAACAGTTTGTATACGCCGTCGATCAGGCTTGCAACGCCTTTGATCTCATCACGGATCTGCTCTCTTGTCATGAAGATATGAGCATCGTCCTGTGTGAAGCAGCGAACACGCATAAGTCCGTGCATCTGACCGGATTTCTCATGACGGTGAACGATACCAAGCTCACCCATACGGAGCGGAAGGTCACGGTAGGAACGCGGCTCGTTTGCGTAAGCGAGAACGCCGCCCGGACAGTTCATCGGTTTGATCGCGAAATCTTCATCGTCAACCTTTGTTGTGTACATATTGTCTTTGTAGTGATACCAGTGACCTGATGTCTCCCAGAGCTGTCTGTTTAACATAATCGGTGTGGAGATCTCTACATAACCAGCTTTTTTGTGGATCTCTCTCCAGTACTCTAACAGTGTGTTCTTAAGAACCATACCGTTCGGAAGGAAGAACGGAAGACCCGGGCCTGCTTCGCTCATCATGAATAAGCCGAGTTCTTTACCGATCTTTCTGTGGTCACGTTTCTTCGCCTCTTCCATCATTGTGATGTAAGCGTCTAACTCTTCTTTCTTACCGAAAGCAGTTGCGTAGATACGTGTGAGCATCTTGTTCTTCTCGCTGCCTCTCCAGTAAGCGCCGGCAAGGTTCATAAGCTTGAATGCCTTACCAACTTCCTTTGTGCTCATTACGTGCGGGCCTGCGCAAAGGTCAACGAAATCGCCCTGTTTGTAGAAGCTGATGATGGAATCTTCCGGAAGATCCTCGATAAGCTCTACTTTGTACGGCTCATCTTTCTCTTTCATGAAAGCGATCGCCTCTTCTCTCGGAAGTTCGAAACGCTCAAGCGGAAGAGCTTCTTTGATGATTTTCTTCATTTCTGCTTCGATCTTCGGAAGATCTTCTGCGGAAATCGGCTCAGCAAAATCGATATCATAGTAGAAACCATCTGCGATGGACGGACCGATTGCCAGCTTTGCGTTCGGCCATAATCTCTGAACAGCCTGAGCCATCACATGGCTTGCTGTGTGACGGAGTGCGGAAAGACCAGCCGGGTCCTTTGCTGTTAAAATGTTCAGCTCGCAGTCTGCGTCAACAACTGTTCTTAAGTCAACCACTTCACCGTTTACTTCGGCAACACATGCTACTCTTGCAAGACCTTCGCTGATATCTTTCGCGATGTCGATGATAGCCATTGCCTGTGCGTACTCTTTAACAGAGCCGTCTTTTAATGTGATTTTCATAATCCATTCTCCTTTTTCATTACAAAACTTCCAACTCGAAATCAAATCTTGCTTTTGATTTGATTCGGTTGGGCATGTTCGTGAAAATAAAAAACCCTAGATACACTTATTTCGTATATCTAGGGACGAAAATTCTTCTCGCGGTTCCACCCTGATTGCACGGACAAAGGAACTGCGTCCGTACCTCTTCATTTATGATTATAACGGAATCACCGGACCCGATTAGGGGCCACTCCAGGGTGGTCTTCAACTGTGCTCCTGTAAGGTACTCTCAGCAAATGTACCTCTCTCTGGACATTATACACAATCTACTCTTCCTGTCGACGTGTTGGAATTTTTCACTTGTTTTCAAGTATATCACCCGAAAAATATTTGTCAAGTGTTTCTTTTTAATACTCAGGATCAAACTTCCCATGTTTAGAAAGCGTCTAGCCGTATGTCAGATCTAATGACTGTCAGGCTTTTTTCAGCTTAACATGCTCAGGCTCATGATGAGAATGATGCGGATGATGCGGATGATGATTCAAATGTTTTAATTCCGTCTTCGATGTCGCATGTGCAAATTTCTGGCTCGAATAAAGTCCATAGTAACCGGAAAGTGCAAAACTGATCGCAACCGTTACGGCAAAATACGGCATAGCATCGAATCCGAATAATTCAAATCCCAGGAACAGTGTTGCAACCGTACAGTTGGTTGCACCTACGAACAACGCAAGGACTCCGCATGCCGCACAAAGGGACGGTTCAAATCCAATGATATTTCCGAAGGCTGAACCTAACGTCGCACCGATCGCCAAAGTCGGAACGATCTCACCGCCTTTAAATCCTCCGCCTAATGCCACAGCAGTAAACAGCATTTTAAGAAGAAATGCCTCATAACGGCTCTCTCCGTGCATTGCCTGCTCCACCAGATTAAATCCGGCACCACAATAATCTCTGCCGAATACAAGCGTCAATGCTATAAAAAGCACAGATGCCACGATAATACGCACGTACAGATTGTGGAACTTATGGTGATAAATTTTATGTGCTTCATGGAGTAATTCGCAAAAACAGATGCTGACAATTGCGCCCAGTATACCGATCAAAACCGGGAAAATCAGTGTTTCAAGCTGAAACTCCGGAATATTTAATATCGTAAATGTCTCTGCATGAAGTCCGAAAAGATGGGATACTTCCGCGCCGATGAACGCAGCGAAAACGCAAGGAATGAATGCAGTATAATACGAAACACCAATAACTGCTACTTCCATGCCAAACATGGTTGCCGCAAGCGGTGTACCGAAGATTGCACCAAAACAGCCGCTCATACCGCACATGATAATGATTTTTTTATCTTTCTCGTTTAATTTCAGAATATCACCAACCAGATTGGCAATACTTGATCCAATCTGAAGCGCCGCACCCTCTTTACCTGCGGATGCACCGACGAACTGGCTTAAAATCGTAGAAATGAAAATTGTAGGAAGCATTGTAATTTTGATTCTTTCAGAACTATGAATAGACTCCAGAATCACATTCGTACCTTTGTTTCCCACCTGGCGGAGCAGCTTATGTACAATAACGATCAAGATACCGGATACCGGCATCAGATACAACATAAAATCATGTGCGCCAAAAAAGTCTGAAGCGATATGTACGCCATGACCAAAGGCTGATCCGACAAGTCCGCACAGAACACCCATGATACCTGAAATAAGAGCCCAGCGGATAAAGAATTTTATATTATTTACTAAAGCTGTCTCTGTGATATCTTTACCCATAGACAGTTTCCCCCCTAATTTTGTACCTAAAAAGCAGGGAGCCAATCCCCAACAATTGGCTCCCCTCGTCAATCATCTATGTAACTTGTTTAGAAATTACATGTAAATATTGGATGTTTTCTCTAACTTCGGGCAGAAACCTTCTTTTTCAAGAGCTTCGATGATCTGCTCTTTGTGCTCTGTACCGAATGCTTCGAGAGTACATACTACCTGAACACCTGCAGCACGGTTTACGTTTGCATATACGTTGTGATCAAGTTTGATGATGTTAGCCTGGTTCTTACCAAGAAGAGCTGTGAGAGCCGCTAACTTACCTGGCTTATCCTGAACCATAACAGATACTGTAAAGATTCTGTCACGCTGAAGAAGACCGTTAAGTACAACGTTTGCCATTACAAGAACGTCCATGTTACCGCCGGAGATAACAGAAACAACTTTCTTGCCCTTGCAATCTAAGTGGCTTAATGCAGCGATTGTAAGGAGACCGGAGTTCTCTGCGATGATCTTGTGGTTTTCAGCGAGCTCTAAGAAGCACTGTGCAAGCTCAGCATCTTCAACTAAGATGATGTCATCAATATTCTCTTTGATGTACGGTAATAATTTATCACCGAGAGTCTGAACAGCTGTACCGTCTGCGATTGTGTTGATCGGGGAAACTGTCACAACATGTCCTGCCTCTAATGCTGCGTTTAAGCAAGCTGCGCCAGCCGGCTCAACAGCGATTACTTTGATGTTCGGATTTAACATCTTAGCGTATGTGGAGATACCTGTGCAAAGTCCGCCGCCGCCTACCGGAACGAGGATGTAATCTGCATCCGGAAGCTCATCTAAGATTTCTTTTGCGATACTGCCCTGACCTGTAGCTACGCGAAGGTCGTTGAACGGATGAACCAGTGTGTAACCATTCTGCTCAGCAAGCTCGTAAGCATGAGCCATAGCCTGGTCAAATACATCACCGTGAAGAACTACGTTTGCGCCGAGTTTCTTTGTACGGTTAACTTTGATTAACGGAGTTGTTGTCGGCATTACGATCGTAGCCGGGATACCAGCAAGTTTTGCTGCATAAGCAACACCCTGAGCATGGTTACCAGCAGATGCTGTAATAAGACCTTTCTGTTTCTCTTCTTCGGAGAGCTGGCTGATTGTGTAGTAAGCGCCACGTACTTTGTAAGCGCCTGTACGCTGTAAGTTTTCCGGTTTGATGTAAACCTCGTTACCTGTCTTCTCTGTTAAGAATTCGCTGTAAATCAGCTTTGTCTCCTGTGTAACTTCTTTGACGATGGCTGCAGCCTCATCAAAATTCTGACGTGCAAGTTCTTTCATTTCCATAACATCATTCTCCTTTTCCTTTGTTTTCTGTCTGGAATAATGCGTTTACAAAATCGTGGGAATTGAATTTCTGTAAATCGTCAATCTTTTCGCCAACCCCTACATACTTTACAGGAATTCCCAGCTCAGACTGGATCGCAACCGCAATACCGCCTTTCGCTGTTCCGTCCAATTTTGTTAAAATGATGCCGGTGATCTCAGCCGCTTCCATGAATTGTCTTGCCTGAACAAGTGCATTCTGGCCAGTGGTTCCATCGAGAACTACCAGTGTCTCCCGGTACGCCTCCGGATACTCTTTATCGATAATGCGGTTGATCTTCTTAAGCTCTTCCATAAGGTTCTTCTTATTATGAAGACGTCCCGCTGTATCGCAAATTAAAACATCTGCATTTCTGGACTTCGCAGCAGAAATTGCATCAAAAATAACTGCCGCAGGGTCAGATCCCTCTTTCTGTGCAATGATCTCAACACCGGCACGGTTCGCCCATTCAGCGAGCTGGTCGATGGCAGCCGCACGGAAGGTATCCGCAGCAGCGAGGATCACGCGTTTACCGCTGTCCTTTAACTGGTCAGCCAGTTTGCCGATGGAGGTAGTCTTACCAACACCGTTTACACCGATGATAAGGACAACAGACTTTCTGTTTTCGAACTCATAGGCATTTTCGCCTAAGTCCATCTTTTTCTGGATGCTGTCAATAAGCACCTGACGGCATTCTGCCGGATCTTTGATGTGCTGTTCTTTCACAGTCCTCTTTAAATCTTCGATGACTGCCATGGTCGTCTGGATGCCCATATCGCCCATGATGAGGGTTTCTTCCAGTTCCTCATAAAAATCATCATCAATGGCAGAAAATCCCGAGAAAATAGAGTCCATGCTGTGAACGATATTTTCTCTTGTCTTATTAAGGCCGGCTACTAACCGGCTAAAAAAGCCTTTTTTCTTCTCTTCCATGAAATCCCCCTACTTATCAAGGTCATTTTCAATTAAGTTTACAGACACCAGAGTGGAAACACCTTTCTCCTGCATGGTGATACCATACAGACGGTCGGCAGAGACCATGGTGCCTCGTCTGTGGGTAATTACAATAAACTGCGTGTGTTTCGTCAGCTTATGTAAATACTTGGCATAGCGGTCTACGTTGGAATCGTCCAAAGCCGCCTCGATCTCGTCCAGGAGGCAGAACGGGGACGGTTTTAAATTCTGGATCGCAAAGAGCAGGGCGATCGCTGTCAGCGCCTTCTCACCACCGGACATCTGCATCATATTCTGAAGCTTCTTTCCTGGTGGCTGGGAAATGATCTGGATTCCGGCTTCAAGGATATCTTCATCCTCGACCAGTTCCAGAGTACCATGTCCGCCGCCGAACAGTTCTTTGAATACCCGGTCGAACTCTGCGCGGATCTGCGCGAACTTTTCTGTGAACTGCTTGCGCATTCCTGCATCCAACTCTTCAATAATCTTATAAAGGGCTTCCTGGGCGGTCACGAGGTCATCATGCTGTGTCTTCATGAAGGTGTAACGCTCAGAAATCTCTTTATAATCTTCAATTGCGTTTACATTTACGTGTCCCAGCGCGCGGATGCTGTTCTTGCGGTCATTGATCTGGCGTCTCATTTCTGCCACAGAGGTAAGACTTTCATCTTTTAGTGCCTCTGCAGTGGAATAGGTCAGTTCATATTCATTCCACATGTACTCCACGAAGGAATCACGTTTTTCTTCCTGCTTTTCTTTCTGATTCTGCAGTCGGAAAAGCTCTTTATCAAGTCTTGAGATTCGGTCTGAAAGTTCTTCCCGTTTTTCGAAGAACTGCTTCTGGCCGAGAGTCTTCTCTTCTTTTTGCGCCTGGGCTGCCTTCGCCTCTTCTTTATAAGAATCAGCGTGTCCACGGATTATCTCGATTTCTGCTTTCATCTTCTCGATCTCATCCAGTTTCTCTTTTACGGCATTGGCACTGTTTCCGGAACCGTCACCGAGAGATGCTTTTTCTGCCATCAGACGTCCGGCTTCATCCTTCACTCGTTTTAAGTTTTCCGCGATAAAGGCATCCTGCTGGTTGAGACCGGCACCCTTAAGCTGCACCTCCGAAAGTTCTTTCGATGCAGCCTCTCTCTCCTCTTTCGCAGTCTCGAGAGCTGCACTGTTATCTGCAATGCGCTTATTGCGCACATCATTCTCAGTCTCCAGCTTCTCCATTTCAAGAGAGACACCTGCAATGCTTGCTTTGATCTCGCTCATCTGTTCTTCCAGCTGTCTGTTTTCCAGATTCATATCGGTGGAAGATTCGGTCAGCTCGTCTTTCTTTTCACGGAGCTGGTCGAGAGAGATCCTTGCAGTATTTTCTTCCAGGTATTTGGCCTGAAGTTCTTTGTTTGTTCTTGTAAGATCGAAGGTCTTTTCATCAAGAATACTCTCCTGAAGAACAAGCTCTTTTTGAAGCTCATCTACAGCCATCAGCGCATTCTTGCATACCTCTTCTAACTCATCCATCTCACGTTTTCTTCCAAGCAGGTTGCTGGAATTCTTAAAAGCACCACCGCTCATGGAACCGCCGGGATTCAGCAGTTCTCCGTCCGGCGTCACAATGCGGATGGACTGACGGTATTTTCTGGCGATCGCGATGGCATTGTCGATATGATCCACCACCAGCACGCGGCCAAGAAGGTACTGTACCAGTTCATGGTACTCACTTTTTGCACTGACAAGATCAGCAGCGATTCCTATGGCACCTTTTTCCTTAAGAGCCTGCTTCTGTTCGAAACCTCCGCGGCCGGAAATACTGGTCAGCGGAAGGAAAGTCGCACGTCCGAACTTATTCTTCTTTAAGTGCTCGATCAAAAGCTTCGCAGTCTGCTCAGAATCTGTGACCACATTCTGAATACTGCCGCCAAGTGCCGTTTCGATCGCGATCTCATATTCCTTCGGAACATCGATCAGATCAGCCACAACTCCGTGGATCCCACGGATCCTGTCCCTGCATTCCATGACACGACGGATGCTGTTTCCATATCCGTCATATCGTTCAGCCAGGTTTCGCAGAGATTCCAGCTTTGTGTAGGCTGTGTGATATTCCTGTTGTTTGTTATTTAATTCTTTATTTAACCGCTGGATTTCTTCATTCGCAGCATCTGCGTCAATTTCCAGCTGGTCTGCAAGATCCAAAAGTTCTCCGATCCGCACATCAAGGCTTTCCAGAAGATTTTCCTGAGTCTTGATCTGCTCTTCCCAGGACTCTTCATCACTCTTTACTTTTAAGAGCTTCTGAGCGACCTCAGACCTTCTTACCTGGACCTGCTCTAAAAGGGTCACATATCTCTGTTTTTTTACAGAGAGCGTTGACTTCTCATTTAATGCTTCGATCAGCGCAGCCTTATCCTCTTCGATGGCCTGCTCCAGCTCATCCACAAGAATTGCCGCGTCAGTAAGGGCGCTCTCGGCTTTTGACAGCGCCGCCTTCATATTCTCCACCTGACCGGAAATCGCGTCTCTCTCGGCCTGGTAGCGCCTTCTGCTGTCCTCTTTTTCGTTCAATTCAAACTCGATCGCAGCGATACGGTTCTTGATATGCTCAGCATTCATCTCCTCAGCACGGATCTGCTCCTTCAAGACACCGATCTGTCCTTCCAGATTACCAGCCTGAATCAATGCCTCATTGGCCGCATTCTGCTTTTCAGAAATCACACCGTCCAGTGTGTAAATTTCCTCAGACAGCTTATCATATTCCAATTTCATCTGATCCGACTCGCGGCGGGAGTCCTCCATGTCACCAGTAACAGCCGTTTCCTTCTCAAGAAGCTCTGTCAATGTTTTATGGATCGTCTCTGTCTCCGCCAGGAACAGATTTACATCATAATGTTTTAATTCATCTCTTAAACGAAGGTATTCTTTCGCCGCAGCCGCCTGCTTTTCCAGTGGGCCGACCTGCTTTTCCAGCTCACTCAAAATATCGCTGACGCGCACCAGATTCTGCTTTTCATCTTCCAGCTTTTTCTGGGCAATTGCTTTTCTTCGCTTGAATTTTACAATACCTGCCGCCTCATCGAACAGTTCACGGCGATCCTCAGGACGCCCGCTTAAGATCTTATCGATCTGACCCTGTCCGATAATCGAATAGCCTTCTTTGCCAATACCCGTATCATAAAACAGCTCATGGATATCTCGGAGACGGCACGGACTGCCATTCATCATATACTCACTCTCGCCGGAGCGGTAAATTCGTCTGGAAACCGTCACCTCGTCAAAATCAATGGCAAGTTTGTGGTCCGAGTTATCCAGTGTGATCGCCACATATGCAAATCCCTGAGGCTTTCTCGTCTCTGTACCGGCGAAGATGACATCCTGCATGCTTGAGCTTCGAAGCTGCTTTACCTTCTGCTCACCAAGGACCCAGCGGACCGCATCGGCGACATTACTCTTACCACTGCCGTTCGGGCCTACGATCGCGGTGATGCCATTATGGAACTCAAACACGATTTTATTGGCAAAAGACTTGAATCCCTGTACTTCAATACTCTTTAAATACATTGTTCACCTTTAATTACTTTTTCAGTTCGCAGATTCCGTGGTATGCAGCCACCTGCTCTGCAGCCTTTTTCGTCCGGCCTGTACCATGACCGATGACACGGCCGCCAATCTTAACGCAGACCTCAAAAGTCTTATTATGGTCCGGTCCTTCCTCTTTTAACAGTTCATAGACCAGACTGTCCTTAAATTCCGCCTGTACAATCTCCTGTAAGATAGTTTTGCTATCATAAAAGAGCTGTTTGTGCTCGATATCATTCAGGATAAAATGATGAACGAACTCTTTTGCATTAGCAAGACCACCATCGAGATAAATCGCTCCGATCATTGCCTCCATCGCATCAGAAACAACCGAAGGACGTTTTCTTCCGCCGGTCAGATCTTCGCCTTTACCTAAAAGTAAATAATCACCAAGAGAAATCGCTTCCGCGCAGAAAGCCAGAGTCGGCTCACATACCAGGCTGGCACGCAGCTTTGTCATCTCGCCTTCCGGCATGGACGGATAGTTTTTGAAAAGGAAATCACTGGAGAGAAGTTCCAGCACTGCATCTCCTAAGAATTCCAGGCGTTCATTGCACTTGGTCTTGTCCCAATGTTTTTCATTGGCATAGGAGCTATGGGTAAGTGCGTGAGCAAGAAGTCTCTGATTCTTAAACTCATAACCAATGACTGTTTCCAATTCTTTTAACTTTGCTTCCAAATTACTTTCACCTTTCTAACGACCATATTCCTATAAATGGAAAAACAGGTGTCACCACAGGGAGACACCTTTCTTTCCACAGGATTGACTAATTTAATGCATTTTTGATCTGTTCTACAGCGTCGCCTACAGTTACAATCTTCTCAGCGGCGTCAGTTGGAATTTCGATGTCAAACTCCTCTTCGATTCCCATAACGATCTGGAATACATCAAGGGAGTCAGCTCCTAAATCATCTACAAATGTGGTGTTCATTGTAATCTCTTCCGGATCAATATTAAGCACCTCTGCGATAATCTGCTGTAATTTTTCAAACTCCATAATTTCCATCCTCTCTGATTTAAAAATTGTTTAAAATTAGTCTTACTCTTCTATATTTTCCTTTACTGCCAGACATTCTGCAATTTTTTCATTGATCGCCTGCTCCTTAAAGGAAATACACTGAATAATAGAATTTTTCACTTCAATGGATTTGGAACTTCCGTGACATTTTACCACAAGACCTTTTAATCCAAGAAGCGGTGCTCCGCCGTACTTGGCAGCATCAAAGTTCTTTAAAGTCTCTTTTAATGCCGGCTTAATTAAAAGCGCACCAATTTTACTGCGAAGAGAGGTCATAAGACCCTCTTTGATCTGGGAGACAAGAGTAAGGGCAACACCTTCGTAAAGCTTTAAGATCACGTTACCAACGAACGCCTCACAGACAATTACATCTGCATAACCGCTCGGAATGTCACGTGCCTCGATGCTTCCGATAAAGTTAATATCCTTGCATTCTTTCAGCATCGGGAATGTTTCTTTTACGAGAGCATTTCCTTTTTCCTCTTCTGCACCATTATTTACGATCGCAACTCTCGGATTCTTGATCCCTACAATGTGCTCCATATAAATGGAACCCATTTTCGCGAACTGAACCAGATGAGACGGTCTCGCATCCACATTGGCGCCACAATCGACCAGAAGTGAGAATCCCTTCTTTGTCGGGATCAACGGAGCTAACGGCGGGCGTTCTACGCCTTTGACTCTGCCAACGATCACCTGACCGCCAACTAAAATGGCACCGGAACTGCCGGCAGAAACAAAGCCATCAGCCTCACCCTTCTTTACCATATTCATACCAACGACGATTGAGGAGTCTTTCTTTCTGCGGATCGCATTTACCGGCGGTTCGCTTGTCTCAATCACTTCGCTTGCATGGGCAACTTCTACCTGGTCTTTATTAAATTTGTATTTCTCCAGTTCTTTTTTAATGACATCTTCCTGACCAACTAAAATGACACCGATGTCACTTCGCTCATTGACAGCCTCAATCGCACCTTTGACAAGCTCTCCAGGTGCATTATCACCGCCCATAGCGTCTACTACAATTTTAATCATGTACGATACTCCCTGTCTAAATCTACCAATAATATACTAGATACGATGTACAAAATCAATAGGTTTTTACCAAAAAACACTCTCTTAACATGTTCATTCATGTGCATTCTTAATATTATAAAGGCGGAATCTCCAAAAATTCCGCCTTTCTATATGAAACATTATTATTCTTACGTTTTTCGAATTTATTCTCCATAAACACGAATTCTGCCGCAAACTTCCTTCACAACAGAAAGTCCCTGTAAAATGATCAGCGCATTATTGAAATCATCTTCCAGTACGGAACCTGTAATAATAACAAGCTCCTGAGCTCCGTCCACGCTGTGCTTGGAAAATACCTG
>JAFUMF010000188.1 GCA_017482945.1 Lachnospiraceae bacterium
AAATAAAAATAACCGCAAAAAAACCGCTCAGGACTTAGGGATCAGCGCCAGTACGCTATACAGGAAAATGAAACAGTTTCAAATTGAATTTTAACACAAAATGAGGGCATTCCACAGGTCATTTTATGACTTTTGTGGAATGCCCTCACAACATTTGCGTATTCTAGTTTTTTCCTTTTAAATTACTTGCAAACACATCAGAAATCTCCGTGATCGAAACAAATGCCTGCTGGTCGTTTGCATGCACAAGGTTTCTCATGCGTCCGATCTGGAATCGGTTGACAACGAAATAGATCATGGTCTTTTCATCATTTGAATAGTAGCCTTTCGCATCAATCATCGTAATGCCACTGCCAAATTCATCGGAAAGTGCCTTGCAGACTTCCTTGGCTTTAGAAGTGATGATGATGGCACCTTTTGCTTTGTCAAGACCTTCTACAATAAAGTCTACGGTCTTCAGAGCAGCGGCGTAGGTCACGATGGAGTAAAGCGGTAAGATCCAGCTTGCTTTCAGGCAGCCGATGATCACATATAAGACCACGTTATAAATCATGACGAAGGTACCTACGGAGAGTCCGAGGCGTTTCGCAAAAATAACTGCAAGGACTTCGATGCCGTCCATGGCACCGCCAAAACGGATCGCCATACCACTTCCCATACCGGAGATCATTCCGCCGAAAATCGCGCAGAGGAACAGGTCCTGTTCTGCTAACGGAGATGCGAAGCTAACATCCACCGGGAGCACATATGTAATCAAATAGGAAACAAGAGAGTATATGGCAACCACATAGATGGAGCTGATGGTAAACATTTTTCCTTCTTTTTTCAGTCCGAATAAAAAGAGCGGGATATTCAGTAAAATAAGGAATAAGGACAAAGTAAATCCTTCTGGGGTCAGCTGGTCCAAAAGCATGGATGTGCCGGAAATGCCGCTATCGTAGAGATTGACCGGCGAAAGAAACATGGTAACACCGATCGCGTTGATGATACCAGCTACTGTTAACATAAAGAAATTTTTCACAGTCTGATTCAATTAAAGGTCTCCTTTCAACATGAAATCTTTTCCAAAGACGAAAAACACCGCCATTCTAACATGAACATAAGTATTCATGCAAGATGGCGGTATGATTCTTCACAGAAAATTTATTCTTTGTTAATAATCCAGGTACGCACCTTTCATCGGACTAACTGCATGTTCGCTGAACATACGGAGCACGCCTTTTTTATATTTCTTTTCTCTCGGTTTCCAGTTCTTTCTTCTCTCAGCCAGAATCATTTCGATTTCCTCCGGCGTTTTCCTCTCGCCTCGGATTCCAATGATGTCCAGTTTTCGCTCCATCACATCGATTTCAATCAGATCGCCCTCTTCCACCAGTGCAATCGGGCCTCCGTCCGCTGCCTCAGGGCTGCAATGACCGATGACCGGGCCGGTGGATGCACCGGAAAAACGACCGTCGGTGATCAGAGCGATGCTGCGGCCAAGTTCTTTGTCGCTGCTGATGGCCTCGGATGTGTAGAACATCTCCGGCATTCCGCTGCCTTTCGGGCCCTCGTAGCGGATGAACACTGCGTCTCCTTTCTGGACCTTGTGCTTTAGTACTGCGTCCAGGCATTCTTCCTCGCTGTCAAAGGGACGTGCGGTAAGAACGGCCTTGAACATCTCCTTCGGGCATGCGGTGTGCTTGATCACTGCCCCCTCCGGTGCCAGGTTTCCTCTTAAGATGGCAATACTTCCATCGGTTCCGATGGCCTGGTCATACGGACGGATGATGTCTTCTTTTTTTAGAGCAACTCCGTAGCGCTCATTGAACGCGTGGAGCCATGTCTCGCAGCGTTCGTAGAAGTCGCCCCGTTTTAATTCCTCCAGGTTTTCGCCGAGCGTTTTTCCTGTCACAGTCATCACATCCAGATGCAGATGCGCCTTGATTTCTTCCATGATCGCAGGAACTCCGCCCGCATAATAGAATACCTCGGCCGGCCATCGACCTGCCGGACGCACATCGAGAAGATATCTGGCGTTTCTGTGGAGTCTGTCAAAGGTGTCGCCGGTGATCTCAATGCCAAATTCATGGGCAATTGCAGGGATATGTAACAGGCAGTTGGTACTTCCGGACACTGCTGCATGGACTAAGATCGCATTTTCAAAGCTCTTCATAGTCACGATCTCGCTCGGCTTCATTCCAGGTTCGGTCGCCATTTCCACTGTTCTTCTGCCAGCTTTTCTTGCAAACTGCAATAAATCTGGACTGGTTGCCGGCATCAGGGCACTTCCCGGAAGTGCCAGTCCCAATGCCTCGGCCATAATCTGCATGGTGGACGCCGTTCCGATGAACGAACATGCGCCGCAGCTCGGGCATGCGTTGCACTTCGCCCAGTTCAGTTTCTCTTCGTCAATCTCTCCGCGCTGATACTTGGCACTGTACATGCCAAGCTGCTCCAGAGTCAGCATGTCCGGTCCTGCATTCATGGTTCCGCCCGGAACGACCACCGCCGGAATATCCACTCTCGCCAGGCCCATGAGGTTTCCCGGGAGACCTTTGTCACAGCTGGAAAGATACACACCTGCGTCAAACGGTGTCGCATTGGCATGAATTTCGATCATGTTGGCGATCATCTCACGGCTCACAAGGCTGTAGTTGATTCCATCCGTTCCCTGACTCTCGCCATCACAGATATCGGTGCAGAAATATCTGGCACCATGGCCGCCCGCTTCTTCAATTCCCTTTCGTACTTCCTCCACAAGAATATCCAAATGGCCGCTTCCCGGATGACTGTCACCAAAGGTACTCTCGATCATGACCTGCGGTTTCGCAAGATCTTCCGGAGTCCATCCGGTTCCGATTCTCAGCGGATCCAATTCCGGAGCCAGGGTCCGCATTTTTTGACTGATTAGTTCCATATGTATTTTCATTGTTCAATCTTTCTATTCGTCTGCCTTCTGTCTTGCGTACAGCGCAACACCCACAATTACTACCAGCGCGCCCAGAATCTGAACCACGCCCGGAATCTCTCCGAACAACCAGACTGCATTGATCGTAGCGCATACCGGTCCGGCCAGTTTTGCAGTACTTACATAAGTCGGCTTCAGATACTTAAGGCTCCAGCTATATACACTATGTCCCATCAGGTTACAGAAAACCGCCAGGCAGAGCGCATACACCCAGTTGATCGGCTCATAGCCCAGAAGCGGAGTTCCTGTCGCGATATCGACACCGATCAGAGTAATCAAACTCGCAATGTAGAGCACGTATGTATAGGCAGTTGTACTGATATGGTCACGCTGTCTGGTACCGATCAGTGTATATGCTGCCATAAGAATCGCCGCCAGAGTCGCCAGAAAATCACCAAACAGACTTCCATGGCCGCCGCTCTGATCCGCAGTCGCAATGATCACAGAGCCACTAAGCGCAATTCCGATCGCAATAAGTTCTCCCTTTTTTAAACGCTTTCCGAAGAAGAGAATATATCCGATTGCCGCAAAGATTACTTCCGTATTACAGAGGACCGTGGAACTTGCCACTGACGTGAAACGAAGCGATTCGAACCATACATACAGATGGAACGCAAAGAACACTCCGGCCAGTGCGCTGAACAACAGATCCTTTTTGCTCATCGAAAGGATCTCGTTTCTGATTGTTTTATTCCAAAGAACATACGGTGTCAAAAGCAAAACCGCCATACCAAGGCGGTACGTAGCCGTTACACTGCTTGGTGTCGTCATTAATTTTACAAATGCCGAAGACAGAGAACAGCTGAACACGCCGGCAAACAGAATCAGTTTCGGAATCCGGTTGGATTTATCTTCTGAAATTTTCATAACTTACCTCTCTTTCGTGCGCGGGTCACGCACAGTAAAACTTTCCCATCCCCACTATTTTAATATGCTGGTATCATAAAGTCAACGATAAAGCTCCTCCAGATCCTCAATAATCAAATAGCCCACCGGTCCCAGCAAAAACCCTGCAATTCCAAACAATTGCAGACCCACGTACATGGAAATCAGCGTTTCCAAAGGCGAAAGTCCCATTTTATCCCCCATAATCTTGGCCTCAAGGATCTGGCGGATAAAATAACAAAGGATATAAAGCCCCAGTAAAACGATTCCGTCCATCCACCGTTTCTGAAGGAGCATAAAAATTCCCCAGGGAATCAGGACCGCGCCTGCTCCAAACAGCGGCAGCGCATCCAAAAGACCGATTCCGATCCCAAACAGCAGGGCATAGGCATTTCCGATCAGCAAAAGACCTGCCGTGCAAAGACAGGATGTCACCAGAATGATCACAGCCTCTGTTTTCAGCCACGCACTTCCAACAGTCACGACCCTGCGCCCGATCAGTGCGATCTCCCGCTGGAACATGGACCGGCTCTTCCACTCCCGGATCTCATCCATCTCCTGGAGCATCATGATCACCGCCACAAAAAAGATCACCAGAAAAATGACAGCATTGATCACCATGGAAAATAGTTCCACAGAGTTGTTCATGATCGCAGGCATGGTGGACTGCTTCATGAGTGTCCCCACTTCTCCGATCATGTCCCGCACGACCATGACAAGGTAGTCATTTTTTAGTCCCAGTGCAGTTTCCAGTCCCCGGCAGAATCCTGTCAGCCTGACATCCAGCCAGGAAAGCCACTGCGGAATGGACGCGGTGAACCGCTCCAGCTGGGAAAAGATCCTGTTTCCACAAATATAGACCAGGCCCACTAAAACCACCAGAATCAGGACCATTTCTATGGCTCCGATGGCTGCCGCCGGAATGTGTCTCGTTTTCCCACGAAACTTCCATGTAAATTTGCGTTCAAAGTACCGCACCGAAGGCCTGAGCCAAAGCGCCGCACCGTAAGCGAACAAAAAAGGAATCACGAGGGGAAGGAGATATTTGAATCCTCCATAGACTGCCCCCGTAATTCCCAATATAATTAAAATTTTCTTCAGTTTCTTACCAGGATTTACCATGGACTCACCCGCTTTTTGATTTGTACTTCCTTTGTACATCACTTAGTATGAGCCGAATCCGTTTTGTTATTCGCCATGGTTAATTTTGTTAAAATCAGAATTTGCTGAACGCTCCGCCGGATGGCTCTATGGAGAATTCCATGCGTTTTCCGGTAGTCGGATGGTTGAAGGAAAGGGAAACTGCACAGAGCGCAAGCGGAACTCTTACTCCCCCAAACGCCGGGTGATAT
>JAFUMF010000189.1 GCA_017482945.1 Lachnospiraceae bacterium
CTCTGTTCGTAAATCTTTTACTTCAAGTAATACTTCTTGTGGCATACTTAGACTCCTTTCATCTTTTCAATCAATTACTTGATCTTCGGGTCAAGAGTATCTCTTAAGCCATCACCAAACAGGGTAAACGCAAGAACTGTAACGAAGATTACAAGACCTGGCAGATAAACCATGTGCGGTGCTGTACTTAAGTAACTTCTACCCTGGGAAAGCATTGCGCCCCACTCCGGGTCAGTTACGTTAGCACCGAAACCGAGGAAGCTCAGGGAAGAAGCTGCCATGATAGCAGAACCGATTCTCATTGTAAAGTTTACGATCAGGGACTGGATTGTACCCGGGAAGATGTGTTTGAAAAGGATTCTTCCATCTTTACATCCCAGGCTTCGTGCAACTTCTACGTAAAGGGAACCTTTAACAGCTAAAGTTGCAGAACGCATGATACGTGCGAAGGACGGTACTGTGAAGACAGCAACCGCGATAAATACGTTAACGATACCAGGTCCAAGACAAGCCACGATCGCGATAGCAAGAAGGATATCCGGGAAGCTGAATAATACGTCTGCGCCACGCATTACGAGCATCTCGATCCAACCGCCGTAGTAACCTGCAAAAAGACCTAAAACTGTACCAAGTGCTGCACCTACGATAACGGAAGATAAAGCAACACCAAGTGTTAACGGAGCACCAGCCATAATACGGCTTAAGATATCACGTCCGAACTGGTCTGTACCGAAAAGGTGTTTCGCACTCGGGCCAGCAAGGATGTTATCATAGTCATATGCCTCCGCCGGATACGGAGCAATATACGGTCCAACGATTGCAAGGACAAGCAGTAACATCATTACGATAAACGCTACAACAGCAGTTTTTCTCTTCATGAATTTCTTAACAAATGCCTTTACCTTACCGTCAGTGGACACTTTAATATTTTCATCAATATAATTCTCTTCAAAAGAGGTATTGATTTTTGCCTGTTCATTCTGTGTGTTTGACATAGTATCCTCCTCTTTCAATTAATCGTAACGAATCTTCGGGTTGATTACGCCATATAATACGTCAACGATCAGGTTGATCAGAACGTACTGAAGAGCGAAAATTAACAGAATACCCTGAATTGCCGGATAATCACGGTAAGCGATGGAGTCTGTTAACAGACGGCCCATACCCGGGATAGAGAAAATAGTCTCTGTAAGAACGGAACCGGATAATAAACCACCGATCTGTAAACCGAGGATTGTAACTACCTGAATAAGAGAGTTCATGAAAGCATGACGGAACATAACGATCTGCTCTCTCTGACCTTTCGCACGTGCTGTACGAACGTAGTCCTCTCTTAATGTCTCAAGCATGGAGGAACGGGAATATCTGGCAAGTGTAGCCATGATACCGGTACCCATAACCATGGACGGAAGAATTAAGTGCTTGATACTCTCCAAGCCGCCGGACGGAAGCCATCCAAGCTTAACGGAGAAGAACTGGATACCCATAAGTCCAAGCCAGAAACCCGGAGCAGAAAGACCACAGATCGCGAATAACATACCGCCAAGGTCAACCCAGGTGCCTCGCTTGATGGCACACATTACACCAATGAATATACCTACGAATGGAGCCCAGATAAGGCCCGCAAATACTAACTGGATCGTGAACTGGAATCTGGACCAGATCAGTTCAGTTACAGGAAGATTAGACTTAAAGCTGCGGCCGAGGTCGCCTCTGAGAGCATCCTTCACCCAGTTGAAATACTGAACGATTAACGGATCATTAAGGCCTAATTCTTCTCTGATAGCTGCAATCTCTTCCGGTGTTGCCTCAACACCAGCAAGTGTTCTTGCCGGATCACCCGGAATGAGATGAATGAACATAAAAACAACAATTGAGATGATAATCATCAACGGAATTGTTTCTAATAAACGTCTAGCAACGTAGCGTCCCATTAAACTACCTCCCTGTTAGTCTTAAAAAGAATTTCGCTCGCAGAGCGTTTTCTTATCACACAGGAGAAGATTTTTCTGTGTGATAAGAAACGGAGTAGCTCGCACTACTCCGTTTCGATATTTTATATTACTGCTCTAAACCGATTGTTCTGAATACCATTGTTCCGCCCGGTTTGTACTGTAAGCCTGTTACGTAGGTCTTATAAGCATTGATTGTATTATCGTTACCTAAGAAGATCCACGGACACTCTTCCCAAGCGATAGCCTGTGCTTTTGCATAAGCTTCAGCGATCTCGTTTGTATCAGACATCTTTAAAGCATCGTCGAGGAGCTGGTTGAACTCTGCATTGTTCCAGAAAGCTGTGTTGTAGCCGTTCGGCGGGAACTTCTCGCCATGAAGGATATTTCTCATGGAACCGTCAGCCTCGTAAGAACCGGAAGACCAGTTTACATACCACATCTGAACTGTTGTCTCTTCAAGCGGAGCACTTGTCTTTTCAGCGTTAGCTGTAGACTCGTTCGGAAGTAAGATTACGTTGATACCGATCTGGGAAAGCTGCTGCTGTACGAATGTAGCACCCTTCTGCTCGATTGTTGTGTTATCTACAACGATTTCTACGTCGAAGCCATCAGCGAAGCCAGCCTCTTCCATAAGAGCTTTAGCCTTCTCTACGTCAGCTGTGTACGGAGTCTGCTCAGCATAGTAGTAAATGGAATCGGAGAAGATGGATGTCGGAGCTTTTGCATAGCCGTTGAATACAACTTTTGCGTAAGCTTCGCTATCGAATGCCCAGTTACAAGCCTGACGTACTCTCTTGTCAGCGAACGGTTTTCTTCCATCCGGAAGAGCCCACTCTGTGTTAAGAGTTACGTATCTGTATGTAGTTGCCGGAGCAACGTCGATGATGATGGACTCATCGTTTTCGATTAAGGAAACGTCTGTTACCGGTACCGGTGTGATGATATCAGCTTCGCCTGTCTGAAGCATAGCGATACGAGCTGCATCCTCCGGAACAACCTGGAATGTTAAGGAATCAACTGTGGAACCCTCTCTCCAGTAGTTCTCGTTCGGAACCATCTTTGTGTAACCACCGTCAACACGCTCAGAAAGTTTGAACGGGCCTGTACCTGCGGAGTTCTTTGCAAGGTAGTCAGATGCGTTTTCCATAGCCATAGCCTTCGGAGAAACGATTCTGAACTGTGTGATCTTGTTGATGAATGTGTTGTTCGGCTCTGTTAAGTGAATTGTTACCTGGTATTCGCTGTCAACTGTAACGCCTTCCCAAGTAGCGATTGTTCTCTTAAGTGTTAAGCTGTCGTCAGCAAGACCACGCTCGTAAACAGCCTTAACTGCCTCAGCGTTGAATGGCTCGCCATCGTGGAATGTGATACCCTCGTTGAGGATAAATGTGTAGGACTTACCATCCTCAGATACGGACCACTCTTTAGCAAGTGCCGGAACAACGTTTGTATCCTCGTCGAATGCTAACAGACACTCGTACATTTCGTTTGTAATCTGGTTGGAGATACCGTTACTGGAAACGTGCGGATCAAGGTGTGTAGCGTCAGCCTGAAGAGCGATAACGATGTCGTTGTCTGCGGATTTAGCTGTGGATGCTTCTACTTTAGCTTCTTTGGAAGCTGCAACGGATGCTGCATCTGCTGTTGTTGTCTCAGCTGCTGCTGTTGTAGCTGCTGCTGTTGTCTCTGTAGCGCCGCCGCCACAAGCTGTTACGCTTAAAGCCATAGCACTAACGAGAGCAAGAGATACTAATTTTTTCTTCATTTTGGTAGGACCTCCCTTTCCCTTTTTAAATAAATTTTAAAAAATGTCTTTATGAAATACCATAAAAACAACCTACTATATTATAACTCCATTTGGCGGAATAAACAAGTCTTCTCCCCAAAAAGTTACGTTTTTATCCTGTTTGCACAAAAATTGTGAACTTTTTTTGTCCAAAACATATGTTAATTATTTTAGCAAAGTCCTGCCTCCATCACTTTGCATAAATTTTGCATTCTATTCTCTTGTTATTTACGTTCTAAATTTAGTACATGATGACAAAACTTGCCTTTTTTTCTCAACTATGATATAGTAGTTCCATATATTTACCTATAACGCAGATTGGAGATGACATAATTATGGTAAAGAAATGGAAAGTTACCTTTCCTGCTCCGACCGGACCGGAGACAAGATGGGCTTATGTTTATCTTCCGGATTCTTACTATGAGGACCCGGACAGACGTTATCCTGTCTTGTATATGTTCGATGGCCATAACCTCTTCTTTGATGAAGATGCTTCCTATGGCAAAAGCTGGGGCCTGAAGAGCTATATGGACGCTACAGGCACCGATCTGATCATCGCCGCTGTCGAGTGTAACCACCACCCGGATTTCGGCCGTTTGATGGAGTATGCTCCATTCGATTATGATGATCCGGTTGCCGGACCGATCACCGGCTACGGCAAAGTCACAATGGACTGGTATGTAAAAGTCTTCAAACGTGAAATTGACCGTCGTTACCGCACCCTGAAAGACCGCCGCCACACTTTCATTTCCGGCAGTTCCATGGGTGGACTTATGAGCCTTTACGCACTCACCGAGTACAACCAGTACTTCTCCGGAGCTGCTGCTCTTTCCCCGTCTCTCTGGACTCATCCGGAGCTGATCGAGGAAATGATCCGTAATTCCTGGCTCAAACCAAACACAAGACTCTATATGGACTACGGTTCCATCGAGATGAGAAATCATCAGGGTATGACCCGCTTATTCCAGAGAGTCACTTCGCTCTTCTTAATGAAGCGCGTATTTTTAACAAGCCGTGTCGTTCCGTTCGGCGATCACACAGAGGCTTGCTGGGAAAAGCAGATCCCTTATTTCATGAGTACTCTTCTTTATGATGACGAGGACTAAATTATCTGCTATAATATAAGGAAGAAACTATTTTTTTAAAGGACCGGCCATACCGGTCCAAAAGCCATGCCCAAGCACTTTAGGGCTTTAAAACGCCAAATTCACACAATTTTATATACAACGGCGATAACGAGAGCAAATGCTCAAATGCTCTGCATAAATTTCGGACATAATTATATTTTACATAAAAAAATACAAACAAAATCAAAACAAAAAAGAAAAGAAAACCTTAACAGGAGAAAAACCATGGAAATGCAGTACTTTAAGATGTACAGCCCTGCATTAAACAGAGATATGGAATGCAAGGTGTACGGACATGCCGGCAAACCGGTACTTTTTATCCCGTGTCAGGACGGACGTTTCTTCGACTTCGAAGGCTATAAGATGGCAGAGGTATGGTCCCCGTGGATCGAATCCGGCCAGGTAATGGTCTTCGCGATCGATACGATCGACAAGGAAACATGGTCCGACAAAAACGGAAACGCAGACTGGCGTATCAACCGCCACGAAGAGTGGATGCGTTATATTACAAACGAGATGGTTCCGTTCATTCAGAAAATGGCTATGGAGAGAAATGGCTCAAGTGAAGCTCCGGGCATCATGCCGTTCGGCTGCAGCTTAGGTGCGACTCATGCAGTAAATCTGTTCTATCGCTTCCCGCAGCACTTTGACAGCCTGATGGCTTTAAGCGGAATTTATACTTCCGATTATGGTTTCGGATCTTACATGAACGCACAGATTTATGAGAACTCTCCGATCCACTATCTTGACAATATGCCGTACCACCATCCGTATGTATCCCTCTACAACAGAGGAAGATCCGTAATCTGCGTAGGTCAGGGTGCATGGGAGCAGCCGGAAACAACACGTAAGCTGGATGAGATCTTTAAGAGAAACGGCATCAACACATGGGTAGACTACTGGGGCCATGACGTAAACCATGACTGGCCGTGGTGGTATAAACAGGTAGTACACTACTTACCGTGGCTGCTTTACCAGAGATAATCTGGGGATTCAGAATTTCGTTAAAATTTGGCAGACTAAAAACCGCCTGCCGGTTAAAAAATATTATTTCAATTATTAAAAAGGGGAACACATTATGAAGAATTTTATTTTTATTTCACCGAACTTCCCGACAAACTATTGGATGTTCTGCCGTGAATTAAAGAACAATGGTATGAACGTACTGGGAATTGGCGATCAGCCGTACGACGAGCTGAATCCGGCATTAAAAGACAGCCTCAACGAGTACTACAAAGTAAGCAGCCTTGAAAACAACGACGAAGTATTCCGTGCAGTTGCTTTCTTCACATTCAAATATGGCAAGATCGACTGGTTAGAGTCCAACAACGAGTACTGGTTAGAGCGTGATGCATGGTTACGTACAGAGTTCCACATCATGAGCGGCTTCCAGACAGAAGATATTCCGCGTATCAAGTTCAAATCCAAAATGAAAGAGTTCTACCACAAAGCAGGACTTGCTACAGCTCGTTACCACCTTGTTGACAACTACGAGAACTGCCTCGAGTTCATCAAAGAAGTTGGTTACCCGGTAGTTACAAAACCGGACAACGGTGTTGGCGCTTCCCACACATTCAAATTAAGCTGCGACGAAGATTTACAGAAATTCTTCGCTGAGAAGTGGGACGATACTCTCTATATTATGGAAGAGTTCGTTAACGCAGAGGTTAACTCCTACGATGCTATTATCGACTCCAACGGCGATCCGATCTTCGAGACAGGTAACGTAACTCCGTTCTCCATCATGGACGTAGTTAACGAAAACGGCAACTCCATTTACTACATCGTAAAAGAGCTTCCGGAAGATATGCGCAAAGCAGGCCGTGACACAGTAAAAGCATTCGGCGTTAAGAACCGTTTCGTTCACTTCGAGTTCTTCCGTCTCTTAGCTGACCACGAAGGTCTTGGCAAGAAGGGCGATGTAATGGCTCTTGAAGTTAACATGCGTCCGTGCGGCGGCTTCACACCGGATATGATCAACTTCGCTCACAGCACAGACGTTTACAAGATCTGGGCTGACATGATCGCATTTGACCAGTCTACAAGAGAAGTTGGCGAGCACCAGTACTGCGCATTCGCAGGTCTCCGCGATGGCAAGAACTTCGTTATGAACCATGACGACATCATGAACAAGTACGGCCACTGCATGAAGATGGTAGAGCGTATTCCGGATGTTCTCTCCGGCGCTATGGGCAACCAGATGTATGTTGCTACATTCCCGACACGCGAAGCTATGGACGAGTTCTACAAGGACGTTCTTGCTTGCCACTAATTCTGTGACAGATAATTTTGAACATATGCATAACAATAAAGAGGGAATTCCGATTCTGGAGTTCCCTCTTTTCATGTTCGTTTTGTACTTTCGATCCTGTTTCTTCTGAAACTCCTTTCCCCAGCCATCGGAAGCATCGCCCACACTTTATGCCGTGTAATTCAACGACTTCCGATACTGGTTCGGAGTCATTCCCTTCTGCTTTTTAAATACTCTAATAAAATAGCTGCAATCATTAAAGCCACACTCCATTGCCACTTCCATGACCGACAGATCTGTTGCCGACAGTAGTTTGACCGCCTGCTCTAAGCGATAAAAAATCACATAATCCATCGGACTCTGCATCGTGATCTCCTTGAAGGCACGGCAAAAATACTGCGGATTCATCCCCGCCACTTCTGCCAGCTCACCAAGCGTGACCGGAGTCTGATAATGCTTCTCAACATATTCCAAAACATTCTTGATCCTGCTGATCCTGTGGGTAGAGCGAACCGATTCCATCTTATTTTCTTTACATAAGCCATGGTGCAGAATCAGTCCAAACAACCGGCTGAGCCCGCCGACGGTGGCCAGTTCCCTCCAGCCGTCCTCCATAAAGCCAGTATCATTGTTCATTTTTTCAAAATAGTTATAGTTCGCATCCATAATCTCCGCTGCGATTTTGCAGATTTCCGGATATTCCGAACATTTATAGTGCACCTGAGGCAGTAAATTCAGCCGATAGAACGGACGCACATATTCTTTGACCGAAGCAATGTCATGAAACAGGCCGTAAAAATCGAAAACAAGACATTCATAAGTACCTTCCGTCAGCGCGCCGCCGTGGAACATACTGTCGCGAATCATTAGAATATCGCCCTCTTCTGCCTCAATTTCTTCCTCGTCTATGTGCAAAATCAACAAATCCTCTTTTACGCGGATCAGCTCCCACTCTGTATGCCAGTGGAACGGCATGTTATATTGGGGATGTCCGGGAGCCACATAATAGTACGCGGCAGGAAACTTCATCGTTCCGTGTTTCTTTTTCTCATAAAAATTGGTTGTATACATGCCTATCCTTTCAAAAAAAGTGAAAATAATCCTATTTTTAGCAATTATATATCTAGAAATAGCGGCTCGTCAATGGTAAAATGGTATTACTAGAATAATGTATGTCAATCTATTGACGGAAAGGATGATTTATTATGGCAAAGAACAGATATGTCGGTGATTATCCGGTAATCGGTATCCGCCCGATCGTTGATGGTCGTCGTGGTCCGATGATGCTGCGTGAGTCTCTTGAGCCGCAGGTTTGGGCAATGGCAAATGCAGCAAAGAAGCTCTTCGAGGAGAACCTTTTCTACTCCAACGGTGAGCCGGTAAAAGTTGTTATGGCTGATACATGTATCGGTCGTGTTCCGGAGACTGCAGCTTGTGCTGACAAGTTCCGCAAGGAAGGTGTTTCTATCACACTGTCCGTAACTTCCTGCTGGTGCTATGGCTCTGAGACAATGGATATGGATCCGCAGACAATCAAAGGTGTTTGGGGCTTCAATGGTACAGAGCGTCCGGGCGCTGTTTACCTTGCAGCTGTTCTGGCAGGTCATGCACAGAAGGGCCTTCCGGCATTCGGTATCTACGGTCACGAAGTTCAGGACGTTGACCAGGTAGCTGAGATTCCGGAGGATGTAAAAGAGAAATTACTCCGTTTCGGTCGTGCTGCTGTTGCTGTTGCTACAATGCGCGGCAAATCCTATCTCCAGATCGGTTCCCAGTGTATGGGTATCGCTGGTTCCATTATCGATCAGGATATGATGGAAGAGTACTTCGGTATGCGTGTTGAGTCCGTTGATGAAGTTGAAATCCTTCGCCGTATGGAAGAAGGCATCTACAACGAGGAAGAGTACCAGAAAGCACTCGCTTGGACAAAAGAGCACTGCAAAGAGGGTCGTGATGACAACCCAGAGACAGTTCCGTTCCTCGGCAAAGATCACAAGATCAAATTTACAGCTGAAGAAAAAGAGAAACAGTGGGAGTTCACTGTTAAGATGTACTGCATCATCAAAGACCTTATGGCTGGCAACCCGAACCTTCCGGATGCATTCGTAGAGGAGAAAGTTGGCCACAATGCGATCGCAGGTGGTTTCCAGGGTCAGCGTCAGTGGACAGACCATTGGCCGAACTGTGACTATCCGGAGGCACTCTTAAGCTCCACATTCGACTACGAAGGCGCTCGCGAGCCGTTCACACTCGCTACAGAGAACGACGTTCTCAACGGCATGAGCATGCTTATGATGCGCTTACTTACACACCGTGCACAGATCTTCGCTGACGTTCGTACATACTGGTCCGGCGAAGCTACAGAGCGCGTAACAGGTTATAAATTAGAAGGCAAAGCTGCTGAGTCCAACGGTCTTATCCACCTTCTTAACTCCGGTGCTGCTTGTCTCGACGCTTCCGGCGTTTGCACAGACGAGAACGGCGATGCAGTTATGAAGAGATGGTGGGAAGTAACTGACGAAGATATCAAGAAGATGACTGACGCTACTGTATGGTGCGAAGCAGGCTTCGATAACTTCCGTGGCGGCGGATTCTCCAGCCATTACACAACAAAATGTGAGATGCCGGCTACTATGATCCGTATGAACCTCGTTAAAGGCATCGGTCCGGTTCTTCAGATCGCTGAAGGTTGGACTGTAAACCTTCCGGATGATGTTTCCGATAAGCTCATGGAGCGTACAAACCCGACATGGCCGTGTACATGGTTCGCACCGCGCTGCGACGGCAAGGAAGGTTCCGCATTCAAGACAGCTTATGAGGTTATGATGAACTGGGGTGCAAACCACGGTGCTATCTCCTACGGCCACATCGGTGCTGACCTGATCACAATGTGCTCCATGCTCCGTATCCCGGTTTGCATGCACAACGTTCCGGAAGAGGATATCTATCGTCCGGCATGCTGGAATGCATTTGGTATGGACAAAGAGGGTCAGGACTACCGTGCTTGTGCTACATATGGTCCGCTTTACAAAAAGTAAGAACCACTTATAAATAATCCAGGACGGCGGTCAACCGCCGTCCGTAACCCATTGATATGCTTTACCCAAAAATATCGGGGAATTCGATCCCCGGGAAAGAATGGTGACAAAGATGAAATATCAGGAAATCAAAGAACAGATCTGTGACATTTGCCATAGAATGTGGCAGCAGGGCTGGGTTGCAGCGAACGATGGCAACATCACAGTTCGCGTAGGCGAAAACGAAGTTATTGCAACACCGACAGGTATCAGCAAGAGCTTCATCACACCGGATATGCTCGTTCTTATCGACCTTGATGGCAACATCCTTGAGGCAAAAGAAGGCTATCGTCCGTCTTCCGAGACAAAGATGCATCTTTGCTGCTACAAAGAGCGTGAAGATGTAAAATCCGTAGTACATGCTCATCCGCCGACAGCAACAGGCTTCGCAGTAGCACACGTACATATGGACAACTACTCCATGATCGAAAGCGTTATCGCTATCGGTTCCGTTCCGATCACACCATATGGCACACCGTCCACAATGGAAGTTCCGGATGCGATCCGTCCGTACCTTCAGGAGCATGATGTAATGCTTCTCGAGAACCACGGTGCTCTTACTGTTGGTGCTGACCTGATCACAGCTTACTACCGTATGGAGAGCCTTGAGCTCTGGGCTAAGATCGAGCTTACTGCTCATCTTCTCGGCGGCGTAAAAGAGATCTCCAAGAAGGATATCGATACTCTCATTGGTATGAGACCGAAATACGGCGTAACAGGCAAACACCCGGGTTACAAGAAATACAACAAATAATTTCCTTTCTTATGGAGGTAATATGAGCAACTATTATCTTGCCGTAGATATCGGTGCGTCCAGCGGCCGCCATATTCTCGGCTATATTGAGGATGGAAAATTACAGCTGGAAGAGATCCATCGTTTCTCCAACGGAATGAAGGATGTCGACGGTTATAAGTGCTGGGATTCCGATGCTTTAATCACAGAGATCAAAGCCGGCATGAAGAAATGTAAGGAAGCTGGCAAGGTTCCGGTTTCCATGGGCATTGACACATGGGGCGTTGACTTCGCACTCCTCGACAAAGAGGGAAACAAGCTCGGAAATACCGTTGGTTACCGCGACAGCCGTACACAGGGCATGGACGCTGAACTTTCCAAGTACATCAGTGAAGATGACCTTTACGCAAGAACCGGTATCCAGAAGCAGCTCTACAACACAATCTATCAGCTGATGGCTGTTAAAACAAAACAGCCGGAGCTTTTAGCACAGGCTGATACTTTACTTATGACACCGGATTACTATCACTATCTCCTGACAGGCAAAAAAGCGGCTGAGTACACAATCGCGACTACCGGTCAGTTAGTGAATCCGGCTACAAAAGACTGGGATTACGAACTGTTCGAGATGTTAGGCTATCCGAAGCACATCTTCCCGGAGATCAAGAAACCGGGTACTGTTCTCGGATGTCTCTCTGACGCAGTTGCAGAAGAAGTTGGCTTCTCCTGCCAGGTAGTTCTTCCGGCTTCTCACGACACAGGCTCCGCTGTTATGGCAGTTCCGAGCATGGGCGTGGAAACTGTATACATCAGCTCCGGTACATGGTCTCTTATGGGCGTGGAACTGGAAGAAGCGATCTGTACAGAAGAAAGCAAGAAAGCAAACCTGACAAACGAAGGCGGCTACGACTACCGCTACCGCTTCTTAAAGAACATCATGGGCCTCTGGATGATCCAGTCTGTTCGTCATGAATATGATGATAAATATTCCTTCGCTGAGCTTTGCGCAATGGCGGAAGAGGTAAAAGACTTCCCGTCCCGCGTAGATGTCGATGCGGATGATTTCTTCGCACCGGAGAGCATGATCCAGGCAATCTGCGATTATTGCGAAAAATCCGGTCAGCCGGTTCCAAAAACACCGGGCGAAGTTTCCACAGTCGTATACCAGAGCCTTGCTGAGTGCTATGGAAGAACAGTAAAAGAGCTGGAATCCATCACAGGTAAGACTTATGAGGCAATCAACATCGTTGGCGGCGGTTCCAACGCAGAGTACCTCAACCAGTTAACTGCGAACGCTACAGGTAAAACTGTATATGCAGGTCCGGGCGAGGCAACTGCTCTCGGAAATATCGTTGCACAGATGTTAACAGCCGGCGAGTATGACTCTCTGGCTACAGCAAGAAAGGCAATCTTCGATTCCTTTGCTGTTAAAACATTCTTACCGGCATAAATGTCCTTCGGACGCTGATGTCGGCATACAAACACTCAAAATTAAATCATCGGGATTTTCCCATGATTTAAATATTCTGCGATTTCGCTTGCGCACTGCCTGACCGCTCTGCCCATGCAAAATCGCGGCAAGCAAAAAGTCCATCTGCATGCATTCCGGTCCACGTTAACTGAATGGTTCTCCCAAACATTCTTTCCGGTTTCAGCCGATGGAATTTTTGCTTACTATCAGAATAGATACATTTTTCTTTCTATTCTTCTACTTTAAGGAGGAAAAAATCTATGGATATGAGAAAATGGTTCAAAGAAGCACAGTATGGCATGATGATCCACTGGGGTCTTTATTCCTTACTCGCCGGTGAATACGATGGCAAAGTAGCAAAACACAGATATGGTGAGTGGATTCAGTCTCACATGCGTATTCCGAATGCAGAGTACGAAAAATTAGCGAAAGCCTTCAACCCGGTATTCTTCGATGCAGACGAGTGGGTTAAATTTGCAAAAGAGTGCGGCATGAAATACTTTGTAGTGACAAGCAAACACCACGATGGTTTTGCTATGTTCCATTCCAAAGTTGATAAATTCAACGTTGTAGATGCAACACCGTTCGGCAGAGACGTTATTGGTGAACTTGCTGACGCATGTAGAAGACATGGCCTCAAGTTCGGTCTCTACTACTCCCAGGACCTTGACTGGCATGAGCCACACGGTGGCGGATACAACTCCTACCATATTCCGAATGCCGGCAACGCTTGGTGTAATGACTGGGATTTCCCGAAGACAATGGAAAAGAATTTCGACATCTGCTTTGAAAACAAGATTCTCCCACAGATCGAGGAAATCCTTACAAACTACGGCGAGCTTTGCCTGATCTGGTTCGATATGCCGATGACTCTGAAAGAAGATCAGAGCCGCAGGATTTTCGAGCTGGTTAAGAAACACCAGCCGAACTGCCTCATTAACTCCCGCCTTGGAAACGGCGCATATGACTACGTTTCTTTAGGCGATAACGAAATTCCGGATTCCATGCCGGAAAACCAGGAATTCGATCCGTCTCTTATGAACGAAATCGATGGTTTCAAACCGTCTCCGTATGGTCTTTATGAAACAGCTGCTACCATGAACCACAGCTGGGGCTACTTTGCTACAGACCAGGACTGGAAAGATGCAAAACGTGTTGCTGAGATTAAACAGAAACTCAACGGCATGGGTATCAATTACCTTCTTAACGTTGGTCCGGATCACCTCGGCAGATTTCCGGCTCCGTGTCAGGAAATCTTGAGAGAGGTTGCTAAGACATTATAATTTGCTATTTATAGCAAAAAATGTTGGGCTGCTGTAACGCCTCCCTAGTTACAGCAGCCCATTTTATCATTATAATGTTTTCACCAACGTATAAAGCGCATCCTCTTTATAACCAGCGTGCTCATATACTGCCTTTCCCATCGGTGTGGCACCTAATTTGGCTGTGGTAATGCCACGTTTCCTCGCTTCATCCTCCAATAATTTAAGAATTTGTGTCGCGATTCCTCTGTTACGATATTCCGGATCCGTAAACATATTGGAAACATAAGCAATCTTTCCGGTTTTATTGACATGGGACGGTGGATATGAATAAAACAGAACCGCTCCTGTTGCAACTGCTTTTTCGTTTTCATATGCGAAAATCTGGCAGATCATATCCTGGGCGAAACATTCTTTATAGAAGCGAACCAATTCTTCATCGATTCCTTCCACCACGACGGTCCCACCGCGAGCCAACTGGGTAACTCTGAATTCACAGATCATTGGGATCTCTTTTGCTGTTGCGATTCTGAATGTAATCTCCTGCATCATCACACCTCCGTATTACGAAAAACTAACTGTTCATAACACATTTTAGCAGATTCTCCCTATGTTTTAAACCGTAAAATTCAATCTCTTTTATCTCTTACCTGCATTCAGACTTGCTTCGATGCTCTTCTTTACAAGCTCTTCCTGAGCTCTGTTTCTCTCTTCCATTTCCTTCTTGGCAGCTTCGTCTCTCTTCTCCTGCTCGTCTTTCATTCTTGCCTTTGCGTCTTCTACAGTCTCGCCTTCTTTTGTCAGGAAATTGCCAACGAACTTATCTGTGATTTTATGAAAACCACCAACTACAGTATCCTCAATTTTCTGATAACCACCAACAACATTCTTCTCGATTTTTTCATTCATTTCAACTAATTTGTTTGCCATTTTTACATTCTCACTTTCTACTTAATTTTTATGCACCTATATCACATTTGCCAGCGCGCATACATATCCAGGATTCGATTCCAGAAGAGAAATCAAATGATTCGGTGTATAGCAACTCGGACTTTTCGTAAGGTTTGCAGCTCCTGATTTTGAAAGGACTTCTGCTACAAACTGTGAACAGAAATAACTTTTATGAAACCGGAATGGAATCTGGAGCAGACACAGAAACACTCCAAACGTGGAATAGCTGTACTCCTCTCGATTAGCCTGAAATGCCTGAATCTGTTCCTTTACCGTTTCATACACTTCATCGGATACCTGGATCTTAAAACAGAGACTGTTTTTTACCCCACGTTTCTTATGCTTTTCAATGGTCTCGACAGCGAAACCACGATAATTAAAACTATAATATTCCTCCGGATCTTCCCCGAGCGCAATGGAACTGTGGGTATATCCACGTCCGGTAATATGGTAAATAAAATTAGACATCCTGTCGGAATACTTTGTGAGTAAAATAGAAATCTGTTTCATGTACACTCCTCATCATTCAATCACTTCATATCTTGGCTTAACTGCGAGTTTTCTCACGTCTTGTTCATCTTATGCCATCATTATAATCCTTGTATGTTTTGGATTTGTTCAAGAGATGTTTCCAAAATATTAAAACAAATTCATCTACTACTTTTACCGTTCTCCCCAGATTCCTCCGCTCCGATAAAATATAAAAAGACCATGTATCCTAAAAAGGAGTATTTCATCCCCTTTTTGTATACATGGTCCTAAACATATCTGTTTTACACTTACTGCTCAG
>JAFUMF010000190.1 GCA_017482945.1 Lachnospiraceae bacterium
CTCGCGGACTTTCGCCAAGTTGATTCAACTATCCCCATTTCTTAAATACAGCGAACAATCTCACGTGTCTCGATCGCTGTCTTCACCATCTCCTCAATCTTCTCCGCCAATTTCTCCTCCGATTTCTTAATTCTCTTAAGATTCGGCTTCGTAACCGGATGTTTTGCCACGAAGATTGTACAGCAATCCTCATACGGCAATGTTGATGTCTCGAATGTATCGATCTTCACAGAAATATCCACAATATCCTGCTTATCGAATGCGATCAGTGGGCGGATTACCGGCATTTCGCAGACTTCGTTTGTTACTGCAAGTGACGGCATGGTCTGGGATGCTACCTGGCCGATGCTTTCGCCTGTGATGAGGGCGAGGCAGTCGGATTCTTTCGCGATTTCCTCTGCGATGCGCATCATGTAGCGGCGCATGATGATTGTAAGCTCGTCATGCGGACACTGGTCATAGATGTAGAGCTGGATGTCTGTAAAGTTTACGATGTTCAGTTTGATCGGGCCTGTGTATTTTGCGACTATTTTCGCGAGATCCACTACCTTCTGTTTTGCACGCTCGCTTGTATATGGGGGAGCATGGAAATAAGTTGCCTCGATGGTCACGCCGCGTTTTGCCACCATCCATCCTGCGACCGGGCTGTCGATTCCGCCGGAGAGGAGTAACATGGCTTTTCCTGCTGTTCCGATCGGCATGCCGCCCGGGCCCGGGATCGTCTCGGAGAAGAGGTTGATTTTCTGGCGGATTTCCACGTGAAGTGTCACATCCGGGTTGTGAACGTCAACTTTTGTCTCCGGGAATCTTGTTAAGATCACTTCGCCCAGGTCGCGGTTGATCTGGTCGGAGATCACCGGATAGTTCTTGTCTGCACGGCGGGTGATCACCTTAAATGTAAAGTTCTTGTCCTCATATGCCTCGTCAATGTACTTGGCAACTTCCTCTTTCAGGTTCTCATAATCCTTATCTTCGATCTGTACCATCGGACAGATTCCGACAATACCGAAGACATGCTGGAGCGCATCGATCACTTCATCGAAATCGTAATCTTCCGTTGCTTCTGCGTAGATACGTCCCTGCTCTTTTGTGATCATGAAGCCGCCGTCATGGCGTTTTAAGCGCTGGTTGATCTGTTTTACCAGTGCGTCTTCGAAGAGGTAACGGTTCTTACCTTTTACGCCGATCTCAGCGTATTTAATTAAAAAAGACTTGTATTTCATAGTTCCTCCAAATTGTATAGGATCCGAAGCAGACTCCTTCTGCCGTGGATGGTCTAAGGCCAGACGCATTTGCCTCTGGCCGGAATTTCATTATGCTCTGCGATATCTTCTTAACATCGGAAGAAGCTCTTTTAACTGCTCCAGGCAGTAATCCACTTCTTCTTCCGTATTATAAATACCAAAGGAAAATCTCAGTGTCGCATCTAACAGAGAATCTTTTACGCCGATTCCCTTTAATGTTCCGGAAACGCCCGGATGGTTGGATGAGCATGCGGAGCCGGAAGAAACGTAGATTCCGCGGTCCTCCAGCGCATGGAGCAGTACCTCCGCGCGGGTGCCTTCAAAACCGGCGCTTACGATCTGCGGCGCACTGTCACGGCCTGTGAGACCATGGACGGTCACACCATCGATTTCCTGTAATCCTTTTACCATGCGATCCTTCAGCGCATACAGGTGGTTGATTTTTTCCTCATGGTTCTTGTAAATTTCTTTTACCGCCATTCCAAGTCCGGCGCAGCCCGGTACGTTCTCTGTTCCGGATCGCATGTTCTTCTGCTGGCCGCCGCCGAAGATGATCGGCTTGATCTTTACCTTCTCATCCACATACAGGAAACCGACACCTTTCGGGCCATGGATCTTGTGGGCGCTGACAGACATCAGATCAATGCCCAGTTTTTTCGGGCGGATCACATATTTTCCGAATCCCTGGATCGCATCCACATGGAAATATGCTTTGGATTTCTTTTCTTTGATGATCTTTGCGATCTCCTCGATCGGCTCCACCGCACCCATTTCGTTGTTGACATACATGACAGAGATCAGGATGGTCTCGTCACAGATCGCCTCGCGAAGCGCATCGAGGGAAACATGGCCGTTGTGGTCCACCGGAAGGTAGGTCACACGGAATCCCTGCTCCTCGAGGAAGCTCATGGTGTTGTAGATGGATGCATGTTCGATGCATGTGGTGATCAGATGGTTTCCGGCACGCTTGTTTGCCATGGCTGTGCCGATCAGAGCCATATTGTTGGACTCTGTGCCGCCGGATGTGAAGATGATCTCCTTTTCCTTGACCTTTAAGGATTTGGCGATCTCTTCTCTTGCCGTTTTAATATAACCTTCCGCCTCCACGCCTTTCATATGCTTGGAAGATGTGTTTCCGTAGTCGGCCATCAGGGCCTGTACCATGATGTCGCGAACGCTGTCGAATACGCGTGTCGTGGCGGAATTATCAAAATATACTTCTTTTTTTTCGATTCCCATTTTACTAAAAATCTCCTTATTTCGTCCGAACGTTCGGACAGGGGGTCGATTCCCCTCAGGTCTATCCTACTCTTCTAAGGCAAAACCAATTGCAGACAATACAAACATACCGGCAGTTTCCGTTCTAAGAATTCTCTTTCCAAGAGTCACCGGGCGCACGCCGTTTGCCAGCGCATGTTCAATCTCTGCATCGGCGAATCCGCCCTCCGGACCGATGAAAATCGCGCATTTCTGACCAGGTTTCAGTCCGCCGATCAGCTCACGGGTCAGCTTCATGCCGCCGGCACCGTTCAATGTCTCGGCCGCCTCATACGGCACGATCGCCAGATCTGCATTCTTTGCCTCTTCAATGGCCGCCTTATATTTCATCACACCGGATATTTCCGGCACGATCATTCGCTTGGACTGTTTCGCCGCACTTTCCGACACGCCGTACCAGCGCTTGATCTTATTGCCTTCCTTCTTGGCATCCAGCTTCATCACGCATCTTGCCATATCCACCGGCACGATGCGGCTGACGCCAAGCTCCACGCATTTCTGGATGATAAGCTCCATCTTATCGCCCTTCGGAAGTCCCTGATAAAGGACCACTTCCACCGGAAGCTCCGTGTCCTCCACCTCGTCCGGCAAAATCACAGCTTTCACCGCATCCGAACCGATCTCTGTCAGCTCACAGAAATAATTGATTCCCTTGCCGTCGCTCACAAGGACCTTCTCACCCGGCTTCATGCGCAGCACATTTTTAATATGATTCACATCCGAGCCAACGATCGTCACCTCGGACTCTGTAAACAGTTCCGTTTCTGTAAAAAAGTGATACATAAGGATCCCTTATTTCTTTCTGCAGGTGATGGAAACCCACTCGCCCTGATATGTGGTCTCAATGATCTCGAAGGCATCATTCTTTGCAAGAGCATCTTTTACAGCCTGCTCCTTCATATTAATAATACCGGAAGTGATGAAGATGCCGCCCTTCTTAATATGAACCGGCACTTCCTCCTGAATCATGATGATAATGTCCGCGAGGATGTTTGCAACCGCGATATCATAGCACTCGTAGCCGGCTGCGTCCTGAACCGCCTTGTCATCAATAATATTTCCCTGGATCACGTCAAATTTATCTTCCGGAATCGCATTTGCCTCCAGGTTTTCATGAACGGCAGTAATCGCATTCTCATCAAGGTCTGTTCCGTATACATAGTCAGCACCGAGTTTTAATGCTGTGATGCCGAGGATACCACTTCCTGTGCCAAGGTCCAGAACCTTCACGCCCGGAGTCACGTACTTCTCAAGCTGGCGGATGCAAAGCTGAGTTGTCTCATGTTTTCCTGTACCGAATGCAGTACCCGGGTCGATCTGGATGAGCATCTTATCTTTGTGCTCCTCCGGAATCTCCTCCCATGTCGGTTTGATCAGGATGTTATCAACTGTGAACGGCTTAAAGTACTGTTTCCAGTTGTTGATCCAGTCCTTGTCCTCTGTCTCAGAAGCAACGATGGTGCCCTCGCCCATGTCTACGAACTGGCGGTACTCCTCGATTCCCTCTTTCACTTCTCTTAAAATTCTCTCTACATCGTCGTCATTATCCAGATAAAAGCTTACTTTCGCAATGCCCTCATCCGGCGGGAGCTCCGGTAAAATGTCGATGAACATGCCCTTGGTCTCTGCCTCTGTCAGCGGGATATTGTCCTCGACCTCCATTCCCTGGATTCCGATATCATCAAACATGCTGCCAAGATAGTCAACAGCTTCTGTCGTTGTTGTTAACGTAAATTTCTTCCACTTCATGTCAATTCTCCTTTTTCTATCTTAAAAACCGATGATCAGTTTTGCAAATAACAGTGCAAGAACAACTAAAATAACCGGGCGCACGATCTTCTGGCCATTATTCACAACCATGCCGGAGCCAAAATAACTTCCCAGCATACAGAATACGGCCGCCGCGATTCCCAGCGGAATATCCACTTTACCAAATGTGGCAAATGCGCAAAGACCTCCAACGTCTGCTGCCAGGTTTACCACCTTTGTAATTCCTGCTGCCTCTTTTGTATTGAGCTTAACAAGTCCTGTAAACGCCAGCAGAAGGAATGTTCCGCATCCCGGACCGTAGAAACCGTTGTAAGCACCGATCACCAGAGATGCCAGCATACCAAATACCAATGTTTTCTTCTCAGAAAGTCCGGAGATCACATCATCGCTGACTGCATTCTTATTCCGGAACATATAAAATGCTACCACCGGAAGTACAATGAACATCATAGACTCAACAACGGACTCGTCCAGTCTCAGTGTGATCAGCGCACCGATGATCGCGCCGATAAATCCGGCAACACCACACGGAACTGCCAGTTTCCATTTTACAAAACCACTTTTTGCAAATCTCAGCATGGCAACGATCGCACCCGGGAACGCACCGAGCTTTGATGTTCCGATGATGATATGCACCGGTACACCGGCAAGCACAAACGCCGGGAATGAAATCAGGCCGCCGCCGCCGGCGATCGCATCAACAAAACCTGATAAAAACAGAAACGGACAGACAATTAAATACTTCTCCATATTCATCCTCTTTTCTTTTGCTTCACATCATTTCTGCCTTCTGCAGCAGGAACTCGTCCACATGATCCCCTCACTCCAACAAAAGGACAGATAAAACCTCATGATATCATATCACAGATTTTTTCTTATGACAACTGTCCGTTCAGTTATTCTTTTTCTTCCTTCTCTCTTGACATCTTCATTCTACAATTGTAGAATATAATTACATACTACATTTGTAGAATAGAAAGGAGGTTCCACTATGAGTGTACCGATCCGCAAACTACCGGATGCCGAATTGGAAGTCATGCAGGCAATCTGGGCATTTGTTAAAATCGAAAAAATCGGCCGCAGCTCTCTGTGACAGCGGCTTAAGCAAAGAGGAACTCGCAGAGCTTCGTGACCTCTTGGAAAGGGATGAACTATGAGCAGTGAACTGAGATTAAAAATATTCATAGCTGCACTCCTCAGCTTCTGCTTTGCCAGGACTGTTTCTTTCATGCATCGCACGGAAGGAGACCCTGACGATAGCGATGAGACGACTCCGAGATATTCTCCCCTCGTTACCGGCTGGATGTTACCTTTTTTTCTTCTCCTGAGCACCACCCTGTGGCTGACTTTGGGCGGATTTTCAATTACAGCACATGAAACGCTCTCGATTTATTTCAGCAGCCTGATTCAGATAAGCCTGTACCATGTATTGCTCATGTTCCTTCTGCCATTATTAAGAAAATACATCAGCGCAAGAGCCTGCGCATGGCTTTGGATGATTCCCAATTATCTCTACATCACCCACAGAAACTATATGGAACTGGAAAAACCGATGTTTGTGATCCGCGCGCCGGGAACACTTGTGTGGACGCTCTCCGCTGTATGGCTTGTAGGTTTTTTTGCTGTTCTCATATGGAACATTGCCGCGCACCTGAGGTTCCGGGCGCAGGTTCTTAGAGACTCGACAGAAATCACAGATCCACAGATCCTGGACTTATGGAATCGTGAAATCAAGCTTGCACGGATCAAAAAACCGAAATTCAAGCTTGTCACCTCTCCGAACACTGCGACACCGTTGTCCATCGGCCTGTTCCGGCGCACCACACGTGTCGTTCTTCCGGACCGCTCCTACTCCATGAGCGATCTCCAGCTGATCTTCCGCCATGAAATCGTACATATCGCGCGTGAGGATGCATGGTCAAAATTCTTTCTCGTTTTCTGCACGGCCATGTGCTGGTTCAATCCTCTGATGTGGTTTGCCATGAGAAAAAGCTCGGATGATCTGGAACTGAGCTGTGATGAGACCGTTCTGCTGGATGCGGATGACGCCACAAGACGGCAGTATGCCAATCTGATCCTGGATACGGCTGGCGACGACCGCGGTTTCACGACCTGCCTGTCCGCTTCTGCGAAGGCACTTCAGTATCGCCTGAAGAATATTGTGAAGCCACAAAACCGCAGGTCCGGAGCATTCATTGTTGCCATTGCCTTTTTCGTTCTTTGCATGAGCTGCGGTTACGTCGGCCTGGCTTATGATCTCAACACCGGGGCTGAGCTGATTTATGAGTCAAAGGGCCCAGACGTCTATACATTAAAAGAGGTTTCGCGGATGAACGATTCCCACACGACCATCTACGAGTGTACCGATCCTGAAGCGTTCTACGAATACATGGCCGGCTTGACCATGTCTCGCATCACCGGTGAATATACATTCAACGACTACGAGAGACAGTATACGATTTCTTATGATACACCGGAAGGAACGTTATTGATCCTCTTATCTGATTACCAAATCAGCCTGACCGCCCGGACAGTCGAAGGCACCGAACGAGCATCTTATTATCTGCCTGATGGAGTGGACTGGGAGTATCTGGACACGGTAATTTTCGCATACCCGTCCCTGAAAGTATCTCTGGCTGATGCCGGTTCCCGTTATGATAAAAGAATTTACGCAAGCCTGGATACCCTTAAGCGAACAGGCGCCGGTGAAACTACGCTCGTGTACCAGTCCGAATATGCAAACGAGTCTCCATCCGGCATTTTCGGCTCTGCCTATCAGCCATATCAGGCTGCCCTCACGTTCTCCCATGGACTGGTATCGGAATATACGGTTCTCGTGGAGACCTGGGACCACTCATCCAGTTACACGATTTCCCAGGGCGAACTAGAGGAACCTTTTGTAATTCCACTTCCGGAATATCCGGCGCATTATACGATTTATGCCACTGTATCCGGCCCGAACGGGGAAACTTACATTGCAGAATTTCGATTTGACGTTGGAGAAGTTTCTTAAGCAACACCAGAAAAAAGTTGCCCTGGAGATACCTATTTTTCCCTTCTGGTATCTCAAGAGCAACTTTTTGCCATGTTCTATCTTCCTTCTTCAATTTTTTTCTTTGTATCTTCTCGGATTTCCTCTCTCAGCACTTTCAGATAATCGGAAAATTCCACTTTATCATCTGCATATGTGAGATTCAGTTCATATTCCCTCGGAATCCAGGTGGAAAGATCGGAAATATTGTGCTGAACGACCGCCTCCAGGCCATCGATGGCTTTATAAATTTTCGCTTCCAGCGTCTTTCTCTCCGCCATTTCCTTATAAAGCGCCTGCATTTCCTCCGCATAATGAGCCGGAAGTGTCTTCACCCACGAATCCAGAAGTTCTTCTTCCAAATCCTCGTCCTTCTTTGTTTTCTCAAACGACGGAATATCGCCGGTAAACGCCTCGCCCAGATCATGGATGATACACATGCGGATCACCTTGTCCATGTCTGCCTCCGGAAACTCATCTCTCATAAAAAACGCCATCAGCGTCATCATCCAGCTATGCTCCGCCACACTCTCATGTCTTCCTTTTGTCGTATAACAATGGCGGGTCGCATCCTTCAAACGCTCTGCAATCAGGAGCGCGTCCAATAATTTTCTCGCTTCCAAACCAATCCCTCCCCTGTTTTTTCTTTTATTATACTGCAAACCATGATAAAATAGTATGAGATTTCTCACATAAATATAGGAGGATACGATGGAATACATCCGCTCCCAGAATTCTCTGGACGAATATTTTAAGAACACACAATTTAAAGACTATTTCGGCTTTGATATCCAGCCATATACATCCATCGTCCGCTTTGACCCGGATGACATTATATTAGAAGAAGGTGACCGACCGGGCCGCCTCTATTACATGTTCAGCGGACGTGCCAAGCTGTTGATCACGCACAAAAACGGAACCGTTTCTCTCATTAATTTTCTGGAGGCACCGTGCTTCATCGGCGAAATGGAACTGCTCGACCGGGACAAACCGGCTTACGGGGTTACTGCGATCAGCACCTGCCTCTGTTTTTCCATCGATATCGCCGCATGCCGCAGCAAGCTGCTCAATGACGTGACCTTTTTACAGCACCTGTGTTATTTTTTAAGTGACAAAGCGCTCGGTGATGCCTACAATTATTCCAAAAATCAGTCCTATCCTCTGAAAGTAAAACTTGCATCCTTTATCCTGCTCACAGAAAACAACGGACTCTATCGCGAACGCCACGCAGAGGCCGCCGGATTTCTCGGGGTAACTTACCGGCATTTGCTGTATGTTCTGGCGGAGTTCGTGAAAGATGGGATATTAAGGAAAACGCCTGCAGGATATAAAATTGTGGAATTGGAACAATTGAAGGAACTGGCAGAACTGGAGTGATGCGGGAGAGCTCCTTCCATGGCTTTCACCCAGAAACAGCGATCCCCCAAAAGTCAGGCTAGCACTTGCAAAAATTAACCTAGTGTTAAAATTCTATCGTCCGCCTTAACTTCTGCTCGATTGCAGCCGATATCGGCGGTTGCTATAATAAAAATAACAAAAAGCTTTTTGATTAACCTCAAAGGAGAATCTGTTATGCCTATGAATTTAGTCATTCAGAAAAAAAGAAAAGAATTAGGATTAACCCAAGAACAGATCGCTGATTATCTCGGCGTATCCACGCCTGCAGTGAGCAAATGGGAAAAAGGTATTACAAGCCCGGACATCGCTCTGCTCCCTCCGCTTGCCCGCCTGCTAAAAGTTGATTTAAATACACTATTCTGCTTTCATGAAGATTTGACCAGACAGGAAATCGGACAGTTTTGTCAGGAACTGACCATCGCTGCTCAGAATGACTTGACCGCTGCCTTTTATCTTGCAGAGGGAAAACTCCGCGAATTTCCACACAGCGAAGAGCTCATGCTCAGTATCACCATCCATCTGGATGCACTGCTGCTTCAATCGCAGTTACCTGATATCGAAAAGAGTGAAATGGATGAAAAAATCGCTTCCTGGTATTCGCGCCTGACTCAAAGCGCGGACAGCAAGATTCAAAACAGCGCCAACTATATGATGGTGAACCGCTATATCAGACAAGGGAAACTGGAACTGGCGCAAAATGTCTTGGATACGATCGAAGACCCAAAGAAGCTTACTGCTCCGCTTCCGGACAAAATGCTCCTGCAAGTCTCCATATACCAGAAGCAGAACAAACCAGATCTTGCTGCCCTGGAACTGGAGCGTGATCTCTTTTTCACACTCAATCGTGTACAGTTGCTGATGGCAAAGTTGATCGATGTGGAGTTGGAGGACGGGAAAAAGGAGATTGCAGAGAAGCTGGCAGAGCTGGCGGTCAACATGACAGAGCTTCTTGATTTATGGAAGTACTCCGGGTATGTTGGACCTTTTCAGATCGCCACGGCGGAGAAAGACGCAGACCGGGTGATTGAACTGCTCGAACACATGCTGGATGTTCTGGTTTCGCCTCAGGATTTTAGCTCCTCTCCACTTTTTCACCGCATGGCACCGGAGATTCCGTTTACGAACTCCGGCCATCTTCTCAATATGCTGGTAAAAGAACTAAAACAAGCCACCGATTGCGATTACCTTCGAGACCATCCACGATTTGCCAGTCTTGTTGAGAAGTATTTATAAGAATAAATAGATAACGCAAAATTGAAAGATAGCCAGTTTCCATAATAAAAAGAAACCGGCTATCTTTCATCTCTTCTATTCATATTTCTTCCCAACCACATACATCGGTACAAACAGCCCGCCAAGTCCGCCGATCAAAAACACCCACAGACTGGCAAACATCCAAAAATCCGGGCTCAGGATCGTCATGACTGTAGAGATCACCGGAAATAACGACACCACTGCGCATGACCAGATGCGTACCACGCGGACAATGTAAGGCCAGTTGGAATTATTGAAACGTAGTCCCGCCATATTCATTCGAAATCCGAAATCATAGTACACGTAGATTTTGTTTTCATCATAGTATCTCGGCAATTTCATTTTTACAAAGAAGCAGAAATATGCCCCGAACACCATGCCCAGAGGAACTGCGGTAAAAACCGTCGGCGCAATCGGTCCGTTCAGACCATTTATCACCAAGCCGATGCACCCGATCACAAGTGAAAAAACATAAATCAGCGGCCAGCTGCTTTTCACATGATACGCTCTTAACGGTTTCTCCTCTGTATAAGAAATTGCGGTCTTCACAAGCTCCTCCACCTGATCGGCATCGATCGGTTCTGCTTTTTCCATCCGCTCGCACATCAAAAGCTCCGTCACACTGACCCCCAGAAGTTCTGACAGTGGAATCAGAAGTGTCGTATCGGGAATGCTGACTGCTGTTTCCCATTTGCTCACAGCCTTGTCAGAAACGAACAGCTGCTCCGCCAGTTCCTTTTGCGTGTATCCTTTTTCTTTTCTCAACTGAGCCACAAAAGCTCCAAATTTCTTTTTATCGATTTCATACATGACCCATCACCTCGCCTTTATTGTACTCCACACCCCCAGAAATGACAATCGAACGGTAGTAGAGTTCACAATTTCAGGTGATTTTCTGCCAAATGGGAGCCCTTTCTTTCTGTAGGAACAAATATTAGCTTTACGTGTAGAAAAAAAGATGCAGATATGCTATACTTTATTCAGATAAAGACATATGTCGCACAGGCGACTTTTTTTAGAATGTTCGGTTAGTTTTATCTAACTTTTTTATGCCATGATCGGGCTGTGGAAGGGGAAGGCAAAATGAAATTCTATACATTTGGAAATGAATCTGCTCCGGTGATCCTGTTGCTTCCCGGCACCTGCTGTCACTGGAAGCGGAATTTCGGGGAAGTGATCCCGAGGCTTAAGCAAGATTTCCATGTAGTCTGCGTGTCTTATGACGGCTTCGATGAAACAGAGGATACAGTTTTCCCTGATATGCTGACGGAAACAGAGAAGATCGAGACCTACATAAAAACAAATTATGGCGGCCGGATCCGTGCCGCGTATGGCTGTTCCCTGGGTGGTTCTTTTGTAGGTCTACTGGTGCAGAGAAAGAACATCCACATTGACCATGCGATCTTGGGCAGTTCTGACCTTGACCAGGATGCTGTGTGGAAAGCGAAGGTAAAATGTAAAATCGCCATCCCCTTGCTGCATAAGATCGTCAGCACCGGGGAATATCCAAAGGCGCTGCAAGGTCTGATGGAAAAGAAACGGACGCCCTATCGGGATCAATTCATGGCTATGTTCGGCATCGGAAACGGCGGTCTGCCTTTTATGAAAAGGGAGAGCATTGATAACCAGTTCTATTCTGATCTGATCACGCCGCTGGAGAACGGAATCTGCGTCCCCGGCACCACGGTGCATTGCTTCTGGGCCGCAAAAATGGGCGAGGAATACCTGCACCGATATCAAAAGCACTTTAAGGAGCCGGTCATCCACCGTTTCGATATGGAACACGAAGAATTGCTGGTTCTGTACCCCGAACAGTGGGCGCAGAAAGTGAAAGAGGTATGCTTCTGTTGTGCGGAATTACTTTAAGGAGGAAAGAGGATGGAAAAAAAGAAGAATTCTTTTTTGAATGAAATATCTACGATGATTCATCAGCGGTATGGCGAGAGACACACAGCAATCCTCGCCTCTGCGTGGGAACGGTATGGTGTGCTGTGTGCTGAAAATGCGGATGAACCCAAAGCAGTACAAACCCA